>JBFFZF010000322.1:0-3005 GCA_041568755.1 Longimicrobiales bacterium | reverse complement strand
CGCGCCCGAACATCGCTACCCCGCCGCACTCGATGATGTCATGGCAGCGTACGCCTGCGTTCTCGATGACATCGGCGATCCGGCGCGCGTCGCGGTTGCCGGCGACTCGGCCGGCGGGAATCTGGTCTTCGGGCTGATGCTCCGGGCGCGCGACGCGGGTCTGCCGCTTCCGGCGTGTGCGGTCGCACTGTCACCCTGGCTCGACCTGACGGGGAGCAGTCCATCTGTCGGGGAGAACAATGGTCGGTGCGCGATGTTCCGTCCCGGGAACTTCGCCGAGTTCGCCGCGGCCTGTACCGGCAGCCGGGAGCCACCGGCCGGGTACTGCGCGCCTCTGACACTGGATCTGAGCAGCCTGCCGCCCGTGTTGCTGCAGGTCGGGAAAGACGAACTGCTGCGCGATGACGCAGTCCGGGCGCACGAGTTGATCCGACAGGCCGATGGCGACAGCACGCTGGAAATCTACGCCGGCGTCTTCCATGGCTGGCACATGCTGGACGGTTTCGTTCCGGAGGCCCGGCAGGCGCTTGCCGCTGCGGCCCGCTTCGTCGGCTCGCATCTGAAGGGCCACTCCTGACTGGATTGTTATTGACTTCGGGCCGGCGCCGCGCACAGCTTCGTCGGACCCTGCGCACCGGCGGACCCGTCTCGCTGAGGGAGGTGGACGTATGGCCCCGAACCGGACCGTGCGGCTCGCCATCGTGTCGTTCCTCGTCGCGGTCGGGACCGGCTGGACGCTGGCGTGCGCTCGGGAGGAGGCAGCGACGACGGGTTCGCAGGCGAAGGTCGTGCTCGTAACGGGATCGACCTCCGGGCTGGGCCGGGAGGTCGCGCTGCAGCTGGCCGTGACGGGGGCGCACGTGATCGTGCACGGCCGCAGCGTCGAGCGTGGCAACGAAGTCGTCGCGGAGATCGAGGCCGCGGGCGCCGGCTCCGCTCGCTTCTACGAGGCGGATCTTGCCTCGCTCGCGGAGGTCCGACGGTTCGCGGAGGCGGTGAAGCGCGATTACGACCGCCTCGATCTGCTCGTGAACAATGCCGGGATCGCGTCCACCCGCTCGGGCGGCCGGGAAGTGAGCGCGGACGGCCACGAACTCATGTTCGCCGTCAACTATCTGGCGGGATATCTCCTGACGCACGAACTGCTGCCGCTCCTGCGCAGCAGCGCGCCCGCCCGGATCGTGAATGTCTCTTCGCTGGGTCAGGCGCCCATCGATTTCGACAACGTGATGCTCGAGCGCGGGTACGAGCCGTTCCGCGCCTACGCCCAGAGCAAACTGGCCCAGGTCATGTTCACGATCGATCTGGCCGCCGAGCTGGAAGGCGCGGGCGTCACGGTCAACTGCCTGCATCCCGCCACGATGATGGACACCAACATGGTCCGCGCGCTCGGCCTCCAGCCGCGGACGAGCGTTGATGAGGGTGTCGCTGCGGTGATGCAGCTCGCGGTCGCGGAGGACGTCGGCAACGGGCTCTTCTACGACGGCACGAGCGTCGGAAGGGCGATCGACCAGGCCTACGACGTTTCCGCACGGGCGCGGCTCCGCGAGCTGAGCAGGCGGCTGGCCGGCGTCGAATAGATCCCGCGAACCCGCAATCGGAACGGACGATGAGGGGGCTCCGCGAGGGCTTCTGGAGGCGAGGACTGGCCGAGCTGGTCGTGATCGTCGCGGGTGTGCTGATCGCGCTGTGGATCGAGGGTCTGCGACAGGCCAGCACCGACCGGTCCACGGAGCGATCCTATCTGGAGCGGCTGGAGGCCGACCTGGTCGCGGATTCGGCCAGACTGGCCTATCGGCGCGGTGGGGAGATGCGGAACGCCGAGGCCGCACGCCTGGCGACGCGATTCGTCGACGCCGGCTGGGCCCCGACGCGGGACACGCTCGAAGTGCTGAAGGCGTTCCACTTCGCGGGATTCCTGAACTTCCTGCGCCTGCAGAGGACGACGTGGGACGATCTCGTCGCGACGGGCAACCTGAAGCTCCTTCGTGACCAGACCCTCCGTCAGGCGCTGGGTCTGTACTACGAATCCCAGGCGCTGCATTTCATCGAGCAGCTCAACGATCACCGCAGGCAGGCGATGTGGGAACGGTACACGCCCGCGGTACACCGGTACACCGACGCACTCTTCATGAACGCGCTGACTACGCTCGAAGGCGATCCGGGCGTGCTTCCACGCACGGACTTCGACGGGCTGCGGCGGGACCGGACCGTGCGGGAGGGTCTGCTGGCTGCGCAACAATCGATCGAGATCTACCTGCGGCAGCAGGCATCGATCGAGGAAGCCAACCACGGGCTGCTCGTGCAGGTGCGGGCCGCACGCGGGTCATGACGTTGAACCCGTGGAGCCGCGCTGTGCGGTGTCGGCCTGGAGGATGCTCGGGTGAAGAGCTTTCAGTGGCGTGAGCTGGCCGCCGCACTCGGCGTCATCGTCTCGCTGCTGTTCGTCGGCTACGAGATCCGCCAGAACACGCAGGTCGCGCGCGGACAGGCCCGCCAGCAGCTGGCTGCGCTGAATCAGGAGTGGCTGGTCCTCCAGAGTCAGGATGCGGCGTTCAACGACTTGTGGACGCGGGCGTGGGTCGAGCCGGACTCGGCACTGACCCCCGCCGAGTCGCGTCGGGCGCAGTTCATGATGACGCTGAATCTGCGGCGGCTGGAGAACGTCTATTTCCAGCATGCCGAGGGTCTGGTCGATGAGTCCGCGCTGAACAGCTACGGGTTCCAGCGCACGACGGAAAACAGCGATCGATACCGCACGCCTCGATTCCGGGAGTTCTGGAAGGAGCGGCGTGCTGCTTATGATCCGGAGTTCGTTCGATTCTTCGAGGAAAAGATGGGGCTGTAGCATGACGCGGACCGTCTCGTATGTCCGAAGCCGGCACGCATCGAATGGAGCGGAGTCTGTGACGCCATGAACGCGGCGAGCGAGCGTCTCGGGAACGCGCTTTCCGACCGCTACCGCATCGAGCGCGAACTCGGTGCGGGCGGTATGGCCACGGTCT
>JBFFZF010000321.1:0-3051 GCA_041568755.1 Longimicrobiales bacterium | reverse complement strand
ATCGCGTCGACCGCCGCCTGGCATGGAGCGCACGGACCGGCGTCGAAGTCGCACGCTTCGGCGGGGCCGGCGGCACCCGGCGCGTGATCAGCGTTCTCGGCCAGCTGTACCAGGGGTTCGCGCCTTACGGACAGTTCCACCTCGACGACATCTCCTTCTACGGGCTGGGCATCCACTTCTCGCTCTGAACAGTCCGGGAACGGGGCGGACCCCTTGCCCCGCGCCGCGAAGTGTGCGAGCAATACCGCTCCGCTGCGGCGGCCGGGTCGCGGAATCGTCCCGGAAACCTGCGCTGGAGTGCCGGATGTTGCGGATCGAAGCAAGCTCCTGGTCGAGTCGGAGTTGTCGTATCGTCGTGGCGATCACTGCAGCGACGCTCGTGTACCCGGGCGGCGTTCGCGGCCAGGAACCGACGTTCCAGCCGCGCTGCGGCGCAGGCATTCACGCGGATGAGGGCACCGGCGTCATCCTGCTGCCACAGGGAACGCTGTTCTGTCCGCTCGTCGCCGACCCCAAGGCCGCGCACACCTACGCCAGCTACGTGCGCGGCGATTTCGCGACGCTCGCCGACGCGCAACCCGGTGACGACACCGACATCGGCTCGGTCGGCCTGGGCGACACGTTCGGCCTGCTGCGCCTGGCCGCATCCCGCGCGGGCGATGGCCTCCAGGTCGACATCGAGGGCGCCATCTTCGCGCAGTTCAACCTGGACACGCCCTCGTTCGACCTGATCAACGCCGACTACCTGGTGGGCCTGCCCGTCACGTTCCGGGTGCGCGGTAACACGGCTCGCCTGCGCGTCTACCACCAGAGCTCGCACCTGGGTGATGAGTTCCTGCTCGCCAGTCAGCCGGAACGTGTCAACCTGTCGTTCGAATCGATCGAGCTGATCGTCTCGCGCGAGGCCGGGCCCGCACGCGTCTACGCGGGCGGCGAGAATTTCTTCCGGCGACGGCCCGCGGACCTCGCCGCAAAACTGCTGCACGGCGGCGTCGAGTACCGGCCCGCCGGTGGACAGAACCGGATCGTCGCCGCGCTCGACATCAAACTCGTCGACGACGACGGCTGGCAGGCCGGCTGGAGTGCCCGCGCGGGCATCGAGATCGCCCGCATACCCAGCCCCGGGCACCCGGCGCGCGTGCTCAGCATCCTGGGCCAGTTCTACGACGGACCGGCCCCGTACGGACAATTCTATCGCGACGACATCCGGTTCTTCGGCCTGGGCCTGCACTTCTCCCTGTGAACCGGACCCACACGGACGGAGCGGCACCATGATGCGCGATCGCCTGGCCCCGATGCTGCTGCCCGCTGCACTGCTGCTCCTCGCGCCGGCACGGGCGCTGCCGGCGCAGCAGACGCAGCAGGCACAGGCTCCCGCCGCGACCACGGCCACGGCCGACCCGGACACGACACTGGCGGTCACGCGCCACGAGATCACGATCCGTGGACGCGTGCTCCGCTACACGGCCACGGCCGGTTATCTGCCGATGCGCGCCGAGGACGGCACGCCCGAAGCGTACGTGTTCTTCATGGCGTACACGGCAGACGGCGCGGACCGCACGACACGCCCGGTCACGTTCACCTACAACGGCGGCCCGGGCTCGTCCTCCGTCTGGCTGCACATGGGCGCGCTGGGCCCGCGCCGTGTCCGCCTCACCGAGTCCGGCGACCAGCTGCCTCCACCGGCACAGTTCGTCGACAACGAACACACCTGGCTCGACTTCACCGATCTGGTCTTCATCGATCCCGTCATGACCGGCTTCTCCCGGCCGGCGCGCGGCAAGGACAAGGCGCTGTTCACCGGCGTCGAAGAAGACATCCGCTCGGTCGGCGACTTCATCCGGCTGTGGACCACGCGCATGGAACGCTGGCCGTCCCCCAAGTTCCTGGCCGGCGAGAGCTACGGCACCTTCCGCTCCGCCGGCATCGCGCAGTACCTGCAGCAGCGCCACGGCATGTACGTGAACGGGATCTCGCTCATCTCGTCCGTGCTCGACCTCAAGACGCTCGTGTTCACGCCCGGCCACGACCTGCCTTACGCGCTCTACCTGCCCGCGTACACCGCCGTCGCGTGGTTCCACCGCAAGCTGCCCGCCAACCTGCAGGCACTGCCGCTGGCCGACGCCGTCCAGCGCGCGCGCGACTTCGCCGACAACGATTACCTGCGCGCCCTCCAGCGCGGCAGCGCGCTGACGGGTGAGGAGCGCGCCCGCATCCGCGCCGGCGTGGCGCGCTTCTCCGGACTGTCCGAGGAGTTCGTCGAGCAGGCCGACCTGCGGGTCAGCGACCAGCGCTTCTTCAAGGAACTCGCCCGCGACGACGGCGAGACGATCGGCCGGCTGGACGCCCGCTTCCGCGGCCGCGACCGCGATGCCGCCGGCGAAAGCATCGAGTCCGATCCGAGCTACGCCGCCATCCAGGGCCCCTTCACCGGCGTCGTCAACGAGTACCTGCGCCGCGAACTGAACTACCGCAACGACATGACCTACGAGATCCTCGGCGGCCGCGTGCAGCCCTGGAACTGGTACGGCAACGCCACCGGCTACACCAACCTCGCCACCATCAACATGGCCGAACGCCTGCGCCAGGCCATGACGCAGAACCCCGCGCTCCGCGTCTGGGTCTCCAACGGCTGGTACGACCTGGCCACTCCCTTCTCCGCCACCGAATACACGTTCCGCCACCTGGGCGGCGCCCCCGCGCTCACCGAACGCGTCCACATGACCTACTACGAGTCCGGTCACATGATGTACATCCACGCGCCATCCCTCCGGCAGTTCACCGATGACGCGCGCGCGTTCTACAGCGCGACCCTCCGGGCGAGGACGGCGACGGCGCCGTGAGTCCCCCGGGCGGGACTTGAGTCCGGGGACGGGACAGCGGGAGACGGGGGGCGGGAGACGGAACGGCGGGAGACAAGGGGCGGGAACGGCGGGAGACGGCGGGGGCGGGTGCGGCGTTCGATGACCGTCCCCGCGTGAACCGAGCGTCCATCAACGGCGGGACCAACGCCAGGACCCCGTCGCGAGCCGGATCCCGCGCGCCTCGAGT
>JBFFZF010000320.1:0-3187 GCA_041568755.1 Longimicrobiales bacterium | reverse complement strand
GATGGCCGACGTCGCGAGCGCGGGACCGGCCCGGCCCTGCTTCGTCATCGCGTGCCCATCCAGTGCGGTCACGACGGCCGACGCGGTGCCGGGCACGTTGAGCAGGATCGTGCTGATCGAGTTGCCGTACTGCGAGCCGTAGTAGATGCCGACGAGCAGGATGAGCGCCGACTCGGGCGGGACGCCGGCCGCGAACGTGACGGGGATGAGGATGGCGATCGCATTGATCGGCCCGATCCCGGGCAGCATGCCGACCGTCGTGCCCGTCAACACACCACCGATGAGCAGCAGGATGTTGAGGGGTTGGAAGGCGACGGCGAAGCCCTGACCCAGATGCGCGAAGGACTCGAGCACGCGTCAGCCCCGCCCGAAGAACAGTTCGCCGGCCGGCAGCGGCAGGCCCAGGGCGAGCGCGAACAGCAGCCAGAGCGCCCCGCTGAACGCCGCAGCCGCCAGCAGCGCGGGGACCGGCCGCGCGCCGAACTGCAGCGACAGGGCCACGCCCAGAAGGGTGGTCGCGGCGAAGAAACCGATCGGCGCGATGAGTCCCGCGTACGCCAGAAAGACGAGCACCGCGACGACGATCCGGCGGAGCGTGCCGGGTGGCATCGCATCTTCGTTCGCCGCCGGCCGCAGCAGCAGCACGAGCGCGCCGGCGCCGATCAGGAACGCGGCCAGCCAGGGCAGCGCGCGCGGGCCGATCGGATCGACGAGGAACGTGACGCGGAAGGTGCGCGTCTCGAGCGCCGTCACCGCGGCCAGCGCCAGCCCGGCCAGACCGGCCACGCGGTCGGTCGCGAGACGCGTCGGCATCAGATCAGGGGATGAGTCCGAGGGCGCGCGACATCTCGCGGAACGTCGCGACCTGTTCGCGCACGAGTGCACGGAACGGTTCGCCGGCCGCGAAGAACGGCGCGAGACCGGTCTCCGCGCGGGCACGCTCCCACGCCGGCGATGCGGCCACGGCCTCCAGCGCGGCGATCCAGTTCTGCTCGGCCGCGGCGTCGATGTCCGGCGGCGCGTAGAAGCCTCGCCACACGAGCCACGCGACGTCGTAGCCCAGCTCCCGCGCCGTCGGCACCGCCGCCAGCCGTCCCCCCAGCCGTTCGGGCGCGAGCACCGCCAGCACGCGGATGTCGCCGCTCTCGATCAGCCCGCGCACTTCGGTCACATCGATCGACACGACCTGCACGAAGTTGCCGAGCAGGGCCGTCATCGCTTCACCGCCGCCGTCGAAAGGCACGTAGCGGACGGTGCGCGGATCGATGCCGGCCGCACGGGCGAGCAGCAGCATCTTCATGTGGTCCTGACCGCCCGCGGCGCTGCCGCCGGCAACGACGACGCGCGTCGGGTCCGTGCGCCATGCCGCGATGACCTGGTCCAGCGTCGTGAAGCGCGAGCGCGCGTTGACCGCGACCACGCCGTAGTCGGCGGCCAGCGCACCGATCCAGCGCACATCCTCCTCGGTGAAACGGCCGAACTGGCCCTGCGCCAGCCGCAACGTCGTCGCCGGACTCGCCGCAAAGAGCACCGCACCATCGCCACGGCGGCGGGCCACGGCACGCGCGTACGCGATGCCGCCGCCTGCGCCCGGCAGGTTCGTCACCCGCACGACCCCGGGGACGAGCCGGAGGTCACCCAGCACGCGGCCGACGGCGCGGCAGGTCAGATCCCAGCCACCGCCCGGGTTGGCCGGCGCGACGCATTCGACGGCGCGCTCGCGCTGCGGCGTGCAGCTCGACGGCAGCAGGCACGCCGCGGAGACTACGACAGCGAGCCGGCAGAACCGGCCCGTCTGTTTCACGATGGGATGCGCGTCTGAGGATCCTGGGCAGTGCCGCTGGTGATCCGGCCGGCGCGGCCGGCCTCCAGCTCGCGGTGGAACTGCTCCGTCTCCGCGAGCCGTTCGGTCAGCATCGAGATGCGATCCAGGCGCTCCTCGATCCGGTCGAGCCGCTGCGTGACCGCCGGATCCGGCGCTTCCTTGTTCTTGCCCAGCGCCTGCACGATGTCCCGCACCATGGGTCGCAGCACGAAATGCGCGGCCAGCGACAGGCTCGGGATGCCGAGCACGAAGATCATGGCGAGGAACCCGATCAGTTCGTCCGGTTGCATGGCAATCGTCCGGTCAAAGGTCCGTCCAACAATGGTCGTCCCGTTCCCGTTCCGCCACCCTGGCGGCGAGTGTCGCAGCATCGACGGATCGCGCCGAAGGCTTGTCCAGGTGTCCGGCGGCCGGACGAGCGGCCGATCCGCTTCCGGTTAGATTCCTGGACCATGGTGATCACGAAAATCGCAGACACCGGAGCCGGCGCGGCGCCGCTCGTGCGTATCGACCACGTTCGGCGCGCGTTCACCGAGGGCGATCAGCGCCACCGCGTCCTGCACGACGTGTGCGCCGAGATCGGGCGCGGCGAAGTCGTGGCCCTGCTCGGGCCGAGCGGCTCGGGCAAATCCACGCTGCTCAACATCATCGGCGGGATCGACCTGCCCGATGCGGGACGCGTCGTCATCGACGGCGTCGATGTCACGGCACTCTCCGAACGCGAACGCACGCTGTTCCGCCGCGAACGGCTCGGCTTCGTCTTCCAGTTCTTCAACCTCATCCCCACGCTCACGGTCGAGGAGAACCTGCTGCTGCCGCTCGCGCTGAACGGCCGTGGACAGCAGCGCGACCGGGTGCGGATGCTGCTCGAGCGCGTGGGCCTGGCCGCGCGCGCCGGCACGTACCCGGACCGCCTGTCGGGCGGCGAGCAGCAGCGCATCGCGGTCGTGCGCGCTCTCGTGCACGATCCGGTCCTGGTGCTGGCCGACGAACCGACCGGCAACCTCGATGCGGCGACCGGCGACACGGTTCTCGATCTGCTGGCCTCGCTGGCCGTGGACGGCGGCCGCTCGCTCATCATCGCCACGCACAGCGAGCGCGTCGTCAGCCGGGCGGGGCGCGTGCTGATGCTGCGCGGTGACGCACTCGTCGAGCCGGCCGGGCCGACGTGACGCCGCTGCTCGGCGTGGCCAGTCTGCGCCACTTCCAGCGCCACCCCTGGCAGGCCCTGCTGGCGGACCCCGGCATGGTGGACCAAATCCCGGCCGGCGTCCTCCTGCGCATTGACAGCCCCGGGGAGGACGCGGCCGTCGACCGGCTGCTGAAAAAACGAGGCAGGCCAGAGACCGCACAGATTCCTTC
>JBFFZF010000319.1:0-3189 GCA_041568755.1 Longimicrobiales bacterium | reverse complement strand
CAGCTGCTGCTCGAGGCCACACGCAACGATCCGGACCGCATGGTGCGTGTCGCCGCGCTCCAGCTGCTGATCGAGGTCGATGAAGGACGTGCGCTCACTGTGATCGAGCAACGGCTGCGCAACACGTCCGATACGACGGGCCTGCGCGAGGCCCTGGCCGCAGCGCGGGCGCGCACGCAGAACGACCGCTTCGCCGCCATGCTGCGCGATCTGGCTGCGCGCACCGATGTCCCGGTCAGCCTGCGGCGCGACGCGATCCTCGGCCTGTCCCGCCGCTCCGATGCCGAAACGCAGCGTGTGCTCCGCCAGATCTACCGCCAGACGCAGGAACAGCGGCTGCGTCAAGCCGTCCTGGTCGTCACACCGGGCGACGCGGAGAATGCCGACTGGCTGCTCGCGATCGCCGCAGACACGACCGACGCGCTGGCCCTGCGCCGTGCCGCATTGCGGCGTGCCGCCGCGATCCGCGAAGTGCCTGTCGAGCGCCTCGGCGTGCTCTACGACCGGTTCGGGGATCGGGAAATGAAGAGCGGCGTGATCGAAGCGCTGTCCATGCGGGCACGGACGGACCGCGCTGCCACCGACAAGCTGCTGGCGATCGGGCGCACGGAAAGCGACCTGCAGCTGCGCAAGCAGGCCGTCCTCGCACTGTCCCACTCGGATGACCCGCGCGCCCGCGAACTGCTGATGGAGATCCTGCGGCGCTGATCCCGGGCGGTGCTGCTGCCGCGCCGGCGAGCGCGGCGCGGAACGTCACGGGGCCGGCCGCGTCAGGTGCGCGACCGGCCCCGTGCTCTAACGGGCAGACAGGTTCGCGTGCGTGCGCAGGATCGGATAGTGCGTCGCGCCGACCAGCGCATCGTCCAGCACGTTCCAGTTCACGAAGCCATCGTCGGCGCGCGGTTCGAGCAGGTGGAACAGCAGGCGTCCCAGCGGCTGGTCCGTGGGCACGACCAGCGTGCCGCCCGGCACGGTCTGCGTGACCGCCTCCCACGCGCCCCATACCGTGCGCTCCTGATGGCCCTGGAATTCGCGCCCGACGGCGGTCGAGTCGATGCGGAACCGCTCGGCCGCGACCTGTGTCGCGGCTGGCAGCGGCGTCGTGCGGGCGCCGTGCTGGGCCAGTTTCTCGAGGACGGCCGTCAGCGCGGCCGGTACGAGGTAGGCCGTCGGGACGCGCTCCGTCTCGGTGGGCCGGAACGTGCCGTACTCGGCCATCATCTCGGGCCGGCGCACGTCCAGCCGGCGCAGCATGCGCTGGCCCGTCACCGGGTTCTGCTCCTCCGCCACCTCGCCCATCAGGATCTCGACCGGCTGCGGGGCCCGCTCGAAATCGGCGCGCAGCGCCAGCCGTCGCCCTGCCAGCGGCTGCGCATCGACGCGCGCCGTGATCTGCCGGATCTCCGTGGAGCGCGTGCGCGCGAAGGCCAGGATCTCCTGCACGAACCAGCTCGTGGCGATGATGCGGTCCTCGAATGTCGCGTACGAGTACGCTTCACTCAGGATCGCGAAACGGTTGCGCAGCCCCACGTAGTTGTTGTTGAAGCGCGGCCGGTGGTCGAACGTCCACCAGCCGCGCGCATCGCCCTGACCCTGGACATTGCCGTAGTAGTAGTACTCCCAGCCGAAACGCCGCCGGATGTTCTGCGTGATGCCGGGCAGCCACTGCCCGCGCAGCAGCGCGATGATCGACGAGTCCGTGCTGGGATGCAGAGGCGGTGCGTATGTGAGGTGGTAGGCGTGGCGCGTGCCGTTCGTGGTGTGCAGGTCCACGCCGACGTGCGGATCGTAGCGCGTGAGCAGCGAGGCCAGCGCGCGCGCCTCGGGCGAGTCCAGCTTCATGTGATCGCGGTTCAGATCGTAGCCCTGCGCGTTCGGGCGCTGCCCCATCCCCGCGACCGGGCCGTGTTGCGCGCCGCGGTTGGTCGGACTGACCCGTTCGTTGCCGTCCGCGTTGTAGATCGGCGCGACCAGCAGAACCAGCGAGTCGAGCACCGCGTCGAGCTGCCCGCGCGTCGCCGAGCGCAGCAGCATCAGCAGCGCCTCCTTCCCCTCCACCTCACCGGCGTGGATGTTGCCCTGCAGGTAGACGACCGTCCTGCCCGCCGCCCGCACGGCCTCCGGGCTCGCGTCCGTCACGTGGCCGACGACGGCCAGCGGCAGGTCGCGCCCCTCGGAGGTCCGGCCGAACGTCGTGTAGTGGATCCGGTCCGACGCGGCCGCCGCCGCACGCATGAACGCCACGACATCGTCGTAGCGCGTCGTCTCGCGATGCCCGGTCCGTTCCGGCGCGGTGCGCATCACGTCCGCGTCCTGGGCCGCGAGCCCGCGTGGTGCCAGCCCGACCGCGGCCGCGCCTGTGCATACACTCAGGAGGACGACCAGCCGGGAGGCGCCTTTCGCGCCCCGGCGCCTCGCCGGTCCATGCCCCGTCACGATTCCTCCTCTTCCTCCAGCGAGAGAGCGGCCGAGTTGATGCAGTAGCGCTGTCCGGTCGGGCCCGGTCCGTCATCGAACACGTGGCCCAGGTGCGCGTCGCAGTTCGAGCACACGACCTCCGTGCGCCGCATGAAGTGGCTGTGGTCCGATGCCGTGTCGACGGCGCCCTCGCTGGCCGGCGCCGTGAAGCTGGGCCAGCCGGTACCGGAATCGTACTTCTCATCCGAGCGGAACAACTCGGCGCCACAGGCCACGCAGCGGTACATGCCGGGCGTCTTGCAGTCGTGATACGCGCCGGTGAACGCGCGCTCCGTCCCCTTCTCGCGCGTGATGTGGTACTGCTCGGGCGTGAGTTCTGCGCGCCACTCCGCATCGCTTTTCCGGATCTTGGCCACGTCGTCCTCCATTGTGCTCGTTCGTCGAATCAACCGCTGCCGCCACTGCCCAGGATCGTGCCGCGCAGCACCGTGACCGCGCGCCCGCGCAGCTCGACCCGATCGCCGCGCATGCGCAGGTGCAGGATGCCGCCGCGCGCGGAGGCCTGGTACGCGACGAGCGTGTCCCGCCCCAGCCGCCCGGCCCACCACGGCCCCAGGCTGCAGTGCGCCGAGCCGGTCACGGGATCCTCTGGCACGCCGCTGAGCGGCGCGAAGAAACGTGAGACGAAGTCGGGGCCCCTCTCCCCCGGCCCCTCTGGCGCGGGTTGATGACCGGGTGTCCGGTCATCAACGCGGCCAGTCCCGGAGGGGT
>JBFFZF010000318.1:0-3309 GCA_041568755.1 Longimicrobiales bacterium | reverse complement strand
GAAGGTCATCGACCATAGCCGCTGTATCGGCTGCCACGCCTGCAGCACGGCCTGTAAGTCCGAGAACGACGTGCCGCTTGGGGTGAACCGGACCTACGTCAAATACGTGGACGTCGGGCACTTTCCCCAGACACGACGCGTTTTCCAAGTCACCCGGTGCAATCAATGCGACGACGCGCCGTGTGTGACGGCATGCCCCACGCATGCCATGTACCGGCGGCCCGACGGCATCGTGGACTTCGACAAATCGATCTGCATCGGCTGCAAGGCGTGCATCGCGGCATGCCCGTACGACGCCATCTTCATCAACCCCGAAGACCACTCCGCGGAGAAGTGCAACTTCTGCGCGCACCGGCTGGATGTCGGCCTCGAGCCGGCCTGCGTCGTGGTCTGCCCCACCGAAGCGATCCTGGTCGGTGACCTGAACGATCCCGACTCGAGGGTCGCGCAGATCGTCTTCCGCGATGCCGTTACCGTGCGCAGGCCCGAAAAGGAAACGCACCCCAAGCTCTTCTACAAAGGCGCGCACCAGGCCACGCTCGATCCGATCGCGGCCCGGCGGCCCGAAGGCGGACTGTTCCTGTGGAGTGAACAGGGTGCAGCGGGTGCGAACGGCGTGACGTCCGGCCACCCGGGCGCGTGGAACAGCTCCGCGGCGGCGGTCCTGTCCTACGATGTCCCGCACCGCGCGCCCTGGGACTGGCGCGTCAGCCTGTACACGTGGACCAAGGGCATCGCCGCCGGCGTGTACCTCGTTCCCATCCTGCTCGTGCTGCTCGGAACGATCACCTGGACGAGCCCGCTCTGGTTGTGGGGCGCTCCCTTGCTCGGTGGCCTGTTCCTGGCGCTGACGGGTCTCCTGCTCATCTGGGATCTCGAGCATCCCGGCCGGTTCCATCTGATCTTCACGCGGCCGCAGTGGCGCAGCTGGCTGGTGCGCGGCGGATTCCTGATCGGCGGGTATGCGCTCGTGCTGCTGATCCACTTCATCGCGACGCTCACCGGCGTCAGCGACATCCAGCCCGGGCTCGCCGTGCTGGGAGCGCCGCTGGCCGTCATGACGGCCGTCTACACGGCGTGGCTCTTCGCACAGGCCCGCGCGCGCGACCTGTGGCAGAATCCGCTCGCGCCGCCGCATCTGCTCGTCCAGGCCATGCTGCTCGGTGCAGCCGCGTTCGCCCCCATTGCCGACCCGCTGCTGGCCTGGTTCGCGGCACACGTCGCTCCCCTCGGACCGATCGCTTCGCTGCAGGCCGCCGTGCCCGCTGCGACGCCCGCCGAGGCCGGCTCAGTGCTGCTGCGTGTCGTGGCGGTAACCAGCGGAGCGCATTTGCTCCTGCTTCTGGCCGAAGCGACGCTCACACACGCGACGGCGCACGGCCGGCTCGCGTCCTGGGAGATGATGCGGGGCCGGTACGCCGCCTGGTACCTCGCCGGGGCGCTGCTCGTGCTCGCCGGCGTCGCCGCTCCATGGCTGGGGTGGCCCGCGGCCGGGGCCGCGCTGATCGGCGTGCTCGCGTACGAGCACGCGTATGTGCAGGCCGGGCAGGCCGTCCCGCTGGCATGATGGGAGTGCGGACGGTGTGCGCGCCGACGCACGGAGACGTGTCGCTCGTCACGAGGAGGAGTGCGGATGTCGAAGCATGATGCGCCGAAGCGGGTCTCGGCCGCGCGGTCCGAAACGGAAGCGCGCGGTGAGACCTTTCATGCCGGGCCCAGCGGCATTGAGCTTGCTGCGTTCCCGCCGACGGAGCGGTGGGACGACTGGGTCGAGCTGGATTCCAGGGCCTGGCCGTCGCGCGTCGAGCGGCGTTACACGATCGTGCCGACGACGTGTTTCAACTGCGAATCGGCGTGCGGTCTGCTTGCCTACATCGACAAGGACACGGGCCAGGTCCGCAAGTTCGAGGGCAACCCCGTCCACCCCGGCTCACGCGGCCGCAACTGCGCGAAAGGGCCGGCCACGCTCAACCAGATCCAGGATCCGGACCGCATCCTCGAGCCCCTCAAACGTTCGGGCGCGCGGGGCGAGGGTGGTTGGGAACGGGTCAGCTGGGATGAAGCGCTGGACGACATCGCGGCGCGGATCCGGCGGACCCTCGTCGATGCGCGGCACAACGAGATCATGTACCACGTCGGCCGGCCGGGCGAGGACGGGTACACGGAACGCGTGCTCGCGGCGTGGGGCGTGGACGGTCACAATTCGCACACGAACATCTGCTCGAGCGGCGCACGCGCGGGCTATCACTTCTGGATGGGGCTCGACCGACCGAGTCCGGACCATGCCAGCGCGCGCGTGATCCTGCTGATCTCCAGCCACCTCGAAGCCGGTCATTACTTCAACCCGCACGCCCAGCGTGTCATCGAGGGGCGCAAGAACGGGGCGAAACTGATCGTCTTCGATACACGGCTGTCCAACACGGCCACGCACGCCGACCACTGGATCGCGCCGCAGCCCGGGTCCGAGGCGGCCATTCTCCTGGCCATCGCGAGCTACCTGATCCGCAACCGCCTTTACGATCGCGCCTACGTCGAGCGCTGGTGGAACTGGCGCGAGTACATGCAGGCACGCGCGGAGGGCCGGGACGGCGGGGGCGGCGATCACCGCGCGGCAACGCGCGGCACGGAGGCGCCGGCGTTCGGCGACTTCGAGGCCGTGCTCGAGGCGCTCTACGCGCCGTACACGTTCGAGTTCGCGGCTGCAGAGTCGGGTGTGGATGCCGCAACGATCGAGCGGATCGCGCAGACCGTGGCCGGCGCCGGGTCGAGATTGTCCACGCACAACTGGCGCAGCGCGGCCGCAGGCAATCTGGGCGGCTGGCAGGTTTCCCGGGCGCTGTTCATGCTGAATGCGCTGATGGGTGCCGTCGCGACGGAAGGCGGCACGTTCCCCAACGCATGGAACAAGTTCGTGCCGCGTCCCATACACACGCCGCCACACCCCAACGTGTGGAACAGCACATCGTGGCCCGCGGAGTACCCGCTGGCGATGTTCGAGATGTCGTTCCTGCTGCCGCACCTCCTGAAGGACGGGCGGGGCAGGCTGTCGGTCTACTTCACGCGCGTGTACAACCCGGTGTGGACCAATCCGGACGGCTTCTCGTGGATCGAGGTCCTGACGGATGAGAAGCTCATCGGGCTGCACGTCGCGTTGACGCCGACGTGGAACGAGACGGCGTTCTTCGCGGATTACGTCCTGCCCGTCGGACTGGCCTCCGAACGACACGACATCCATTCGTACGAGCAGTACGACGGCCAGTGGATCGGTTTCCGCCAGCCGGTCCTGCGCGCGGCGAAGGCGCGCGCCGG
>JBFFZF010000317.1:0-3314 GCA_041568755.1 Longimicrobiales bacterium | reverse complement strand
TCGAGGCTCCAACCCGGCGCCCCGGGTCCGGAGAGCAGCAGAACCAAGGCGATGATCGCGTTGCGCATCCTTCCTGTCCCGGCTGTTCGACACTGTGCGCTGCTGCGCCTGGGTCCCAGCGACTACGCATAGTACGCGCACCGGATCGCTGGCAAGGCTCCACGCTTTCGGACGGCGGCCGAAAGCGATCCGATACGCCGGTTGCCCATGCCTCCGATCCGGGGTCGATCACAGGCGACGATCATCAGACGATTTCCCGAAGATCGTCTCCGGCAGTATTCGGCGTTGGAAGAAGTCCGCGGCCATCCACGGCACGACCCTGTCAGAGGAGGATCTCATGCGAGTCATGCGACGCACCGGCGCGCTGTCCGTCATCGCCCTGCTGGCTGCCTGCGCAGAAGGTACTGTGGTCCAGCCTGAGGTTGCGGGCCCGCCCGAGCCGGCGCTGGCGGCGGCCTACAGCCAGATTCCGAACGTACCCGGTGGCATGGAATTCACCGCCATCATCACCCACGTCAGCGTGATCGATCCGGGGGTCACCCACGTCACGCCCAGCGGCGTGATCCATGTGTCCGGCATTGTGAACGAGTGGGCGATGACCGGCGATCTCAGCGGACCGTTCTACTTCATCGGCGGATACCAGATCGACCCGAAGACGGGCATGGGCCGATCCGTCGGCAAGCCCGTGGTCTTCGAGATCCAGGCCTCCAGATGGGGCATGGTGGGTTCGTTCACCTGCAATGGTGCGTTCAGGATCGAGAACTTCCCGGCCATCACCCAGTACGGGACGGCCGCCGGCTGCCACGGCACCGGCGATTTCGAGGGCATGCTGCTCAAGGCCTACATCTCGAACGAAGCCAACCCGGGCGGCATTGCCTATGACGCGTACGGCGTGATCTGGTGACCTGCCGGTTGGCGTTCTGCAGCTGCCATTCCGGTCATGGCTCGTCGCTGCGTGTGAACGCGCGGCAGGAGTCTCCGGCAGCGGACCTCCTGCCGCCCGACGTGTCGCCTGCCGCTTCCTGGAGCCGCGTCCTCAGCTCAGCCGTGCGATCGCCCCGTCCGTAATGTCGCCGGACTATGGAACGCTCCCCGCGCGCTACGATAGTGCACGCACGAGTCCGGCGGCCGCGACGCCATCGATGTACTCGCGAAGATCGCTGACCTTGCCATCGCGGACATCGGCGACGACGCAGACCCGCAGATCCAGATCGCTGGCGTCCGGCAACGTTCCGCGTACGCTGTGTTCTTCCACGAATCCGGTGGCCGTTGCTGAACGCACCGGGTCTTCATAACGGAAGTCTGCTACGACCTGCAGGACTGCGCGAGCGAATCCCAGGAGTGTTTCCAGGTCCATGGGCGGACCGTTGTTCTGCCGTGCCCGACAATCCTCGGTGCAGAGGCTCCGGATCCTCACTTCGTCGCCCGCTGCAAACGCTTCGAACAACGCCTCGGCCAGACGAACATGATCCGTGCGTATCCCCCGTGTGCTCGAGTAAAGGGTGAGGCCCCGCTTGGGCCTGACCCGTGGACGTCAGTCGGTGCCGAACTGGAACCAGCTGTGCGGCATGCCGTCCTCGATCAGCTCGGCCAGGCTGAACGCGTGCACGCCTGCCTCGCTCGCGATCCCGGCGGTGAAAGGCGAAGCGCGGAAGCTGCGCACGATGACGTAGGCAGACGGGTGCCGTTTGCGGACGAGCAGCGCCGCATGGAGGTTGGTGCCGTCGGCCCCGGAGCCCATCACGACGACGGGATCGCCGCCGTGGGCCTCGACGACCTCGCCGACGCGCTGCCAGATCGCGGCATCGAGCAGGTCGCCGTCCAGGATGACGCGTTCGTAGTCGTCCGCGAAGCCGACCTGGTCATGGAAGAAGCGCGCGTTGCGCGTGGCGTAGTCGTCGATGATGACGACCCGGCTGAACCGGCCGCGCGCGTGCTGCTGGAGCCGGTCCAGCACGGACTGGCCGAAGCGACCGAATCCGGCGAGCACGACCAGGTCGCGCTCGGCGGTTTCGATGAACCTGCGCAGCAGGTGGGCCTGCACGAGGTGCGTGGCGGCGAACTCGTGGCCGTTGAAGACCTCGCAGCTGCGCGCGACGCTGGAGTCTGCCGTCTCGCGCATGAACCCGAGATTGGCGACGTGGATCACGAGGCGGTCGGCGTGTCCGGGGGCCAGCTTGAGGATCTTCGCGGCCGCGTCCAGGTTGGCGAAATCATCCCCGGTGAACAGCATCACGCGCCGCGCGCGCTCGAGCCGCAGCCGGCGCAGCACCTCGTCGTTCGTGATGTCGCCGTTCACGACGAGCGCCCGCCAGCTGCTGCGCAGTTCGTTCAGTGCAGGGTGGTCGGGCATGCGTTCGACCACGACGATCGTGCGCCGCCGGTCCCGTCTCCGCAGCTGGCGCACGTACAGCATCGTGAGGCGCCCCGCCCCGCCGAGCACGACGTGGTTCGAGAGCGGCCGGATGCGCAGCGCGAGCGGGCTGATGATGCGGGCGGCGGCCTCGATGAGCGCGGACGCGGTGATGACGGGCGCCGCGAAGTACGCGATCCACAGCAGCACGCGGCCCCACACCGGCCCGCTGACGGGCGTGCCCAGATCGAGTCCGCCCAGGACGAACAGGCCGAGCGCGTAGTAGGCGCTCTCCGCGAGGCCGCTCACTTCGCGCTCGCCGACCTCCGTCCCGGCCATGAACCCCGCGACGCCGGTGAGCCAGACCGCCGCAAACGCGAGCATGCGCCAGAGCAGCGGGCGCAGCACCGATCCGATGGCGCCGTTCTTCGGCATCAGGAAGCCCCGGAGCTGCGGGGCAACCTGCCCGGCCCGGCGGCCGGGCGCAGGATCGCGGTCACCTTCGTGTTTCGCTGGCTCACGCCTCGCGGTACAGCATGCCGCCGGCCAGTGCGGCCGCCAGCATCATCGGCAGCGTGTAGAGCAGGTTGTGCAGGTAGAGGTGTCCCGGCGCGATGCCCATGAGCCAGTTCGCGCCGACGCCCAGCAGGTAGAACGCGGCCCACACGGCCAGCCCGGCGCGCAGCGCGGTCTTGGGTCCGGCGCCGTAGCGCGGCCGGATCGCCGCGTACGTCCAGACGATCAGGAACCCGAGCGCAAAGGCGAGCGCGACGAAGCCGCCCATCGCCGCGCCGCCCATGGGCTGGAGGTTGAGCGATGTGACGAGCGCTTCCATCGCGTCCGCGATCACGAACATGTTCACGATCGTCTCGACCACGTTGATGATGAGCCCGGCGGCGAGTCCGCCGATGATCACGCGCCCCATGTTGATCCTGCCCATCCGACACCTCTCCGTTGAGGA
>JBFFZF010000316.1:0-3344 GCA_041568755.1 Longimicrobiales bacterium | reverse complement strand
GCGGGAAGGCGGGAGACTTGGGGCGGGAGACTTGGGGCGGGAGACGAGGGGCGGGAACGGCGGGAGACGAACGGCGGGAGACGAACGGCGGGAGACGAACGGCGGGAGACGAACGGCGGGAGACAACGGCGGGAGACGAACGGCGGGGCCGGGGCCGGGCGGTCGGCGCGGGGCATGGGCGCGGTCTTGCGCGTCCGGCCGGGGGGTTGTATTGATTGTTATCGATAATATCGAAGGAGATCGATATATGGCGGAAGACACGGGGGCGGGCGCCGGGACCGGGGACGGGACGGAGGGGCGCAGGCCGGGGCAGCGGTGCTGCGCGGAGGACGTGCTGCCGGCGCTGTCGCGGCGCGAGGTTCGGCGGATCGCGTCGGATCTGGAGCTGCTGGCGCATCCGGTGCGGCTGCAGCTGCTGGCGGTGCTGGCGGGCAGTGCGGGGCGGGTGTGCGTGTGTGATCTGCAGGCGGTGGTGCCGGTGAAGCAGCCTACGGTCTCGCATCATCTGGGCGTGCTGCGGCGGGCCGGTCTGGTGGGTGTCGAGCGGGTGGGTTTGTGGGCGTACTATCACGTGGATCGGACCGCGCTGCGGCTGCTGAGAGAGCGGATCGGGCGCGGTCTGTCGAGTCTGGAGGAGGTGGCGGATGTCGAGCCTGCAGCGCATGTCGCGTGAGGCGGATGGGGTTGGAGCGGCGGTGCGCCCCGTGATCCGACCGGCGCGTGCGTTGGACGTCGAGTCGGCGCTGGCGCTCGTGGGCGCGGCAGGGTTGCCGCTGGACGGCGTTCGTGAGGCGTTCGGCGAGGGTTGGGTGGTGGCGGTCGAGGGCGATCGGGTGCACGGGCTGGCGGGCATCGAGGTGCACGGCGCGTTCGGTCTGCTGCGCTCAGTGGCCGTGGCCCCGGCGGTGCGCGGAGCGGGGATCGGTGAAGCGCTCACGCGCGACCGCATCGGCTGGGCGCGCGGCCGCGGTCTGCGCGGCCTGTACCTGCTGACGGAAACGGCGGAGCGGTACTTCGCGCGTTTCGGTTTCGAGCGCGTCGCGCGGGATGACGTCCCGGAACCCGTGCGCCGCTCGCAGGAGTTCGCGTCGGTCTGTCCGGCCACGGCGGCGGTGATGCATCTGGAACTCGAGCCGGAGCTGCGCGCCGTGGTGCGCGAGAAGTACGGGGAGGCGGCGCGCCGTGCGGCGGCGGGAGACGCGGCTTCGTGCTGTGCGTCGTCGTGCTGCGGCGGCGATGCGGCGGCGGCGCACGATCCGATCACGAGCGGATTGTACGACGCGGTGCAGACCGGGAGTCTGCCCGAAGCCGCGGTTCTTGCCTCGCTCGGGTGTGGCAACCCGACGGCGCTGGCGGAACTGCGTGCCGGAGAAGTCGTGCTCGACCTGGGGTCCGGCGGCGGCATCGATGTCCTGCTGTCCGCGCGGCGCGTAGGCCCGAGCGGCCACGTCTACGGTCTGGACATGACCGAGGAGATGCTGGCGCTCGCGCGCGAGAACCAGCGGCGCGCAGGCGCGGAGAACGTGGAATTCCTGCGCGGCGAGATCGAGAACATCCCGCTGCCCGACGCGTCGGTCGACGTGATCATCTCGAACTGCGTGATCAACCTGTCCGCGGACAAGTCGCGCGTGCTGCGCGAGGCCTTCCGCGTGCTGCGCCCGGGCGGCCGGTTCGCGGTCTCGGACATCGTGGTGCGCGGCGAGGTGCCCGAGTCGATCCGCGCGAGCATGGAAGCGTGGATCGGCTGCGTGGCCGGCGCACTGGAAGAGGAAGATTACCGGGCCCGGCTCTCGGCGGCCGGCTTCACCGACATCGACATCGAGCCCACACGCATCTACTCGGCGGAAGACGCCCGCGCCTTCCTCGAGGGCACGGGCGTCGATGCGCGCGCGGCGGACGAGGTCGACGGCCGGTTCATGAGCGCGTTCGTGCGCGCCCGCCGACCGACCGCCTGATCCCCGTGGTGACAGCCGCCCGGCGCGCTCAGCCGCCGGGCAGGATCTCGATGAGTTCGACGTCGAAGACGAGCGTCGCGTTCGGCGGGATCGCCCCCGGATAGCCGCCCTCGCCGTACCCCAGCGCCGGCGGAATCACCAGCCGGCGCTTTCCGCCCGGCCGCATCCCGATCACGCCCTCGTCCCAGCCCGCGATCACGCGACCCGCTCCCAGCGCGAACGTGAACGGATCGCTGCCCACGCTGCTGTCGAACTGCGTGCCATCCGGCAGCCAGCCCGTGTAGTGCACGCGCGCGACGACGCCCGCCCGGGCCGCGTCGCCCGAGCCCTGCGCCACGTCGAGCACGTACAGGCCGCTCGCTGACCGCGTCATCGCCGACAGATCGACGCCCAGCTCCGGCGCGTACGCGTCCGCCACGGTCGCGCCCGCAGGCAGCGGCGGCAGGTCGGCCTGCGCGGGTGGCGCGTCGCCACCGCCGCAGGCGGCCAGGCACAGCGGGATCAGAACGGCTCGCATCCGGTGCATTCGGTTCACCCATCGAAAAGGACAAGGTCGCTGACCCGGCACGCATGTACGGCCCGCGGCGCGTGCCGGCAAGGGCAGCGCCCGACACGGACATCGCACCAACACCCGGTAAAGCCCCGCTCCACGGCGGACCGGCCACTGCCGGGGCCCCGCCCACAGCCTTGCCCGCGGCCCGTCCCGGCTATATCTTCGCGTTGGACATAGAAATCGGGATGACCATGATCAGCGAATTCGAGCAGCTCGTCATGCTGGCGCTCATGCGACTGGGCGAGGAGGCCTACGGGGTCCCGGTGCAGGAGGAGATCGAGCGGCGCACCGGCCGGTCGGTGAGCGCAGGCACGGTGTACCGCGCGCTCCTGCGGCTGGAGACGAAGGGGCTGGTCGTGTCGTGGGAGGGCGAGCCGACGCCGGAGCGGGGTGGCCGGCGCAAGCGGCACTACCGTGTGCTGGCGGAGGGCCGGCAGCTGGTGGCGGATTCGCTGGCTGCGCTGGGCCGGATGGCGGAGGGGATCGAAGGGCTGCCGCGGCTGGGGAGGCCGGGTCTGGCGAGCGGGCGTCGTGGGGGTTGAGCGTCGGCTGTCGCTCGCGGTCCGGATCGTAGCGGGCTGGGCGTGGCGGAGGTCGCGCTCGCGCTGGCGGTCGCGGCGGGGCTGCTGGTGCGCAGCCTCGATCGGCTGCTGAACGTGTCGCCGGGTTTCGCGCCCGAGGGTCTGTTGACGATGACGTGCAGATGACCGGGCCGGCCTGCGAGACGGACGAGGACGTGTGGGTAGCTCAGGAGCGGCTGCTCGAGTCCTGCGCAGCACGACCGCGCGGCGCCGCTTCGCGTTGCGCGTCTTCGCCGCATTCGCGTTCGTCGCGCT
>JBFFZF010000315.1:0-3372 GCA_041568755.1 Longimicrobiales bacterium | reverse complement strand
GGAGCGCGACATCTCGCTGACCGTCGGCGGACAGACGATGGAGCGCGTGGTCACGGTGCTGAAGGACGAGTGGTGGCAGGAGCGGCGCTAGTCACGGGGGCGGGACGGCGGGAGACGAGGGGCGGGAGACGTGGGGCGGGAGACGGAACGGCGGGAACGGCGGGAACGGTGGACACCAACAAGGAACGGGTGATGAGAGCGAGCGGTCGGGGGTTCGGTCTCGGGCTGAGCGCAGCCGCGACCGCGGTCGGGCTCGGCGCGGTGGTGGCGCTGGGCGGGGTCGACGCGTCGGCGCAGCGCCAGCAGGCGAGGGGCGAATGGCGGGCCATCAACGGCGATGACGCATCGACACGCTACTCGGCGCTGGATCAGATCAACGCCGCGAACTTCAACCAGCTCACCGTGGCCTGGGAGTGGAAGGGCGAGGAGGCGCCCATCGACCTGGGCGGCGAGACGCTGCCGCGCAACCTGCCGATCTACGCGAACGGCAGGCTCATCACGACGGCCGGCCCGAAGCGCACGGTCGTGGCGCTCGACCCGGCCACCGGGAAATCCGTGTGGGCGTTCCAGGAACCGGAGACGTTCCGCTGGGAGTACTCGATGCGCGCGAGCCACGGGAAGGGTGTCGCGTACGCGGAGATCGACGGGCGCGGTGTCGTCTTCATGACTTCGCCGGGCTTCTTCCTGCACGCGCTGGACGCGGAAACCGGCAAGCCGCTCGCGAACTGGGGCAAGCCGGTCCCGCTGCCGGGCTTCCCGCAGTCCGGCACGGTCGACATGATCCCCGACCTCATCGCGGACTGGGAGCCGTGGCTGAACCTGAAGCAGCCGTACGACGCGAACATCGGGATCCCGCTCGACATCGGCTACATCACCACATCCTCACCGCCCATCGTGGTGAACGGCGTCATCATCGTCGGCAACTCGGCCGAGCAGGGCTACAACCAGACACGCATCGAGAACGTGCCCGGTGACATCCTGGCGTACGACGCACGCACGGGCGCGTTCAAGTGGAAGTTCCGCGTCATCCCCCGCCCGGGCGAGTTCGGCCACGAAACATGGGAGAACGACGCGTGGAAATGGACGGGCGACGTCTCGTCATGGGCGCCGTTGTCCGCGGACCCGACGCGCGGGCTGGTCTACATCCCGACGAACGGCGCGACCATGGACTTCTACGGCGGCTTCCGGCCCGGCGACAACCTGTTCAGCACGAGCCTGATCGCGCTGGACGTGCAGACGGGCCGCCGCGTCTGGCACTATCAGTTGGTGCGCCACGACATCTGGAACTACGACACGCCGACGGCGCCGATCCTGCTCGACGTCAACGTGAACGGCCGCCTCGTCCCGGGCGTCTTCCAGGCCACAAAGCAGGCGTTCCTGTACTCATTCAACCGCGCGACGGGCGAACCGATCTGGCCGATCGAGGACCGGCCAGTCCCGGCCTCGAAGGTGCCGGGCGAGAAACTGGCCACCACCCAGCCGTTCCCGACGAAGCCCGCGCCGTTCGACCTGCAGGGCCGGAACGAGAGCCATCTCATCGATTACACGCCCGAACTGAAGCGCCGCGCGCTCGAAGTCGCGCAGGCAGAGGACCTCTTCAACCCGCTGTTCAACCCGCCGGTGCACCGCGGCAACGCGGAAGGCAGGGAGCGGTTCCTCTACTGCCCCGGCGACATCGGTGGCGTGAACATCACGGGGCCGCCGGCGGCGGATCCGACGACGGGCGTCATCTACATCACCTCGACGAGCGGCTGCGGCAGCCGCATCCTCATCCCCGGTTCGGAGCGTGACCCGACGATGGACCGGCCCACCGGAAAGACGATCGTGGACTGGACGCCCGGCGGCGGACGCGGCAGCACCGGCACGATCGACGGACTGTCGATCTGGAAAGGCCCCTACGGCCGCATCGTCGCCATTGACCTGAACACCGGCGAGCACCTGTGGACGATCCCGAACGGCGAAGCGCCGGCCAGCGTCCGGAACCACGCGCTGCTGCAGGGACTGAACGTGCCCGATCCGGGTCGCAGCGGTCACTCGGCCATGCTCGTGACGTCGACCCTGCTCATCGCGACGGGCATGACGAGCAACAACCAGCCGCACCTGTTCGGCATCGACAAGCGCACGGGTCAGCGCGTCGGCCAGGTGCGCACGCCGTCGTTCGGCCAGTACGGCATCATGACGTACATGCACCAGGGAAAGCAGTACGTCGTGCTGCCGGTGGGTGGAGGGTATACGGCGCTGGCGTTGCCCTAGGCGGATCCGGACGGCGGGCAGGAGGATCGGGGTTGAGGATGGGGATGGGGAACGGATACGGCGTGGCCACGACGGGTCGCCTGGGTGGGAGCGCCCTGTTCGCGTGTCTGCTGGCGTCGTGGGCTGCTGCGGTGACTGCGCAGGCCGGGCCGCCGGCTTCGCCGCCGGCGGAGTGGGGCGCGACGGCGATCGATTATTCCAACGTGCCGTATCCGCATCCCGTCTCCTTCCTGCCCGTGACCGTCTACGGGCAGGAGTACCGGATGGCGTACATGGACGTGGCGCCGGCCGGCACGCCCAACGGGCAGACCGTCGTGCTGTTCCACGGCATGAACTTCTTCGCGGCCGCGTTCGCGCCCACGATCGAGGCCCTCCGTAACGCCGGCTTTCGCGTGATCGCCATCGACCGGCTGGGCTACGGCCGCTCCTCGAAGCCGCTCATCCGATACAACCTGCACATCCCGGCCCGCAACACGAAGGCGCTGCTCGACCACCTGGGCATCGAGCGCGCTGCGATCGTCGGTCACTCGATGGGCGGCATGGTCGCGACGCGTTTCGCATCGACGTATCCGGAGACGACGACACACGTCGTGATGGTCAACCAGATCGGGCTGACGGATCCGCGGCCGGGCCGGGCATGGACCGACCCGGATCAGGCCTACGAGGCGGTGCTGAACGGGACCACGTACGCGTCCGTGCTGCGCGGACACCTGCGCTACTATCCCAACGGATGGAAGCCCGAGTACCTGCACTGGGTGAGGATCCAGTACGGGTTGACGCTGAGCGGCGACTGGCCGCGCATGGCCCGCATCCGCGCCGCGCAGCAGGCGATCCTGTACGAGGACCCGGTCGTCTACGAGTGGCAGCACATCAGGACGAAGGCGCTCGTCATCGGCGGCGAGCAGGACGGCCTGGTCAACGACTTCCCGGCGCTCGCACGCAACGTGGCCATGCAGCTGCAGAACGCGGAGCTCGTGCTGTTCCCCGGCGTGGGCCATGTGCCGGCGTTCGAGATTCCGGACCGGTACCACGCGCAGCTGATCCGGTTCCTGCAATCGGATCCGGACGAGCCGGCCGACCGGGGGTGGAGGGAGGCGGGACGGCGGGAGACATGGGGCG
>JBFFZF010000314.1:0-3395 GCA_041568755.1 Longimicrobiales bacterium | reverse complement strand
CGGCGCGCAGGCACGCCGTCGATCCCGGCGAGCAGCACCGCCGAAGCCAGGTCTGCACTGCCGTTCGCGTCCGCCGGGCCGCCCAGGAAGAAGTTGGACAGCTCGAAGTCGGCGCCGATGATCTTCGGCACCAGCGAGCCGTTCCGTCCCCGCGTGCTCATGCCCGTGCCGCGGCGAGTGCGGGCACGATCAGCCGGTCCCGGCGCACGCGCCGCCGGATCCGTTCGACGGACACGACATCCACGTCGTCCGGCAGATCGGCCAGGTGATCGCGCGCGTTGCGCACGGTGAGCACGGTGGCGAGCCGGTCGAGCGCATCGCCCACGGCCGCCTCCATGTCCTCGACGCGCACGCCGCGCGTGCCGCCCGCGGCGTTCCGGTCGAACGCAGCGTCCCGCGCGTTCCGGCAGATCTGCTGGATGAGCCGGCCGCTCATCAGGTCCCTCGCGGCGACGACGCGTTCGCGGTTGTCGCGGAAGCGCAGGCGCGCGACCTCGGTGCCCGGTGCGTTCGGCGCGTACAGCCCGAGCACCGCCACATCGATGAGCGCCGTCCGCGCTGCGGCCTCCCCGGCGCCGTCGTCGTGCACCGGGAACTCGTTCCGCAGGTGGACGCGGAAGATCTCGCGCGCGGCCGCCATGTCGGGCCGCGGCACGAACAGCTCCATCGAAGACAGGCGCTCCAGCAGCGCCGGATCGACGAGGTCCTTGCGATTCGTCGCGACGACGACCGCCAGGTTGCGGCGGCCGCGCACGCCGTCGAGCTGCGCCAGCCACGTGGACAGGAACTTGTCGCTGTGGTGTCCGGCGAAACTGCCGCGCGTCCGGCCGATCGCCTCGACTTCGTCGATGAAAAGCAGGCACGGTGCATCGCCGGCCGCGTCGAGCCGCCGGAAGAGTGCGCGCACGTTGGCCTGCGTCTCGCCAACCCACGGGCTCTCCAGGTCTGCGCCGTTCACGACGGCCACCTTGCAGCGCGTGCCGGAAGCGCGGCCCAGCTCGGCCGCGATCACACGCATCATCGTCGTCTTGCCGCAGCCCGGCGGACCGTGCAGCAGGAGGGACCGCGCATCGTCGATGCCGTACTCGCGTGCCAGTTCGGGGTGCAGCACGCGCATCACGAAGCGCGCGATGATGCGATCGGGCGCGGCGCCCAGCCCGGCGAGCTGGCCGCGCTCGATGTCGGGCAGCTCCTCGAGCAGCCAGCGCGCATCTTCGACCGGCGGCATCACCGCGAGCGCGATTCCGCTCGCCACGTCCCACAACACCTGGTCGCCGGCGCGCAACTCGACGTCGGCCAGCGCGCCGGCACGGCCCACGAGCGTCTCTTCGCCGTGCTGCCGTACGACGAGGTGCCGGCCGGCCAGCCGCTCGATCGTGCCCACCGCGCCGCGCAGGCCCGCGTCCGTGCCGCGCGCCACGATCGCGCTGCCCGACTGCGTGAGCACGACCCGGTCACCGGGCTGGAACGCTTCCAGCGCGATGTCCGGTCCGGCACGCACGAAGCGCCGCGCCTGCTCCGATACGACGATGCCCAGCGTCTCGCCTGCGACGACGGCCCGGCCGCAGAACATGCCCTCTCTGAGTGGCGGCGCGGTCAGCTCCTCGATCATCGCGCGCAGCGCTTCCTGCGACTCGCGTACCTCCTCGAAGCGGCTTCGCCACTCCGTGAGCGCCGCGATGAACACGCGATCCAGGCGCACGGGGTCCGACGAAAGCGCGCGTTGCTGCGCGATGAGGCGCAGCTTGGCGTCCGGCCCCGGATCGCTCTCCCCGGTCGCGGAGATCGCACTCAGGATCTGACTGTCGGTAAGCAGGGTGGCCGGCATCTCAGCACCTCGCGGATTCGGGGATGGCGATCGCGCCGTCGGTCACCCGGTAGGCGCGCCGCTCGAGCAGGCCGCGCCGCCAGCCGTACAGCGCGGTCTCGAAGCCGCGCGGCCCGCGATCCGCGACCAGCAGCGCGACATCGAAGGCGCGCGCGAAGATCGTGCGGTGCAGATGGATGTCGTGGAGACTGAGGAACGCCGCGGAACGCGTGCACCGGGCCTGCGCCTCGGGCGCGCACGCCCCGCACGGATACGGGTGCGAGTGCACCCAGCCCACGTGGATCTCGGCGCGCCCGCGCAGCGCCAGCGTCGCGTGCGCGTCGCTCCACGTGTCGGCGGTGAACGTGAGGCGGTCCGCCGTCGCAATCACGTGGTGCGCCGGGAGCCGGGCCGTCACCGCGACGAAGTACGCGCGCGTCTCCGGATCCCGGCACAGGTGACCGACCAGCACGCCGCCCGTCTCGAGCGAAGGCGCTGCCGCGGCCGCCGCCGTCGACGCTTCGAGGACGGCCGCCGGGATGAGCACCGGGACGTCAACCGGATCGGCGTGCGCCTCGTCCGTTTCCGTGGACCCGGCCGCAGCGTCTGCGAGCGACGCCGCCAGCACCGGGACCGCATCGTCGATGATCTCGAAATCGTCCGGCTGGACCTCGCCCGTCAGCCGGCGCCGATCGTCCGGCACCGCGAAGAGGCGGAACAGGAACGCCTCGCCTTCACGCAGCCGGCCGTCCGTTACCAGTCCGGCCGCGGCCGCTTCGACGGCCGCCCGCACGTACCGCGTCGGGATCGCCGCCTCGCCGCCCGGCCGGGCCGTCCGCACGGTGAACGAGGACACGAACGGCTGGCCGGCTTCCGCATCCCAGCGCGGCTCGACCCTCCCCTCGACGCAGCGCAGCAGCGGCGGCCCATCGTCGGACCGCACGCCCTGCCACTGCGCCCACTGAAGGGCCGAGCCCCAGTCGATCGGCGGGAGGTCGACCGACCCGATGTGCCGGCCGTCCTCCCGCGCCAGGATCTCCGCGCCGAACCGGTAGGGGCAGCGAACCATCACGCGCCGCCACCGCCCGCCGAAATATCCGGCCACACCCGGATCCGATCGCCGGTCTGCAGCACCTCCCCGACGATCTCGCTCGTGAAGAGTTGCTGGCCCGACCCCTCGTTCCGGGCCTCGAAGGCCAGCTGCCGGCCCTGCACGTCGACCCGCGGCAGGCCCATCCGGCTCACGGCCGTCGCGACGAGCTCGCCGATCGTGCTGTCCCCGGCGACGGCCCGCAGTCGGACCGCGTGCTGCCCAGTGACATCGCGGGCTTCGAGCTCCAGGGGTGCGTATCCCATTTGCATCCTCCGTGTTGGGGGTTTTACGTTTCCAGTGCGTCTTGAGAGTATGACTTGTCATCCATTCTAAGGTCAAGCTTTCCCGCTGGGAAGCCAAGCGTCAGGGCGCGTGCGCTGGCGGAAGGCCGCCAACGGGGAGAGAGAGCCGGGCGCCGCCACGCCGAGGGCCGCCCGGTAGGCCTGCACGAGCGCGGGTGAGGCCGAAAGGGCCTCGGCTTCGTCGGCGGCGGCG
>JBFFZF010000313.1:0-3410 GCA_041568755.1 Longimicrobiales bacterium | reverse complement strand
TCACGCTGAAACAGCCGCGCGGACCGCTACCGATCCGGTTCGGCTTCGACGAGGGTCAGGACATCAGCGATTCGCTCAACGGCCCTGTTGACCTCGCCCCTGACGTCCTGATACCGCAAAAGACGACGGATAATATGCCCGTGCGCAGTTCTGCGCCCACGCCTCGCCGAGCCCGCTCGGCTCACCGTCCCCGCGTCGCCTCCTTGACCAGGTACGGCACCCCCTCCGTCATCCATTCCGGCGCCGGCTTGCCGCGCAGGTAGTGGTCGAAGAACTCGAAGTACCGGACCGTCAGATCGCGACGGTTCGCCAGCCCGCGCAGCCCGTGACCTTCGTCCGGGTACGCGAGCAGGATCGCGTTCTTGCCGTTGTAGCGGAGCGCATTGTAGAACTTGAGGCCCTCGTTGAACGCGACGGTCGGGTCGGCGGTGCCGTGCATGATCAGGAACGGCGCCGATGCGTCCGGCGCGTGCGTGATCGCGGACTCGAAGCGGTAACGCTCCGGATCGTCCCACGGCGAGAAGCCCCAGCGGCCCTGGCCGTGGATGTAGTAGTTGCTGCCGTTCGCGCCGCTGCCGCCGTCGACCTGGTAGGACCAGCCCCAGTTCTGGCTGAAGTCGGTGTACAGGTCTGTCACGCCTGCGCCCATGCCGACGGCCGCGAACATCTTCGACCGCACACCGATGAACGCCGCGCCCTCGCCCCCATAACTGTGCCCGTGCACGCCGATGCGTGCGGGATCGGCGTAACCCATCTCGATGACCTTGCGCGTCGCGGCCTCGACGGACTCGAGCATGTCGCTGTGCGAGGAGCCGGTATGGAAGTGCACGTCCGCGAGCATCGTGATGTAGCCGCGGCTCAGCGCCTCGACAGGCAGCCCGCCCATACCGGTCAGGAAAGAGGGCGAGGTGTAGCGGTGGAGGTTCTGCGAGTTCTTCTCGTAGAAGCTGACGAGCATCGGCCTGCGTTCGCTCTGGATGTAGTCGTCCGGCAGTGTGAGCACGCCCTGCAGCCGCACGCCGGTCGAGTTCGTGTAGTCGAACAGCACGCGCCGGCCCCAGGTGTACTCTGCGTGCTGCGGGTTGGCGTCCGAGATCTTCTGCGCGTCGCGCCAGTCGGCGCGGGCGACGCGCAGATCCGGGAACTCCTGGAACGTCTGCCGCGTGAAGAGGTACCGCTCGGCGCGGTCGGCGCGGACCGGCGTACTGAAGCTGGCGTCGTCGAAGACAATCTCGCGCAACTGCCCGCCGGCGAGCCGCCAGAAGCCGGCCTTCTTCGTGTACTCGCCGTACGCCGTGAGCGTGACGGCCTTCGACAGGTCGATCTCATCGCCGGTGCGCGTGCGCCGCGGCGCGGCGGAGTCGATGGGCATCGTGCGGACGTAGCGGAATCGCATCTCATCGCGGGAACCGGCGCCGTTCGTCAGATCGCGCGCGGGACCGCCGTCGAGCGGCAGCAGCCACAGGTCGTAGCGGTGGTTCACGATCACACCGCGGCCATCGCTGCTCCAGCCCGCGACTCCGTACGGCGGCCGCTCGCCGGCGTAGTCCCACTCCAGGTTCGCGAAACTGCCGCCCGGCAGGCCGGCGAGCGTCTTCGTGGCGCCGGCGTCGAGGTCATACGCGTGGAAGGTGCTGTCGCGCCACAGCAGATAGTGCCGCCCGCCGGGTGACATGCCGGGCGTGTACGCGCCCGTGAGCTGGCCGGTCACGATCGGCGCGCGTTCGCCGGTCGTTGTGTTCACACGATAGTAGTCCGCCCTGGGGCGCTCCCAGTCCGAGACGTACGCGCGCGCGTCGCGGCCCACGGCCCAGCGGCCATCGGGCGACAGCTCGATGTCGCGCAGCGTCGAGTCGGCCAGCGGGATGAAGCGGCGTGCGGCGACGTCGAACGCCTGCAGGAACGTGAAGTTGCGGTCCACGTCGGCACGTCGCATCTGGAGCGACTGGATGCGCTCGTCCTGCGTGCGCCAGATGTCGACGTGGGGGATCGAGTCCGTGCTGCGGCGCCGGGCTGTGTCTGGCGCCTCGGTCTGCGGGATGATGCCGAAGAACACGCGCCGCCCGTCCTCGCTCCACGAGACCGTCGCGCGCTCGCTCACGACGAAGCCGGCCGGGAACGTCTCGACGCTTGCGGGATCGAGCCGCGCAGGTGCCCGCTCCGCGCTGCCGAGCGACGCGCGCAGCGTCGTGAACGCGATGAGCACGTTCTCGCGCTCGCGCTTCTTCTCGACCTCCTTGCCCTTCAGCACCGCCAGCCCCTCGCCGTCATCGCTCCACGCGAGACGGGCGTACGTCAGCGTGTCGTTGTCGAGCACCGTCGTGCGCGCGCCGGTCAGGTTCATGACCAGCAGGCCGTTCCCGTTCTTCGTCGCTGCGTCGACTGTGTACGCCAGCAGGTCGCCCTGCCGGTTGAACGCAATGTCGCCGACGCTGCCCAGCAGCAGGCTCGAGCCCGTGGCCAGCTCGTGCAGCAGCGCGTCCGACCCGCGCGGCGCGCTCGTGCTGCTGGCGCCTCCCGTCGTGCCGCCGCCACCGCCGCGCCCGCCCCGACCGCCGCCGCCCGCGGGCCGGCTGCGCAGCAGCAGGTGCGTCGAGCGCGTGTTGAAGCCGGCGGCCTGCATGCGCTCCCACGAACGCGTCTGCCCGCTCGCCAGCTCGCGCAGCTCGGCCCTGGGCGGCGTCGTGGCCGCGCGGGCTGCCGAATCCGGCCGCGTCCCCGTCGCGGGATTCGCAGCGCCGGTATCCGCCGGCGCGCCGCCGCGGCCGCCACGCCCGCCGCGCGCGCGCACGGAATCGACCTGGTAGACAATCCAGCGCGAGTCCGCCGAGAACTCGGGGCTGTGCGCGTTCGCGACCTCGATGTCGCGGCCGGTGTCGACCTCGCGTATGCGCAGCACCGGCTGCGCGTCGATGGGCAGCACGTTGGCGTAGCGCAGCGTATACGCGACCCACCGTCCATCGCCGGAGATGCGCTGGTCTTCGATGCCCCGCCAGCGCGCGTAGTCGTCGACGGTCAGCGCCTTCTTCGCGGCCGGCGCGCTCGCCCGCGTGGCCTGTGTGTTCGTCTGCGCGGCCGCGGGCCAGGCCATCAGCGCGACGAGGGTCACGGCGAGCAGGCAGGACTCCGGGCGACGAATCACGACGCGGGCGGATCGCATGAAGGCCTCGGCACGTTGATGGTGCGCACGGCACCGCACCGGCCAGGGGGCCGGGCGGACCGGAACCGCGGGAAGAAATGGCGGCGCCCCGTCGATCCGGCAAGGCGGCGGAGACGAAAGATCCGCAGGGCAGGGTAGCTGGCTCGATGGTGCCGTAGCGCCTGCGCAACTGCGGGAGACGCCGCACGATCGCCGGCCGGCGTCACGACCCGGACGACTTCCTGAAGATCGTCGACGAGAGCCCGACGAC
>JBFFZF010000312.1:0-3428 GCA_041568755.1 Longimicrobiales bacterium | reverse complement strand
GTTTCCGTCAACCTCGCCCCACCCGCCTGCTGCACCGCCAGCGCGATGCCGAAGTCCGCGACCTGCACGTGCCCGTCGCGCAGCAGGATGTTCGCCGGCTTGATGTCCCGGTGGATCACGCCCTTCGCGTGCGCGTGCTCGAGCGCGTCCGCGACCTCGGTCGCGATCCGGATCGCTTCATCGACCGGCAGCTGCTTCTCGCGGTCCAGTCTCTGGCGCAGCGACTCGCCTTCGACGTACGGCATCACGAAGTACAGGAACCCATCCGCCTCGCCGGAATCGAAGAGCGGCAGGATGTGCGGGTGCTGCAGGTTCGCGGTCGTGCGGATCTCGGCCAGGAACCGGTCGGCGCCGACGACGGCGGCCAGCTCGGGCTTGAGGACCTTCAGCGCGACGTGTCGATCGTGGCGGACATCGTGGGCGAGGTAGACGGTGGCCATGCCGCCGGCGCCCAGCTCGCGCTCGATCGTGTAGCGGTCCGAGAGTGCAGTGGACAGCCGAGAAGCGATGGCGCTCATGCTCGCTCCCGTGCAGGAACCGACGCGCCATCCATGGCCCCTCGGGCCCGGTCCATCAAACAGTAACGGCTGGCCTCGTCGTTCTGATCAAGTTGGAAAAATGGAGCGTCGATGCAAGAAAGTCAGGGTCCGGCCGTCAGCGGGTCGATCGGCTCGAGGAAGGGAAAGCGATGAAAATCCGTGTCGCGGGTGCAGATCCGCCGGATCCCGTGCTCGCGCATCAACACGGCCGTTCGCGCATCGTGCATCAGGTTGCCGGACAGGTGCGGCAGCTCTTCGATGACTTCGGCCAGCACACGTCCGTGCCGTTCCGCCGGGACCAGCATGCCGAGACCCGGCGACGTCATCAGGGCCTCGAGAAACCGCAAGGCGCCGTCCGCCGTCCAGGGCCGGCGGAAGACCCGTGGGTGCGTTACGACGCGCAGGAACTCGTAGCAGATGCCCCAGCTGAGGTACCAGGCGCCGCTGCGTCGTCGCCAGTCGTCCAGCAGAGCGCGGCAGCGCTCGTGCTCGGGTGCGCGCTCGTCCGCGGCATACACGAGGACGTTCGTGTCGACGACGAACACTCAGCGGCCCTCCATCGCCTGATAGAGGGCATCGCGGTCCGCGACGTCGACCAGCGCCCCGCCACTGTCGAAGCTCGGCAGCGCCTGCAGCTCGACCGGCGCCGGCCGCGACTGCAGCAGCCGTCGCAGCGCCGTCTCGACCAGCTCCGACATCGTGCGCCCGGTCCGGGCCGCCTCGCGGCGCAGGCGCTCCATGACGGTCTCGTCGATGCTGAGCGTCGTCTTGGTCCTCATATGGGAAACCATATCGCTTGTATGGGAGTATGTCAACCCCGCCACGGAACAGAGTCAGGAGCTGAGGCGTGGCCGCTGCGGAGGTGGACGCAGGCCGGCCTGGTCAGGGACCGCGTCCCGGTCCGATCTCGAGCAGTGTCCGCCAGTTCTGGAGCAGGATCAGCTCCCGGCGAGGTGACGTGCGGATCCGCACGACCTTCCCGTCGGGGCGGAAGTCGAAGCGGTACGCCGAGTCGACGCCATCGCCGGACCAGTCGGCGACGATTTCCTCGCGCCCGACGCGCAAGTCGGGCGTGCGCGTGACTTCGACGCGGACGAGGTGGGCGATGGGCCATTCCGTCTCGCGCCAGCGGATGTAGTAGAGCATGCCGTCCGGGCCCCAGCGCGGTGCGATGCCTCCAGCCAGCGAGACGCGGACCCTCGACCCGGCAGGCACGCCTTCGCGCACGCGCTGGAGCCAGATCTGATAGCGTTCGAGGTGCCGGGACTGGAACGCGATGAGCGAGCCATCGGGCGAGTAATCGGCGAGGCCCACGCCGTTCGTGCCGGGGCTGAACGGGGCCGACGTACCGGACTCGACGTCGAACAGCATCGGCTCATAGACGTGCAGGCTCATGTGCGCGAGGTACCGACCGCTGTTGTCCCATGCGGCGGGCTGCCACGCTCCGGCTTCCTCGATCAGAACCTCGGGCTCCCCACCACCGGCTGCCACCCTGGCGAGGCCGTGATCCCACCAGCCGTACGTCAGCGTGCCGCCGTCAGGACTCCAGATCGGATTGAGGATGTGTTGCCCCTGGGTGAGGTTCCGGCCGCGGCCGTCCGCATCGTAGACACGCAGTTGCTCTCCGGGCCCGTCCCAGGTCGTGACGGCCACATGGGCGCCATCGGGTGACAGGCTGGCCCAGTTGTGGAAGTTCCTGCGCTCCGAGGTGAACGGTTCGATGTTGCCGTTCAGGTCATCGATGACCAGTTCGTCGGGTTCGTCCAGGACGTAGACGATGTGGCCTGTCGCCGAGACATCGAATTGCGGGGTCCAGTTCGCGACCTCGACTTCGGTGGCGATCGGCACTGCGGGCCCGGTGATCGCGGCGCGGTCCGGGTCGAAGCGTGCCGCGAGCAGTGTGCCGTCGAGTCGGCCGAACACGAGCGCGTCCGGTGCGACGAAGTGCGGAGCAAAGGCCACGGTCGTCGAGTCCAGGCTGACATCGCCTGCCTCCGCATCGAGGACGCCGATGCGGGACGGGACCCCCCCTCGCGAGACGAGGACGCGGCCGTCCGGCAGGTGGCTCCACCACACGAGCTGCTCGAGCAGCGCCGCGTCGCCCGCGACCGGCGTGACTGCCCCGCCGACGGAAGGGATCCGGGAAATCCTGGAGGACGTCATGTCGTAGTAGTAGATCCCGTCGGCGCCCCAGCTGACGCCGGCGCCAAAGCCCACGAAGCCGCCCACGTCTTCCGTGACCGGGACGACGCTGCCGCCGGACAGTGGCACGCGCTCGATCCCCCAGTTCCGGACGAAGCCGAGCCACTCGCCATCGGGCGAGACGAACGGCATCTTCGCGCCTTCCGTCCCCGCGATCGGCTCGGCGCGCAACTCATCCAGCCGCCGGCGCACGAGGATCGGCTCGTGGCCTTCGCCGCCAAGGAACACGATCGTTCGTCCGTCCGGCGAGATGGTCACGGAGACCGCGTTGGTCGAGAAACGTGCCTCACCGACAACCGTCCGGACGACGCCCGACGTGCCGCCGGTCCCAGCGGACCGCGGTCTCGCGCTGGTTGCGAAGAGGACCGCGAACACCAGCACCGCCGCCAGCGCCGCCCACGACCGCGGGTCGCGGGTCCACGGACGCGCGTGCAACCGTCCACCCGTACCCGTCCCCGGACCGTGACGGAACGCCCGGTTCGACAGCGCCGCTGCGAACGTCTTCGCGTCCGCGAACCGGTCCGCCGGCAGTTTCTCGAGCGCTGCGTGTACCGCAGCCTCGACATGCGCCGGCACACTGCGCCTCAGTTCCGTGACTGGCCGCGGCGCCTCGGTCAGGATCTTCGAGAGGATCGACTGCGCCGTCGGGCCCGTGTGCGGCGGCTCGCCCGCCAGCATCTCGTACAG
>JBFFZF010000311.1:0-3490 GCA_041568755.1 Longimicrobiales bacterium | reverse complement strand
GTGCCGGCCGCGCATGGGCGGCCGGCACCGTCGGCATCGGGCACATGCGCAGCTGATCCACGCCAGGCGCCGGGCGCGGGGAGTTTCCGGCACGGCCCGTGTCCCGTCCGCCGCCGCGTGTTCGCCGCGGCCGGGCACGGCCCGCACGCCCGAACGGACCGGCCGGCAGCAAGGAGCTGACCGCATGACAAGACTCGCACTCGTATGCTGCGCGCTCGGCTGCTTCGCCGGGCCGGTGCCCGCCCAGCAGGCGGCGGCCGTGTTGCCGGCCGTGACGCTGCCACCCGAACTGGATCGTGTCCTCCGCGACTACGAGATCGCGTGGCAGGCCCGCGATGCCGCGGCACTCACGGCGCTGTTCGCGCCGGACGGCTTCGTCATGGCGCCGGGCCGGCCGCCGGCGCGCGGGGCCGACGCCATTCTCGCCTACTACACGGGTCGCGGCGGGCCCCTGTCCCTGCGCGCGTTCGCCTGGGCCGCCGAGGGCGACACCGGCTGGATCATCGGCGGCTACGCCCGCGCGGCAGGGCAGCCCGACATCGGCAAGTTCAGCCTGACGCTGCGCAGAGGCCCCGCCGGCCGCTGGCTGATCGTCACCGACATGGACAACGGCAACCAGTGATGACGCGCAGCAGGATGGCGCTGCGATGAACGATCGAGAGATCGCCGGGGTCCTGGCCTTCCTGCGCGCGACGGAACGACTGAAAGTCGAGACGCGCAGCGCGTACACGTCCTCGGGCCGGGCCGAGAGCGTGGCCGAACACACCTGGCGCGTGTGCCTGATGGCCGCGCTGCTGGCGCCCGAATTTCCCGACGTCGACATGGCCCGGGTCGTCCGCATCTGCATTGTCCACGATCTGGGCGAGGCGATCGGTGGCGACGTCCCGGCGCCGGAGCAGGCCCGGCGCGCAGCAGCAGGCGCTGCGACCGGCAAGGGCGAGGCGGAGCGGCTGGACCTGCTGACGCTGCTGGCACCCCTGCCGGAGCGCTTGCGCGCCATGGTCGCGGAACTCTGGGAGGAGTACGAGGCGGCCGCGACGCCCGAGGCACGGCTGGCCAAGGCGCTGGACAAGCTGGAGACGATCCTGCAGCACACGCAGGGCCGCAACCCGCCGGACTTCGACTACCGGTTCAATCTCGAGTACGGCCGCGAGCACACGGACCGGCCTGCGCTCATCGCCGCCCTGCGTGTGGTCCTCGATCGCGAGACGGAAGCCCGCGCGCGCGAGGTCGAGGCGGCGGAGGAGGCGGGCTTCTCGAACCCCTGACGGGCCGTTTGCTGCGGCCGGGAAAGGCAGGACGATGACGCTGAACGATCGACAGACGGCGCTGTGCGAGAACCACGACTTCGACTTCACCGGGCTCTCCGCCCTCTTCCTGAACTGCACACTCAAGCCGACCGGCACGCTGTCTCACACCGAGGCGCTGATCGGAGTGTCACGCGCGATCATGGACGCGAACGCCATCACCACCGAAGTGCTCCGGCCGGTCGACTACGTCCTGCCGCCCGGCGTGTACCCGGACATGACGGAACACGGGTTCCCGCGCGACGACTGGCCGCAGGTCCGTGACAAGGTCATGGCCGCGGATATCCTCGTGATCGGCACGCCCATCTGGCTGGGTGAGGAGAGTTCGGTCTGCCGGCGCGTGATCGAACGCCTGTACGGTGAATCCGGCAAGCTGAACGAGCACGGCCAGTACATCTACTACGGTCGGGCAGGCGGCTGCCTCATCACGGGCAACGAGGACGGCGTGAAGCACTGCGCCATGTCCATCCTGTACGCCATCCAGCACCTGGGCTACACGATCCCGCCGCAGGCCGATGCGGGGTGGATCGGCGAGGCCGGGCCGGGGCCGTCCTACGCGGACGAGGGATCAGGCGGCCCGGAGAACGACTTCACGCAGCGCAACACGACCTTCATGACGTGGAACCTGATGCACATGGCCCGCCTGCTGAAATCCGCAGGCGGCATCCCCGCACACGGCAACCAGCGGAGCGAGTGGGACGCGGGCTGCCGGTTCGACCACCCCAACCCGGACTACCGCTAGACCCTGCCCGACGGGTTCGGACTCCACTCGTTTCGGCGTGAACGGCGGGGCCGTATGCCTGTCCGCCGTGGCCCCGCCGCCGGAACCCGCCCGGACACCGCGCCGGAGCGCGGCGCCGGGCAGGTCCCCGTGCAACCGGATCAGCGCACCAGCAGGGCTGACGGAGGCGCCGAGAACACGTTCTTCGGCTTGAAGGCGCCCCGGCCCTTCTTGCCGTTCACGCCCTGCGTGTTCATGCCGAACGTCAGCACGGCGGCGGCCAGCGCATCGCTGTTCTGATCGAGTGCCACGAGGCTCGCGTTGGCATACGTGTCGCACGCCAGGTGGTAGCACGGGTCGAACGCCTCGCCGGCGACGCCGCCGTACAGCGCAACCTGTGCCGGCGACTTGATTCCGAACGAGCCGGCGAAGATTGCGCCGACCGGAATGCCCGCGTTCGCGAATACGATATGGTCCGCGAAGGTCGCCAGGCTCATCGGCTCGGATGGCAGGCCCTGCTGCGTGTAGTAGCTCGTGAAGAAGTCCTCGATGGCGCCGGAGCCGGGCGGCCCCGCCGGGCCGGACGTGGACCCGTCCCCGTCCATCACGAAGCGCGCGAAGTTGGGGGAACCCAGCATGTGCGCGTCGATGTACAGCGCGATCGCTGCCTGCTGCGCCGCGGTCAGGCCGGCCAGATAGCCGGTGGAGCCCGCGACGCCGAACTCCGACCCCGACCAGAACGCGAAGCGCACGCGGTTTGGCGTCCTGACATTGGCCATCTGCAGCGCGACCTCGAGCAGAGCCGCTGCGCCGGAGCCGTTGTCGTTGATGCCCGGACCACGGTCATTCGAGTCGAGGTGCGCACCGAACAGGGCGACGTTGCCCGCATCGCCAGTCTTCGACTCCGCGATGACGTTGTGCGTCGTGAAGTTCCCGCGCTTCGAGTCGACCATGATGCGCATGACCAGACCCGGCGTGCTGTACAACTCGAAGCCCCGGTCGGAGGTCGTGCTCACGGCGGGGATGCCGCCCGCGTAGTCGGACGTCAGGGTCCCCGAGACGAGTCCCGGGAGGCTGTTGGCGATGATCGCGCCGACCGCGCCGGCTGCCGCGGCGTTCTCCGCCTTCACGCGGAAGAAACACGACCCCCGCTGCATCAGCGCGATGTGACCGGGTGTGAACCCGGCGAAGTCGGCCGCCTCGCAGCCGCTCGTCGACGACACGGCAGGATCGAAGTTGAAATCGACCGCCGTGACCGCGGCCGCGACATCGCCGTCCTCGGTGTAACTGAAAAGGTTGTAGTCGACGTCTTCCACGTACGTCGTCGGGAGAGGGCTGATCTGCTCGAGCGCGGACGGGCCCAGACGGATGAACACATTCGTGAGCTGGACCGGCTGCATCGTGACCTGATACCCGGCGCCGCTCAGCAGTCCCGCCACGTACTGAGCGGAGAAATCGTGTC
>JBFFZF010000310.1:0-3501 GCA_041568755.1 Longimicrobiales bacterium | reverse complement strand
CTGGCCATCCTGCAGGACCGAAGGAACAATGCGGCGATCCGGCTCGATGCCGCCGCACTCCGGTTGTACGAGCGCGTGCGCGCGGGTCGTGCCAGCACCGTGCTCGCCGCCATGACGCCGGAGGGTGCGTGCGGACACTGCTTCCACACCCTGCCGCTGCAGGAGCAGGCCGAAGTGCGCAGCGGCGCGAAGCTCAGCCGGTGCGAGAACTGCGGCGTCATCCTGTACATTGCGTGACGCGCGGGGACGCGGTCACGTGAGCGGTGAGACGGCCGTGGCGCAGCCCGCAGCCGATGACGGCAAAGGCGGGAGCGACACGCTGCCGGACCTGCCCGCGCCGCCGCGCCGGTGGGTCGAGCGGGGCGAACCGGATCCCGGCGCGACTGATGCCCTGCGCGAGGCGCTGCACCTCCCCGAAGCGCTGTGCCGCGTGCTCGTCGTGCGCGGACATGCGTCGGCAGAAGACGCACGCGCCTGGCTCAAACCCCGCCTCGATCAGCTGCACGACCCGGCATCGCTCGCCGGCATCGATCAGGCCGTCGAGCGGCTCGACCTGGCGATCCGGCGAGGCGAGATGATCCTCGCGCACGGCGACTACGATGTGGACGGCATCTGCGGTGCGACGCTGCTCACGCGCGTGTTGCGCTCGTTCGGCGCACAGGTGCAGCCGTTCACACCACACCGGCTGCGCGACGGCTACGACCTGTCCGCCGCGGGCGTGCGCGCGGCCACTGCAGCCGGTGCGACGCTGATTGTCACTGCCGACTGCGGAACGACCGCGCACGACGCGATCCGCAGTGCGCGCGAGGCCGGCATCGATGTGATCGTCACGGACCACCACACGCCGGGTGCGACGCTGCCGGAGGCCGTGGCCGTGGTCAACCCGAACCGCGCCGATTGCGCGTACCCCGACCGGACGCTGGCCGGCGCGGGCGTGGCGTTCAAGGTCTGCCAGGCGCTGGCGTCGGCACGCGGCGTGGACCCGAAGACGCTGTGGTACTACCTGGATCTGGTCGCCGTCGCGACGATCGCGGACCTGGCATCGCTCAAGGGCGAGAACCGCATCATCACACGCTACGGGCTGCGATTGCTCCGCGAGACGAGGAATCCCGGGCTGCGCGCGCTCATGGCGGAGTCGCGCATCGATGCCTCGAAGCCGATCGGAGGCGGGCAGATCAGTCACGGGCTCGCGCCGCGCATCAACGCGGTCGGGCGCATGGGCGATGCCATGCGCGGCGTGGAACTGCTGCTCACCGACGACGAGAGCCGCGCCGCTGCCCTGGCACGCGTGCTGGAAGAAGAGAACCGCGTGCGCAAGGACGTCGACCGGCAGACGCTGCGCGAGGCCCTGCACATGCTCGAGGGCCAATACGATCCGGACCGTGACTGGGCGCTGGTGCTGGGCTCGCCCGACTGGCATCCGGGCGTGATCGGGATCGTCGCTTCCCGTGTCGTCGAACGGCTGCACCGGCCTACCGTGCTGTTGTCCATCGACACCGCCGCGGGGCGCGCGCGCGGCAGCGCTCGGTCGATCCAGGGATTCCACCTGTACGAGGCGATCCGCTCGTGTGGCGATCTGCTCGAACGGTTCGGCGGCCACCGCCAGGCTGCGGGGCTGGACGTCCGCATCGAGCGCATCGACGCGTTCCGTGAGGCGTTGAATGCGCACGCGCACACGGTCCTGGAGCCCGATGACCTGTGGGCCCGAGTGCCGATCGACGTCACGATCGAACTGGGCGAGGCGTCGATGGAAGCGGCGGAGCTGCTGCGTCATTTCGGACCGTTCGGCATGGGCAACCCATCGCCCGTCTTCGTGGCGCGCGGCGTGCGCCTGGGTCGTCCGCCGCGCACGGTCGGTGACGGGCACGCGAAGCTGCTGCTGGCCGATGGGACCGGAACGATCGATGCGATCGGCTTCTCGATGGCGGATCGCGTGCAGGGCGCCGCGGCCGAGGACCGGTTCGATGTCGCGTTCCACCTGGTCGTGGACGAGTGGAACGACCGGCGCCGGCTGCAGGCCAGACTCGTCGATCTGGTGCCGGCCACCTGAACGGTGCATCCTTGCGCATCATCGCGGGGGAGTGGCGAGGCCGGCGGATCGAGGCGCCGCCGGGGTACGCGACGCGGCCGACAAGCGATCGTGTGCGTGAAGCCTGGATGAGCGCACTGCACTTCCAGCTTCCGGGCAGCCGCGTGGTCGATCTGTTCGCCGGCTCCGGCGCCCTCGGTCTGGAGGCACTGTCGCGTGGCGCCGGTCACGTCACGTTCGTCGAACGGTCCGGCCGCACCATGGACGTGCTGCGCGCCAACGCGCGTGCACTGCGTGCCGAGGCCCGGTGCACGCTCGTCAAGCGGGACGCGATCGCCTTCGCGGAAGAGCTGGACGTGGACGCGTTCGACATCGCGCTCGCGGACCCGCCCTACGGACAGGGTTTCGCCGCCCAGCTGGTCGAGCTGTTCGCGCGACGGCGCTTCGCCCTCGCGCTATGGGTCGAACACGGCGCGGACGAGGTGCTGCCGGCCATATCCGGCGCCCGCACCCGCCGTTACGGTGACACGGCTATCACCTCCATCCCGGTGCCCGCATGACCGACATGACCAGGTTCGCCGTCTATCCCGGATCGTTCGACCCCATCACGCGCGGCCACGAGGACATCGTTCGGCGTGCCCTGCGCTGCTTCGACCGGGTCGTCGTCGCCGTGGCGCACCGGCGCACGCAGCCCAAGAGCGGCGTGTTCAACATTCAGGAACGCCTGGACCTGATCCGCGCGGTGTTCGCGGACGAGCCGCGCGTCACGGCGACGGACTTCGACGGGCTGCTCGTCGACTTCGCCCGTGAACAGGACACGCGGCTCATCATCCGCGGGCTGCGCGCCATCTCGGACTTCGAGTACGAGTTCCAGATGGCCCTGATGAACCGACAGCTGTGGAACGAACTCGATACGGTATTCCTCGCGCCGAGTGCACGCTACACCTTTCTGTCCGCGTCGCTGGTGCGCGAGATCGCGTCGCTGGGCGGCGATGTGAGCGGGCTGGTCCCGCCCGTCGTGCTGGAGGCTCTGGACCGCAAGTTCCCGCGACAGACGTGAGCACGTTCCTGGCGGCGCTGCGCGAGCGGGCCCGGGCGGCCGGCCGGCGCATCGTCTTCGCGGAAGGCGAGGATGCGCGCACGCTGGAAGCTGTTGCGGAACTCGTGGCCGAGGGCATCGTGCGTGCCACGGTCGTGGGCAGGGCCCAGGTCGTGCAACGCGGCCTGGCGCACGCCGGCCTGCGCGACGCGCCCGTCGAGATCATCGAACCGGAGGGCGATGCCCGGCTCGATGCGCTGGCTGACGCGCTGGCCGGGCGGCGCGCGCACCGCGGGCTCACCCGTGACGCGGCGCGTGAACAACTGGCGACCGACCCGCTGATGTTCGCTGCGATGCTGGTCGCGCGAGGCGAGGCGGATGGCGCGGTCGCGGGCGCGGTGAGTCCGACGGCGGACGTGATCCGGGCCGCGCT
>JBFFZF010000309.1:0-3617 GCA_041568755.1 Longimicrobiales bacterium | reverse complement strand
TCCGCCGCGGGGTCCGGGTACGCGCCGGACGGCGCCGTCAGTTCGATCGTCAGGATGCCGTCCGCCTCGAAGCCCAGCGGCACGTCCGTCAACTCGCCCAGCGAGCGTGCCAGCAGCCCGGCCGCCACGACCAGGACCAGGCCCAGTGCCATCTCCGCCATGACGAGGAGCGCGCGCGCGCGACCGGCCCGGCGGCCTGCCGTGCCGCTCCGCCCGCCTTCGCGCAGGGCCGAGCCCGGCGCGACCGCCGTGGCCGTCAGCGCCGGCGCCGTGCCGATGAGCAGCGCCGCCGCACCCGTCACAAGCAGCGTGAACAGCAGCACGCCGCCGTCGAGACCGAACTCGCCGATCGCGTACAGATCCTCCGGGAACACGGGTCCGGCCACGCGCATCACCCCCCAGGCCATGAGGAGCCCGCCGGCGCCACCCATGACGGCCAGCAGTCCGCTCTCGACCAGGAACTGACGGATCAGGCGACGCCGCGGCGCGCCCAAGGCCGTGCGCACCGCGACTTCCTGGCGTCGCGTCAACGCGCGCGCCAGACCCAGACCCGTGATGTTCGCGCACGCAATCAGCAGCACCAGCGCGACCGCGCCGGTCAGTGCGATGAACGCGATGCGCAGGATGTCCCACGCGAAGTTGAGCGCCGGCCGCATGTCCAGCGTGTGCACGGCGGGCAGCCGCCCGTCCTCCTCCGGGTGTTCGGCGACGAGTGTGCTCCACACGCCGCGCAGATCCTCCTGCGCGCGCGCGCGCGTCCAGTCCGGAGCCAGCCGCCCGAACAGGAGGTACTGGGTCCGCGCCCTCGACTCCGTGGCCGGATCCCCCCGCATCGGCGTCCACGCCTTCACCCCGCCGAACGGGAAATTGAAGTCGCGCGGCATCACGCCGATGACCGTGAACGGGACGCCGTCCACACGGATGGAACGGCCCACGATGGACGGGTCCCCGGCGTAGCGGCGCTGCCAGAGACCCCAGCCCAGCACGATCACATCCGCGCCGCCCGGCCCGTCCTCGCCGGCCGCGAACGTGCGGCCCAGCAGTGCCGGCGTGCCCAGCACGTCGAACGCACCCGCCGTCATGCGCCCCAGCTGGATCTGCTCCGCAGCTTCCTCGCCGGACAGGTTCGCCATCGTGTAGTCGTAGGCGGCCAGCCCGCTGTAGCCGCGCGTCCGTTCACGGAGATCGACGTACTGCGGCAGGGAGAACCGTCCCTTGTCCCAGCCCTGTTCGACATCCACAGTGAACAGGTGCTGCAGCCGGTCCGCATCCGCGAAGGGCAGTGGCCGCAGGAAATACGGACTCAGCGCACTGAAGACGATGGCGTTCGCACCGATCGCGAACGTCAGTGTGGCCACGATCACGACCGCGTACGCGGGACTGCGGCGCAGCGCGCGCAGCCCGTAGCGGAGATCGTTCATCAGCCCGCGCCCGCGGCGCCGTCGATCGCGCTGCCTTTCCGCCCGTTCGTCTTCCACCAGACACGCCTCCCGGATCCGTTCGACATCGCCGAACCGGCGCAGCGCATCGGCGCGCGCGTCGTCCTCGGCCATGCCGCGTGCGATGTTCTCCTCGATCAGGCGATCGACGTGCAGACGCAGCTCCTCCTCCACGTCGGCTCGCGTGCCCCGTCCGTAGGCGCGCATCAGGACTCCGCCGCCTCCACGACACGGTCCACCGCCGCGACGAAACGCGACCAGTCCCTCGACTCCCGCTTCAGTGTCCGCCGGCCTGCTGACGTCAGGCGGTAGAACTTCGCGCGCCGGCCCCGGTCCGAGACGCCCCACTCGCCCGCGATGAGTCCCTTGCGCGCCAGACGGTGCAGCGCGGGATACAGCGTGCCCTCCTCGACGCGCAGCACGTCTTCCGTTGCCTGCTGAATCCAGCGCGCGATCTCGAAGCCGTGCTTCGCGCCGACGCTCAGCGTCTTGAGCACGAGGAAATCGAGTGTCCCCTGGATGAGCCCCAGCTCTTTCGGCGCCATGCGGTCGTCCTGTCAGCGGAAAATGCGGTCGGGGTCGCGGTGGTTCCCCTTGTCGTTCTATGCCAATAAGCGGCGCATGGCATAGAATGTCAAGGGGAAGGCCCGGCCGGCCCGGCACCGACGCCGGGCTGGTCCGGGGGCTGGCTGGCGCGCATCGTGGGCACGGATCCGCGAGTGGAGGGGTCGACGATGGAGCCATGGATCGGGGAAGGGCGGGCGCTGCTGGAGCGCACGCCGGCGCTGCTGCGGGGCTGGGTGACGGACCTGCCGCCGCGGCTGCTGGACGCGCGCGAGGGGCCGGGGACGTTCTCGCCGCGTGAGATCGTCGCGCACCTGCTGCAGGCGGAGCGCGATCTGTGGGTGCCGCGCCTGCGCATCATTCTGGAGCATGGGGAAGCGCGCGTGTTCCCGCCGTTCGACCGCTTCGCGCAGCGCGCGTGGCTGGACGAAGTCTCGATCGAGGGCGTGCTGGAGGAGTTCGTATTGTTGCGTCCGGGCAGTCTGGCGGTGTGGGCACCCGTGTTCGAGAACGCGGGCGTGCTGGCGCGACGAGGCCGGCACCCCGAGTTCGGGCCGGTGACGGCCGGTCAGCTGTTCGCGACGTGGGTCGTGCACGATCTGACGCACGTGCGGCAGATCGCGCGTGTCCTGGCGAAGCAGTTCGAGGCGCCGGTCGGTCCGTGGCGCGCGTACCTGACGGTGCTGCGCGAGACGGGCAGCGCGCCCGCGGGCCCGGCGGAAGAGCAGGGATGAAGACGACGGTCGGGACGGACGTGCTGGGTGCGCTGGGGCCGCTGTCGCTGGCGCACCCGCCGGGCACGTTCGCGCCCACGCCGGCCACGTTCATCGCCTTGCGTGCGATCGCGGAGCACGCGGATCTGCTGCGCGGCCAGGGCCTGGACTGGGGCAGCGGCATCGGCTGCCTGGCGATCGCGGCGGCGCGGGTTCCGGCGGTCACGCACGTGCTTGGTCTCGAGCTGGTCGAGGCGAACGTGGCCGCAGCGGCGGAGAACGCGCGGGCGAACGGTGTGGCGGACCGCGTCGCGTTCGTGCGCGCGGACGCATACGCGCCGTACGAAGCCGCCGGGCGCGAGGCGCTCGAGCGGCTGGCGGGCCGCGTCGGGTTTCTGCTCGCGAATCCGCCATCGTCGAGTCCGCACGGCGATGGATTCGAGTTCCGTCGCGTCGTGATGCGGGGCGCCGGACGCTGGCTGGTGCCGGGCGGCGTCGTCTTCCTGAGCGTGTCGGAGCAGTACGGACCGGAGCGCGTGCGCGCGCTCGAGACGGAGGCGCCCGGGTTCCGTTTCGACGGCGTGCTGGCGAGCACGGACCTCGTGCCGTTCGACATGACGAGGCCGGATCTCGCGGAGGATGTCGCGACCTACGCGGCGGAGGAGCGGCGCGGCGGTCTGCCTTACCTGTTCCGCGACCCCTCAGCACCGGACCGGCGGCTGACGGCGATCGAGGCGCTGAAGCGGCACCGCACGACCGGCGAGAGCCCGTTGTCGCGCTGGCAGTCGTTGCGTTTCACCTGGCAACGTTGAGTGCGCCCCGGCGCACCCGTGCGGGCCGGCGCGGTCGCGTCGCCGTGTGGACGCGACGCCCGGTGCGGCGTTACCATGGTGTGCCGGAT
>JBFFZF010000308.1:0-3628 GCA_041568755.1 Longimicrobiales bacterium | reverse complement strand
GCGGCCAGCGATGCGCCGGACGCAATCCTGTTCGTCCTCACGCTGCTGCCCGGCCTGGTGACCGGCTGGGCCACGGCATTCGTTTTCGGCCGGCCGGTCTACAGCTTCCTGAAGACCGGTCCGTGATCCTTTGCACCGATTCCATGGAGGCGTGATGGCTTCGCATTTCACGACACACGCACCGAGGCTGGCCCGACGTGGGCTCGTCACGTGTGCGCTGCTGAGCGCCGCCGTCGGTGCCCAGCCGCTCCGCGCCGGGACTGCGATGCAGGCCGCGCAGGGCGCGCGCATGACGCTCGCGGACAGCATGGCGGGGTGGTACGCGCTCGGGCTGGGCGCACACCATCTGTGTGCGGGCCTGTGGGTCGTCGGTCGTGACTACCAGCGGCCGGCGGACGTCGTGATCGCAGAGGACATCGCGCGCTTCCCCGCGTTCCGCTGGCGCGACACGTACGTCTGGGCCGTCGACGAGGCCAGCCGCACGGTCACGGTCACCGATCCGGGCACGGGCAGCCGGCGCGCGAAATACTCGGGTGACCAGGGCTGCGCGATCCTGCCCGCCGAAACGGCCGACGTCCATTTCACGCCCGTATCGGTCGCGTCCCGGCTGCCGGACCCGGCGACGCAGGACTGGCCGACCGGTGACCGCAACGCGCACGCGAAGTTCGCGGACGTGGACAACGCCGGCCTCGAGGCCGCGCTGGCGTGGGCCTTCGACGACGGCGCGCGACAACGCCCGCAGAACACGCGCGGTATCGTCGTCCTGCACCGGGGGCGCATCATCGCGGAGCGGTACGCGCCCGGCTGGGGCCCGTACACGCCGCAGATCAGCTGGTCGATGGGCAAGAGCATCGCGGCCACGTTGACGGGCGTGCTGATCCAGCAGGGAGCGCTGGATCTCGAGCAGCCCGCGCCGATCGCCGAATGGCAGGGTCGGCGCGATCCGCGCCGTAACATCCGTGTCGCCGATCTGCTGAACATGTCGAGCGGGCTGGACTTCGACAATTTCGGGCTCGATCCGGACCACTCGTACAACGCGGCCAACGAGCATTTCCGCATCTACTTCGACGGGCTGGACGTATTCGCGCATGCGGTCCATCAGCCTTTGCGCTTCGCGCCCGGCACGGTACAGCGTTACCGCAACTCGGATCCGCTCAGTCTGATGGTGATCGCGCGGCGCGTCGTCGAAGGGCGAGGTGAGGATTTCCTGAGCTTCCCGCAGCGCGCGCTGTTCGATCGCATCGGCGCGCGCAGTATGGTGCTCGAGACGGACGCGTGGGGCAACTTCATCATCACCGGCTACGACTTCGGCGGGACGCGCGACTGGGCGCGGCTCGGCCTGCTCTACCTGCGCGACGGCGTGTGGGAAGGCGAACGCATCCTGCCGGCCGGTTTCGCGCAGTTCGTGTCGACGCCGGCGCCCGGCGATCCGACGCTCGCCTACGGCGGCCTCTTCTGGCTGAACCGGGGCGGCGCGCGCGCGCGTTTGCCCGCGGACGCGTACTGGATGGCCGGCTACATGGGACAGACGACGATGATCATCCCGTCCAGGGACGTGGTCGTCGTGCGGCAGGGACCGAGCCCGGGCGGGGACGGGCCGTACTTCGAGGAGTTCGTCGCCCGCGTCCTGGCCGCGCTGCCGGCGGTGCGGGACGACGGTCCCGGCGCTCGCTGAGCGAGAGGTCGAATCCATGGACGCCCGCATCACGGAGAGTGTCCTCGTCGCGCTGGCCGGCCTGATCGGCGTCGTCGCGCTGCTGTTCCTGCTCATCACGCGGTTCCGGTGGCACGTCTTCCTGGCGCTGCTCGTGCCGATTCTGCTGTTCGCGTTCGTGCCCGGCATCGACCGGCCGATGTTCATCGCCGCCTTCGAGCAGGGCTTCGGTCGCACGATCCAGAGCATCGCCGTCGTCATCGTGCTCGGTTCGCTCCTGGCCGAAGCGCTCAAGCACACGGGTGCCGTCGAGCGCATCACGTCCTCGATGATCGCGGTCGTGGGACGGGAGCGGATGCCGCTCGCGCTCACGCTCAGCGGCTTCGTGATCGGCATCGCCATCTTCTCGGATGTGGGTTACGTCATCCTCAATCCCCTCGTCCACGCGGCCGCGCTCGAGACGGGCCGCAACATGAGTGTGATGGCGACGGGCCTGGTCGGGGCCATGCAGCTGACGCACGCGATGGTGCCGCCCACGCCCGGACCGCTCGCCGCGGTGGCGCTCGTCGGCGCGGACATCGGTCGCGTGATCCTGTGGGGCTCGCTCGTCACACTCGTGGCTTCGCTGGCCGGCTGGCTGTTCGCGCGCGTAGCCGGCCCGCACATCCCGTCGCCGCCGTCCGAGGAGTTCACGGGCCAGTCCTTCGAGGCGCGCGGGCTGACCGCGGAGCTGCCGTCGACGGCGTGGTCGTACGCGCCGATCCTGATTCCGCTCGCGCTCATCGCCGGACAGAGCGTCGCGTCGTTCATGCTGCCGGAAGACCACGTGGTCAATGCGGCGATGCAGGTGCTGGGCTGGCCGGTCGTGGCGTTGGGCATCGGCGTTCTGCTTGCCTATCGCAACACGAAACGGGAACACGCCGGCGCGCGCACCGGCGACTGGGTCGAGGAGGCGCTGCGCACGTCCGCAATGATCATCATGGTGACCGGACTGGGCGGGTCGCTCAGTCAGATCCTGCGCCAGACGCCGGCGGTCGATGCGATCGCGCAGGGCATGGCGGCCACGCCGCTGCCGGCGATCTTCCTGCCGTTCGTGCTGGGCGTCGTCGGCAACATGATCACGGGCTCGACCACGGTAGGCGTCATCACTGCGGCGTCGATTGCGGCGCCAATGATGGACACGCTCGGCCTGTCGCCGGAAGCGACGATGCTGGCCGGTGCGGCCGGCTCGATGATCATCAAGTACGTGAACTCCAGCTACTTCTGGGTGTGCACCTCGCTGTCGCGCATGCCCCTGCGGTCCGCGCTCCTGTCGTATGGCGGTGTGACGTTCGTCAACGGATGCGCGGCCATGGCCGCGGTCTGGGTCCTGTGGGTGACCGGAGTGATCTGATGGCAGAGACCAGAGAGCCGGAGCTCGCCGAGCATCTCGAGCAGATCGAGACGCAGAACACCGAGGTGTCCGAGCTGACGGAGCGGCTGACCCAGGTGCAGTTCGACTGGCGGCCCGGCCCGGACCGGTGGTCCGTCGGGGAACACCTCGCGCACCTCACGCTGACCAACCGGCCGTACCTGGAGGCGATCGGTCCGGCGCTGTCCGCGGCACGCGCGGCCGGCTGGACGGGCCGGGGCCCGTTCCGCTACGGCTGGCTGGGCAACTGGTTCGCGCGCAGCATGGAGCCGCCGCCGCGCATGCGGGTGCGGACCGCGCGCCGGCTCGAACCGCACGCGGGCCGGACAAAGGAGGAGGTCGCACGCGAGTTCGCGGTCACGCAGGAGATGCTCGCGCGTGCGATCCGCGAAGCGGACGGCCTGGACCTGCGGCGCGCGTCGATCCGGTCGCCGTTCCTGAAGGTGTTCAAGCTGAGCGTGGGGCAGGCGTTCAACGTGCTGATGGGCCACAACCGGCGGCACCTGTGGCACATCCGGCAGATCGCGGCGGACCCGGCCCAGCCGGCCGGCTGACGGCCCGCG
>JBFFZF010000307.1:0-3635 GCA_041568755.1 Longimicrobiales bacterium | reverse complement strand
GGAGACGAGGGGTGGGGGACGGTAACGGCGGGAGACCTGGGGCGGGAGACGAGGGGCGGGAACGGTGGGAGACGAGGGGCGGGGAACGGGAACGGCGGGATTGGGGCGAGCGTGTCCGCCTGAAGAGGCACGCCTTCGGGACGCGGGGCTCCAGCGTCCGGTCGTAACGTAGCCTGGCTGGGTTGGCCGGGTGAGATCCGCGGGACCACGGGTCGCGATGAGCATGCGACGGCGGGGTCCGGGAAGCGGTGGCGACGGGTCGTGCGTACGGGGTCGCGCGGCGGGTCGAGGAGCGACGGGTGAAGCGCGGGCGCGCGACGCCTGAACGTTCAGCCCCGGATTCGAAACTGGGAGGCAAGACCATGGAACTGCCGATTCTCGCGGCACTCCAGGAAAGCGCAATGACGCCGGAGATCGCGGCGCAGAACATGTCGCAGCTCGGCAAGGCGATCGGCGCCGGGCTCACCGTGATCGGCGCGGGGCTGGGCATCGGCCGCATCGGCGGCAGCATGACGGAGTCGATGGCGCGTCAGCCGGAGCTCGCCGGCAGCATCCAGACGGGCGCGATCATTCTGGCGGCGCTGATCGAGGGCGCGGCGCTGTTCGCACTGGTCATTGCGCTGTTGATCTGATTTACAGCAAGGGATGAACGGAATGAACGGACGCGGGTGGGGTGTGGGGATGGCGAGTGGGGATGGGGATGGGGTGTTGCGTGACTGCGGGCGGGTGTACGCCAGGCGGTCGGGCGGCACCCACCCCACAGGCCACACCCATACCCACCACCCACCCGCGCTCCGTTGCCGTATCCGTGCTGACCGTTTCACGACCCGCATTTCTGTCAACGGAGCCACGTCATGAACGTGTTGTGGGTTCTCCTCCAGGATCACGCCGGCGAGGCGGCGGCCGAGCCGAACGTGTTCAACCTGAGCACGAGCGTCTCGTTCTGGACGCTGGTGATCTTCCTGGGCCTGATGTTCGTGCTGTCGAAGTGGGCGTTCCCGCCCATTCTCGGTTACGCGGCGGCACGCGAGAAGCGCATCCAGGACAGCCTGGACGAGGCGAAGCGCACGCGTGAGGAGACGGCGGTGCTGCTCGCGGAGCAGCGTTCCGAGCTGGCCAGAGCGCGGGTGCAGGCGCAGGAGATCGTGGCAGAGAGCCGGCAGGCGGCGGAAAAAGTGCGCGCCGATCTGCTCGAGCGGACACGGGCGGAGCAGGAGGCCGTCGTGACGCGGGCGAAGCAGGAGATCCAGCAGGAAAGCCAGCGCGCAGTCGAGCACGTGCGGCGCGAGGCGGTCGAACTGGCCATCGCCGCCGCCGCGAAGCTGGTCGAGGAGCGGCTGGGATCGGACCAGGACCGCAAGCTCGTGACGCAGTTCCTGGATCGCGCGACGCCGGGCGGCGTCCGCGCGGGGACGGCCTGACGTGCGCGAGTCGATCGTCTCCGGGAGCTACGCAGCCGCGCTGTTCGATCTGGCTCGGCGCGAAGGCCAGGAGCAGACGTACGCGCGCGCGCTCCGGGACATCGCCGGGCTGGTCGCCGCAGATCGCCGCATCCGCGACTTCCTGGCCAGCCCCAAGATCGAGATCGCGGCCAAGAAGCGAGCGCTGCAGCAGGCGCTGGGCGGCCAGGTGCCGCCGCTGTTCCTGAACTTCCTCATGGTCGTGCTCGACAAGCGCCGGCAGCGGCTGCTGCCCGACATCGCAGCCGCGTACGATCTGCTGCTCGATGAGCACCTCGGGCGCGTGCACGTGGAGGTCACGCTGGCGCACGAGCCCGACGCGGCCGAAACGGCCGACGTCACGGCCCGCCTGTCGAAACTGCTCGGCAAGACGGTCGTGGCCAGCATTCGCAGTGACAAGGACATTCTGGGCGGCATCGTGGTGCGCTACGGCGACCGCGTGCTGGATGGGTCCCTGCGCCGCCGCCTGTTGAGCATGCGCGGCCGGATGCTGAACGCACCGGTCGTCGGACCCGCTACCTGACCACGGCATCCGGACGACGAGACGAACATGGCAAGCACGGACACGCAGCTGCGGGCGAGCGAGATCAAGGACGTATTGCTCCGCCAGATCGAGCAGTACCGCGAGGAGCTTCACGTCGAAGAGGTCGGCGAAGTCCTCGAGGTGAAGGACGGCGTCGCCCGGATCTACGGGCTGACCAACGCGATGTCGAGCGAGATGCTCGAGATCACTTCCGGGAGGACCGGCCAGACCGTGACGGCCCTGGCGCTCAACCTCGAAGAGGACAACATCGGCGCCGTGATCATGGGCTCCTGGACCGGGCTGCGTGAAGGCGATGCGGTGCGGCGCACCGGCCGTGTGCTCGACATCCCGGTCGGTGGCGCCTACCTGGGCCGCGCCGTCGACCCGCTCGGTCAGCCCATCGACGGGCGCGGCGACATCCCCAGCGAGGCGCGCCGCTACATCGACATCGTCGCACCGGGCATCGTGCTGCGGCAGCCCGTGAAGGAGCCGCTGCAGACCGGGATCAAGGCGATCGACTCGATGATCCCGATCGGGCGCGGCCAGCGCGAGCTGATCATCGGCGACCGCGGCACCGGCAAGACAGCGGTCGCCATCGACACGATCATCAACCAGAAGGGCGGCGACGTCATCTGCGTGTACTGCGCCATCGGCCAGCGCGCCGGCAAGGTGGCCAGCGTCGTCGAGTTGCTGCGCGAGCACGGCGCCATGGACTACACGATCATCGTCGCGGCCAACGCGTCCGACCCGGCGCCCATGCAGTACATCGCGCCCTACGCGGCCTGCGCCCTGGCCGAGCACTTCATGTGGCAGGGCAAGCACACGCTGGTGATCTACGACGACCTGTCCAAACAGGCGCAGGCGTACCGGCAGATCTCGCTCGTGCTGCGCCGGCCGCCGGGCCGCGAGGCGTACCCCGGCGACGTGTTCTACCTGCACTCGCGCCTGCTCGAGCGGGCGGCCAAACTGTCCGACGCGCATGGCGGCGGTTCGCTGACCGCGCTGCCCATCATCGAGACGCAGGCCGGCGACGTGTCCGCCTACATCCCGACCAATGTGATCTCGATCACGGACGGGCAGATCTTCCTCGAGTCGGATCTCTTCTACTCGGGCGTCCGGCCCGCGGTCAACGTGGGTATCTCGGTATCACGCGTGGGCGGCAACGCGCAGATCAAGGCGATGAAACAGGTCGCCGGCCGACTCCGCCTCGAGCTGGCGCAGTACCGCGAACTCGAGGCGTTCGCGCAGTTCGGCTCCGACCTGGACGCGGCGACGCAGAGGCAGCTCGCGCGCGGTGAACGCCTGGTCGAGATCCTGAAGCAGCCGCAGTACGCGCCCATGCCGGTCGAGCAGCAGATCATGATCATCTGGGCGGCGACGAACGGCTGGCTGGACGACATCCCGACCGCACAGATCCGCAAGTTCGAGGTCGGTTTCCACGACTACATGCGCGCCCAGAAGTCCGAGATCGGCGCCGTGATCCGCAAGGACAAGCAGATCAGCGACGAGACGGGAGAGGGGCTGAAGCAGGCGATCGAGGCGTACCGGGAAACCTTCCTGGCGGCGGCAGGTTGAATACAGACGGGAACGGGGATGTGGGGGTGGGGATGATTGATGGGGAAACGGATGGTTTGGCGAGTGTGGTCCCGGGC
>JBFFZF010000306.1:0-3797 GCA_041568755.1 Longimicrobiales bacterium | reverse complement strand
GTCATCGTGAACTCGGCAATTACCTGGTTCGCGCAATCCGCCAGATCGCAGATGCGCACCAGCGGCGCTTGTGTGCCATCGAAGGGCCCGTTGTAACCGGAGGCTTGCCGGACCAGCGGCGGCAGCCAGAAGAAATGGGGATTGCCGCCGTGCATCGCGTCGGAGATGGCGAACTGTGGAAGGGGACCGGGCTGCACCACCGGCCCGATCGGGGTCGTGCCATCACCGCACGTGGCCACGACCACGAGCGCAGCACAGAGGAACAGGCGCTCCCGACGCATGCAAGCCTCCTCGGGGTTCCGGGTCGACGCGACTTCGCGGACCGCCGGAGTGCAACCTGATCTGGTGGGCTGACCCCCCGCTGACCTGCGGCTGATCCCGCTTCGCACCCGGGACAGAATGACATTCCCGTGTTATGTGGGCGCGCGTATATTGCTGTGGAGGCCCGGATAGGCGCCGTCACGGACGGGCGGCGCGGACGCGCACCGCAACGGCCGAGCACGCCCTTGTGATACGCCTGCGCACATTCGGACCCGTGAGTCTGCTCGGACCCGACGGGTCCGAGCTGTCTGCGGTCCTCGCCCAGCCCAAGCGGCTCGCACTCCTCATCTACCTCGCCGCGGCCCGGCCCCAGGGCGTCCACCGGCGCGATCGTCTGCTGGCCCTCTTCTGGCCCGAGCTGGACGGGAGCCGGGCCCGGGACGCGCTCAACCAGGCCCTCCGCTTCCTGCGCCAGACGCTCGGATCGAGTGCGCTCATGCGGCGGAGCGCCGAGGACATCGGGGTCGATCCCTCGCGCGTCTGGTGTGATGTCCCGGCCTTCCGCACCGCGATCGCCGAGGCACGCTGGGAAGACGCACTCGGGCTGTACCGCGCCGATTTCCTGGAGGCGTTCTTCGTCGAAGGCGCGAGCGGGTTCGAGGAGTGGATGGAAGGCGAACGTGCGGCGCTGCGCGACCAGGCCGCGCGTGCTGCGCGCGAGCTGGCCCGCCGGCACCAGGCCGACGGCGCCCTGACCCTGGCGATCCGCTGGGGCCGCCGCGCGCACGAGTTTTTCCCCGACGACGAGCGTGCCCTGCGCGAGCTGTTGAGCCTGCACATCAGCGCGGGCGATCACGCCGGAGCGCTGCGCCTCTACGACGGATTCGCGCGACGCCTCGAGGCCGAGTGGGGCTCGACGCCGTCACCCGAAACGCAGCAGCTGATCGAGGACCTGCGCGACGCCGGGCCGACGCCGGGTGCGGCAGGCGCCCAGGCTCCGGCTGCGCCATCCGAGCCGGAGGGTTCCGGGAGGGCCGAGCCGGACGACAGCGACGGCGCGCGCGACCGGGATGCGCATCTGCCGCCCGGTCTCCTGGCCGGCCGGTACCGGATCGAGCGCAGGCTGAGCACCGGCGGAACGGCGACGGTCCATCTCGCGCGCGACATCCGGCACGACCGCGATGTCGCGGTGAAGATCCTGCATCACGCCATCACCGAGGCCGTGGCGCGCGATCGGTTCCTCCGGGAGATGCGCATCGCCGGGCGGCTGCAGCATCCGGGGATCGTGCCGCTCTTCGATTCAGGCGACGCGCACGGCCGCCTGTTCTACGTCATGCCCTTCATTCCCGGAGAGACGCTGCGCCAGCGGCTCCGCCGCGGACGCCCGGAAATGGACGAGGTGCTGTCCGTGCTGCGCGAGGTGGCGGACAGCCTGAGTTACGCGCACGAACAGGGCGTGATCCACCGCGACATCAAGCCGGCGAACATCCTGCTGGTCGGTGCGCGGGCCATGGTGACCGACTTCGGGATCGCGCGCGCGGCCGACATGGCGCTGCCGCAGGGCAGCCCGGAACGCATGCTCCTGACCCAGCCGGGATCCAGCTTCGGAACGCCGGCGTACATGGCGCCGGAGCAGGCCGCAGGCGACCCGCAGATCAGCCCGCTGGCGGACCTCTACGCGCTCGGCGTGCTCGGGTACGAGATGCTGGCCGGACGCCCACCGTTCATCGGCGAAACGCCGCAGCAGATTCTCGCCGCCAAGCTGACCGAACGTCCGGCGGACCTGCTGATGTTCCGACCCGATGCGCCCGCATGGCTGGCCGGCCTCCTGATGCAGTGCCTGCACCGCGACCCCGCGCATCGGCCCGCGTCCGCGCGTGCCGTCCTGGCGCGCCTGACCGCACGCGGCGCGTCCCCCGCTCACCGGCATAACGGTCCGGTTATGGAGGTCGCGACAGCCACGCCGGCGGGCGATGCGCTGCCGATGCGACCGGGCAACGTCCGCCGGTTCGACCGGCGCGCCGGCGTGGCAGCCGCGCTGCTGCTGGGGATCGCGCTGACCGCTATCGCGTTCGCACTGCGGCGGGACGGTCAGGTCGGGCAGGTCGCCCGGCTCGCCATCGTGCTGGACACGGCGCACAGCGTCTTCCCCGGACCCGGCGACATGCTGGCCCTGACGCCGGACGGTCAGACGGTCGTCTACGTCGGGCGCGATGGGCTCGGCACCCGGCTGTACCGCCGACGCATCGACGAACTCGAGGCGCATCCGATACCCGGCACGACCGGCGCGCGCTTCCCCGCCGTTTCGCCCGATGGCCGGCAGATCGCCTACCGCACACCCGCCGGGCTCATGGTCCAGAGCCTGGCCGGCGGACCTCCAGCACCGGTACTCGGCAGCGATGCGAACAGCGGCGCCGCCACGGTGTGGGTCGACAACGAGACGCTGCTCACCCCGCTGGTGGACGGTACACTGGCCAGCGTTACGCTCGACGGAGCGTGGCAGACGGTCGCGGCCGCCGACAGCGCGCTCCCGGTGTGGGCCGTCAGCGCCGTGCTGCCGGGTGGCCGCACCGCGCTGGCGACCCGGGGTTTCGACACGTATGGCGTCCTGGTGGCGGCTGATCTGCGGTCCGGCGCCAGCACGCGGCTGGTCGAAGGCGACATCAACGGCGCCTGGTATGCCAGGGGCGCTCTGCTGTGGTCCGAGACGGATGGTTCGCTGCGTGGCGCCCCCTTCGACGCGGATCGCCTGCGCATCACCGGACCTTCGGTCACGCTCGCCACGCGCGTGCGTCTGGCGGTCGGCGGGCCCGTTCAGGCTGCCGTCTCGACCTCCGGTTCGCTCGTCTACCTGCCGGAAAAGGGATTCAGCCTGGTCCTGGTCGATCGCGACGGCCGGCGCGAGACGCTCGCGGAGGGACGGCGCTTCCACAATCCGCGATTCTCTCCCGACGGCGGAAGAATCGCGGTGGATTTCTTCGACCGCGGGAGCCGCGACGTCTGGACGATCGCGGTGGGTCCGCGGACGTTCACCCGGGTGAGCTTCGAGGGCGATGGCCACGATGCCGTGTGGGCCCCGGACGGCCGGTACCTGTACTTCGTCCATGGCCGTGGCATCTACCGGCGGCGGGCGGACGAAAGCGGAGCCGCGGATTCCGTGTTCGTCGGGCCCGCCCTGACCGCCCCGCTGCAGATCGCGCGGGGAGGCGGGTTCGCGCTGACCGTGCCGGTGAACGGAGCCAGCCGCGACGTGGGACTCCTCACGCTCAACGAGGAGCCGCGGACCCAGCGACCGCTGGTCAGCACGCCGTTCACCGAAGAGGCCGGGACGCTCTCGCCCGACGGCCGGTGGCTGGCGTACACCTCCAACGAGACGGGACGAAGCGAAGTCTACTTGCAGTCGTTCCCCGACGGCGGGTCCAGGATCCGCATCTCACGGAACGGCGGCGGCGAACCCGTCTGGCACCCGGCCGGCACCGAGCTGTTCTACCTCGGCGCGCTGGACGGTGCGCCGTACCTCTTTGCCGCGAAGCTGC
>JBFFZF010000305.1:0-3821 GCA_041568755.1 Longimicrobiales bacterium | reverse complement strand
GGCAGGACGCGCGCCGGACCGGCGATTCCGGCCCGGCGCGCGTCTGGCCCGGTCAGCGGTTCGGGTTGAGCAGCAGCGGCATCCCGCCCTGCGTCGGCGCCACGACCAGCGAGCCCGACGGCAGGTTCTGCAGGGCCTCGATGTAGCGCAGCATCAGGTACCGGTCGGTCAGATCGACGTTGATGATGCGCTGCGCCTCCGCGATGCCCTTGGCCTCCTCGATGCTCTGCTTGGCCTTCTCCTGGATGATCTCCGTCTGGAACCGCTCGGCCGCGACCTGCTGCTCGCGCGCCAGCTTCTGCTCGATCGCGTCGCGCACGACCGGCGGGGCCTGGATGTCACGCACGAACACGTCGATGACCTCGATACGGTCGCCTGCCTTGGCCTGGATCGCCTCGCGCATCGCGCTCGCCAGCTCGCGGCGGTTGGGGGAGAACACCTCGTTGATCGATTTTGTCGCGATCGCGTCGCGCACGCCGTTGCGCACCGCGTTCAGCACGATGCGGTTCTTGATCGCGTCCTCGCTGCCCAGCCGCTGGTACAGCTCGGCACCGCGCGCGCCGTCGAAGCGGTACAGCAGCGAGACTTCGAGCGCGACGGTCAGCTGTTCGCTCGTCTGCGCCTCCATGCGCTCGACGCCGCCATCGCTCGGGTAGTTCTGCTCGCGGATCGACATCTTCTCGATGCTGGCGAGCGGGTTGACGACGTGGACGCCCTGTTCAAGTATGTCGGGGTCGATCTTGCCCATGAAGTGCTTCACCCCGACCTCGCCCACGCTGATGATCGTGACCGAAGTCGCGACCAGCAGGACCAGGCCGATCCCCGTCACCAGATTGCCCGCCATCTTGATCGCGGCCGGCGACCGCCGGCTGGCCGTGCCCACCGCGGGCGCCAGCAGTCGGACGCCGCCACCAACCGCCACGAGCAACGCCGCCATCAGGGCTTCGAGCATGCCGCCTCCTTCGCAGAATCCGGCACCAGTCTTCGTTCCACGCTCCAACCTAGGCGGGCGTGCGGCCCGCATGCAAAGATACGGATGGGAACGCCTCCGGATTCAGCATCGGCGGGGGTCCGGCCGCTCCAGGTGGCGCGTGGGCGCCGGCGCAGCGCGAACCGGATCGCTCAGCGCAGAGGTGGCAGGTCGGCGCGGTGCGGGAAGCTCAACTCCTCGTCGACGATGCGCGCGACTTCCTCTTCGCGCTGCCAGCGCGCTTCCAGCTCGCGCACTTCGCCGTCCAGATCGCGGGCCTCCGCGCTGCGGTTCATGGCGATCTCGAGCGCGAGCCGGCGCATCGGGCCCAGCCGCCAGAGCGAACCGCGTCGCCGGGCCGCCTCGTCGATGAACGCGTCCGCCGAGCCGGCCGCCCGAATGGCGTCCGCCGCATCGTCGAGCGCCGCATCGTCCGCGCCGTCGATCTGCTGGTAGGCCAGCACGCGGCGAATGAGCGTCTCGGCTGCTTCGCCGTCGATCGTGTAGACCTTGTCCGGCGTCCACGGATCGCACCGGTCGCATGGCACACCGACAGCGATGCGGCCGTCCCCGTCCACGAGCGGGTGCAGCCACCACGAGAGGTCGAAGCGCACGGCCAGCAGCACGCTGTTGCAACCGGGACAACGCACGCGCCCGTGCCACGCGGCCCACGGGAAATGACGCCAGCGCAGCACATCGGCCAGCGGATCGTCATCCCAGGCGATGCGGATGCCACGGTCGGTGAGGCCGATGGCCTCGCTGATCGAGGCTATGGCCGCGTAGCTGTACGCCGAGATGCGCGACTCCCGGCGCTCGAACGCCCGGCGTCGCCGGATCAGCTCGCGACCGTACCGCCACCAGGCTTCCTCCGCTGCCTGCGCGCGACCCACACGCAACAGCGTGAACGTTTCCGTCCCGAACAGCGCCACGTTCGCCGTCTGCGCGAGCAGGCGGGCCTCGTCGCGGACCATGCGTTCCAGCCGCTCGACCGCCGCGCCCCGGCCCGGCCACGGCCGCAGGTTCCAGCGGTTGCACGCGTCACAGATCGCCCACAACCGGAACCGGACCGGATCCCACGCGACGCGCCGGCCGCATGCGAAACCCTCGAACGTCTCCGCATCCGGGAACGCCTTGTCGCAGAACAGGCAGCGGCGCGGGATGATGTCGGTCATCGCCGCACGGGTTCGTTTCGGCATGCTGCGGATCGGGCATGCGCCCCGCCCCTCACCCCGGCGCCCCGCCCCCGTCCGTTCACCCGTTCCATCCATCCCTCCCGAAAGGGCTTTCCCGTGCCCCTAGATCCAGGCGTCCGCCGGCATCGTCCGTTCGCCGCCCGCATCGCCGGTGTTGACGGTGCCGGCCGGTTCGACGAGCAGGATGCGGCACTCTTCAGCCGCGACCGGACGGTGCTCCACGCCACGCGGGACGACGTACATCTCGCCCGCCTCGAGGCGGACCGCGCCGTCCCGGAGCTGGATCTCCATGACCCCGTCCAGCACGATGAATGCCTCGTCCGTGTCCGGGTGGCTGTGCCAGATGAATTCGCCCTGGATTCGGGCGACTTTGAAGTCGACGTCGTTCATGCGGGCCACGATGCGCGGGGCCCACCGCTCTTCCAGCGCATCCAGCTTCTCCGCGAAGCGCACGGCTTTCCGCCCCATGTGCCGGTCTCCCTTCGTCGCTGCCTGAACTGACCGGTTCCGGTCAGGCCCATCCCGGATTCGCCACGCGCCCGGCGCCTGTCGGCCCCTCGCCCGTCTTCGGGCTTTCTTCGCCGCCGGCGGCCGGCCGTGGCGGGCCCCGGGGCTCTGGCTCGGCAATCTAACCGGCAGCCGGAGCCGGCGCGGGAATCCCGGGGTGCCCCTCCGGAACTCGCGTCGCCGCCGGCGTGTTCAAAACGTCAGCAGCCGGATCGGCGCAGGGAGCGGGCACGTGCCGATGCCCGGCCGGCAGGTTCCGCAGCACGGAGGGCCCCGGTGGGATCCGGGGAGACATGGTTCAAATGCTGTAGGCCCTTGAATCATGTTGACGAGGAGCGGCGCGTCTTCGGGCGCGCCGTTTCCTTTTCCCGGGTGGCAACGCGCAGGAGCCGGGCCGGGTCCAACGAAGGCATGCACACGAAACGCCGGAGATCGCCGTTGCGACACACCGCGCTCCCGCAGGTCCTGGCGTTCGGCGCCGTGGTCCTCGCCGCGTGCGACGGCGCCGCGCCACCGCAGTCTCCCGTCGAGCGGATCGACTCGGCGGGCATCACGCTCGTCCACAACGTCGGTCCTGACCGTCCGCTCGCGTGGCGGTTCGAGAAGGTCCTGGATCTGGGGACGAAGGACGACGGCCCCGAGGCGTTCCACCGTGTGTTCGGCAGCGGTGTCGGCACGGACGCGGCCGGCCGGCTGTACGTCCTCGATGCGGGCAACCACACGGTCACGGTGTTCGATGGCGCCGGCGAAGTCGTGCGTCGCATGGGCCGACAAGGTGGCGGCCCCGGGGAGTTCCGCTTCCCGACCGACCTCGCCGTGAGCGACGACGGCGCCGTGGCCGTGTGGGACTTCGACAAGGGCGGACTCGTCGGCTTCGCCTCCGACGGCTCGGTCCTGCCCGAGCGCAGGATCCATGGCGCCCTGCAGCGGCAGCTCGCACTCACCGCGCACGGCGTGATCGGCGCGCTCCGCACCTTCGCGAGCGGGGACGACGAGGCGGGGCGGACCCGTCTGCTCGCGATTGCGGCGGAGGACACGATCGAGTTCGCCGCGCGCGCGCACGGACCGGTGGCGCCCGTCCAGTTCGCGTGCATGACCGTCTCCGCGGCACGGATGAGATCGTCGTCGTCGAACGGGATGCGCTGGACCTG
>JBFFZF010000304.1:0-3881 GCA_041568755.1 Longimicrobiales bacterium | reverse complement strand
GCACAAGATGGTGCTGAGCGCGAGCCTGCTGCGCGTCGCTCCTCCCACCGCGCAATCCGTGCAGTGGGCGGCCCGGCCCGCCGGTACCGCCAGCGTCGACGACAAGGAAACGAACCTCAACGTGACGCCCAGGGAGATCCGGCGCGTGCGCGGGGCCGGGCCCGTCCTTGCCACCGCGTTCGGCGCGGCGCTGCCCGATTTCATCATGGAGGTCGACCTGACCGGCTGCCGGTACCGGATCGAAGCTTCGCCGTGGATCGTCATGACCGCGACCGGCCCGGATGGCTCCACGGTGACGGATGCCGGCTCCGTGGGTGTCGTGCGGACCGGCTGGGAAGATCTCGGCAACTGGCGCAATCGGCTGGGTACGCTCGAAGACTTCGATGCGCACAGTGCACTCTGGGTGGCGGCGGGCAACGCGGATGTCGCGGCCTACATCCCCGGTGGGCTGGGCCCGATTCTCTTCGTTGGCTCGACGGGCGCGAACGAATCCGCGCAGGGCCAGGCCACCGTGTCCTGGATCTTCACGCCGGTCCGCTGAACCGTTTCACCGCGACGAGAGGCACAGCCGGCGCGCGAGCCGGCGCGCCAGCGCGATGATCGTGAGCACGGTCGGCCGGGCCAGCGCTTCCGGGAACACGCTCGCATCGCACACGAACAGGCCGCGCACCTCGGTCTCGAGATCCGCGGTCAGCATCGTGCCAATGCGCACGGTCGCGGATGGGTGCGTGTCGCGCAGCGGTGTCGTGAAGATCGTGTCGGGCCTGCAGCCGGCACGGCGCAGGATGTCGCCCGCGACGCTCTCCGCGCGGGACAGGCGTTCCCGGTCCGCTGCGGTCAGGCCCTTGCTGATGCCGCGCGCGTCGACTTCGCCGCTGATCTCGTCCTTCAACTTGATCATGACGCCGAGCGTGCGTCCCCAGCGGTGCCACGTGAGCGGCCAGGCCGGGCCCTTCACGGCCATGATGATCGGGTACATGAGCCACGGGTCGATGAGCGTGGAGTAGAGCACGCCCAGCTCATCGTCCGCGCTGCTCCACGTCATGGGCGGGTCGCTGCCCATGCCCTGCTGACCGGGCGCGTGGCCGTAGACCATCACGGTCGTGTCCATGGCCATGCCCGCGCCCGCGCCGGCCAGTCCCGACGCACGCAGCAGGCGGGCCGTGCCGATGCCGCCGGCCGCCGCGATCACGGTCTCGGCCCGGATCGCGAACGGCCGCCCACGCATGCGGCCGCGCACGCCGACGGCGTGGCCGTCCTCGACGAGCACCTCATCGACGCGCGCCCGGGTGTGCAGCGTGCAGCCGGCGGCCACGGCATCGTCCACGTACTCCGCCGCGTTCCACTTGGCGCCGCACCGGCAGCCCAGCATGCACTTCGCGCCGCAGTCGAAGTTGGCGCGGCGGGGGAAGACGAACTTGTCCTGCGGGACCCAGGTCATGCCGCGTGCCATGCCGGCCTCGGCGACGCGCGTCGAGGCCGCACCGCGCAGCTCCGCGGGCAACGGGCCGATGCCCAGTTCCGCCGCGACGGCGCGTGCGTCTTCCTCGATGTCGATGTCGTAACGGGTTCGCCACCACGACGCCGGCGGCGCCGAGCAGCCGCAGTACATGCTCGTGGCGCCGCCCAGCATCAGCGGTCGGATGACGTTCAGACCTTCGCGCGTGAAGAGGAGCGCCCTGCGGTCGGCGTACAGCAGTGCGCCGGGGTAGGTCCCGTACAGCCGGTGGTCGCGCCAGTCACGGCCGCGTTCGAGCAGCGTGACGCGCCGGCCGGCGCGCGCGAGTTCGCGCGCAACGGTGGCCCCACCCGGCCCGGAGCCGATGACGATGACGTCGGCGGTTTCCACCAGTACCCGGTCTTTGGCTTCACCATCGCCCGGCGGACGCACCGGCACGAGCGCGGCGCGCTGCGGGGCCGGAGCCGGTCAGCGGCGGCTCTGCAGCAGGATCGCTCCGCCTCCGTGGCCCGTCCCGTACAGCATCGTGGCTTCCTGGCCGTCGACGTAGCGGACCTCGCGGATCGTCGTCTTGTCGATGCGGCGCAGCTCTTCCAGCCCGCCGCGCCGGACCCCGTCGACGTAGACGATCGCCGTGCCGCTGCCGGGGCGCGTGCGCAGGAACTGCGGGCGCAACTGCTGGATGACGTCGTAGACCATGTTCACCGTCGAGGCATCCAGCTCTTCCTGCGTGATGACGTCGCGGCTGCCCGACGTCCGTTCGCCGGAACCGGATGCACAGGCCACACCCGTCGCGACGAGCAGTGCGGCTGCGATTCGACTGACCATGACTCGCTCCTTTCGTGCCCGCCGACCGGCGCGGACCGATCGGCCCGACCGGCGACCGGGGACGCAGCACCATCACTATAGAACCCGCACCGACTCCGGGGCCAGACCCGCCGGACATACCGGCGGCGGCGCCCGCACAGTATGGTACGCCCATGGACGTGCATCTGATCGATGGGACCTTCGAGCTGTTCCGCTTCTACTACTCGCCGCGTACGGATGACGCGCCACCGGCCGGCATGGCGGCCGTGCGCGGCGTGCTCGGCACGGTCCTGGGCATGCTGGAGGGCGGCGCGACGCACGTGGGCGTGGCCACGGATCACGTCATCGAATCGTTCCGCAACGAGCTCTGGGCCGGCTACAAGACCGGGGAAGGGATCGATCCGGAGCTGTGGGCGCAGTTCTGGCCGCTCGAGGATGCGCTCCAGGCGATGGGCGTGGTCGTGTGGGCGATGACCGAGTTCGAGGCTGACGACGCGCTCGCCGCTGCGGCGCGCACCGCGGCGGCGGACACACGCGTCGACCGCGTCTACATCTGCACCCCCGACAAGGATCTGGGGCAGTGCGTCGAGGGCCGTGTCGTTCAGCTGGACCGGCGCACGGGCGAGGTGCGGGATGCGGGCGGCGTGGAGGCGAAGTTCGGCGTGCCGCCCGCGTCGATCCCGGACTGGCTGGCCCTGGTCGGCGACAGCTCCGACGGCTTCCCCGGACTGCCCGGCTGGGGCGCGAAGTCGGCTGCCGCCGTGCTCGCGCGCTACCGCCACATCGAGGCGATCCCGCAACGCGCTGCCGAATGGGACGTGCCGGTGCGCGGCGCCGCCCGGCTCGCTGCGACGCTGGCCGATGGTCGCGAGCAGGCCATGCTGTTCCGCACCCTGGCCACGCTCCGCGCGGATGCGTTGCCCGCGTTCGATGTGGAAACGCTCCGCTGGCGCGGGCCGACGGCCCTGTTCGAAGATGTGGCGCGGGCGCTGGGCGCGCCCGAGCTGGCGCAGCGGGCGGCGCGACTCGCCGCGTCCGGGCCTGCGCCATCCTCCTGAGGGACGGCGGTCCCGCTTGCGCGACCACGGCCTGCGGCGTGACTATGTCGCCGCAACCATGAACACGCAGTCACGGGGACCTGCATGGCACGAATCAGGAGCCCCCAGCGACTCCGCAAGGAGCTGGGGCTTTCGGATGTCTTCGCGATCAGCACCGGAGCCATGTTCAGCTCCGGGTTCTTCCTGCTGCCCGGTCTCGCCGCCGCCAAAGCCGGTCCGTCCGTAGCCCTCGCCTACCTCCTCGCCGGCTTCCTGATCGTGCCGGCGATGCTGTCCGCCGCCGAACTGTCGACCGCAATGCCGCGCGCCGGCGGGGCGTACTACTTCATCGATCGCAGCCTGGGGCCCGCCGCAGGCACGGTCGGCGGCATAGGCACCTGGATCGCGCTGGTCCTCAAGAGCGCGTTCGCCCTGATCGGGATGGGCGCGTACATCGCGCTCTTCGTGCACGTGCCGATCGAGCCGATCGCCGTCGGTCTGACGCTCCTGTTCGTCGTGCTGAACGTGGTGGGCGCCAAGGAGACCACCGGGCTGCAGAAGATGCTGGTGTTCGTCCT
>JBFFZF010000303.1:0-3962 GCA_041568755.1 Longimicrobiales bacterium | reverse complement strand
TCATCCGTTCCTCCGCGCCCTCCGCGCCCTCCGCGGTTGATCCTTCCGTTGCCGTCGCGGACGACTTGACCGGGGCCGGCGGGCGATGCTCAGGAGACGGGGGTCCGCATTGAGCGGGACGCGAAGCGAGCCGTCAGGAACGGGCCGGAGGATCCTGGCGCGGCTGGACGCGTGGGCAAACGCGCTGTACGGCTGGCGCGGCAATCCGCTGTATCACAGCGGTGCGATCGCGATCGTGATGCTCATCGTGCTGCTGGTCACGGGCCTGTACCTGATTTTCTTCTACCGGCTGGGCGCGCCGCACGCGTCGATGGTGCGCATCCAGGAGCAGGTGTGGGCGGGGCGGTGGCTGCGCGCGCTGCACCGTTATGCGGCGGACGTGGCGCTGCTGGCGGCAGGCGTGCATGCCTTGCGACTGTGGCTGCAGCGGCGGACGTGGGGTCCGCGCACGCTGGCGTGGCTCTCCGGTCTGTTCCTGGTCGGGCTGATCCTGGTGTGTGGCTGGACGGGCTACGTGATGGTGTGGGACACGCAGGGTCATCTGGTCGCGCTGGCGGGCGCGCGGCTCATGGACGTGCTGCCGCTCTTCTCGGAGCCGCTCGCCCGTTCGTTTTCGGGCGAGCTGCCGGTTCCCACGGCGTTCTTCTTCCTGAATCTCTTCGCGCACGTCGCGCTGCCGATCGGCCTGCTGCTGGTGCTCTGGCTGCACGTCTCGCGGCTGGCTCGTCCGGCGCTGTTTCCGCCGCGCCGTCTGGGCTGGGGACTGGTCGGCCTGCTGACCGTGCTGTCGATCGTGTGGCCGGCCACGCTGGGTCCACAGGCGGATCCGCTGCGCGTGCCGGCGGACGTGCCGCTCGACGTGTTCTACAACGTGTGGATGCCATGGACGCTTGATGCGCATCCGGGGTTCGTCTGGGGGATCACGCTGCTGTTGTGCGCCGCGGCGGCAGCGGTCCCGTGGTGGACGCGGCCGCGTGCGGGACAGCGTCCGGCGGCATCGGTGGTGGACACGCGTCGCTGCACGGGCTGTGAGCAGTGCTACCTGGATTGTCCGTACGAAGCGATCGCGATGGTGGACCGGCCGGATGGGCGCGCGGGACTTGTGGCGCACGTGGACCCGGCGCTGTGCGTGAGTTGCGGCATCTGCGCGGCTTCGTGCGCACCCATGGGGGTCGGTCCGCCGGGGCGGACGGGGCGGGATCAGCTGGAAGCCGTGGAGGCGTTCATCGCGGCCACGCCGGATCTGCCCTCGAGGATCGTGATCGCCGGTTGCCGCTGGTCGGCTGCGGGCGAGGCACGCGACGGCACGCTGCACGGCGAGCCGGTCTTCCCGGTCGGGTGCGCGGGCAACCTGCACACCTCGGTGATCGAGTACCTGGTGCGCGCGGGCGCTGCGGGCGTGCTGGTCGCCTCGTGTCCGCCACGCGACTGCTGGAGCCGCGAGGGTCCGAAGTGGCTCGAGCAGCGCATCTGGTTCGATCGTGAGGCGGAGCTGAAGGCCCGGGTCGATCGCGGGCGCGTGCGCGTCGTGCACGCGGCGCGCGCGGAGCACGGCGTTCTAGCGGACGCGCTGGCCACGTTCCGTGCCGACCTCGCGCGCGCCGAGCCTGCGCCCGTCGAGACGGACATCGACCTGATCGCCGCGTGCGAGACGGAGGACGCGCAGGAGGTCGGCGCATGAGTGCTGCGCGCGTGGCGGGCCTGGTCCTGGCGCTGGCACTCGTCGCGGTCACGGCGGGCCTGTCGCAGGTGCCGTGGCGAGGCAGCGGTGCTGGCGACGCCGTGCTCCGCCTGTCGTGGCGCACGGTGAGCGAACGGATCGAGGCGTGCCGCGCCGCGACACCCGAGGAACAGGCGCGCATGGCGCCGCACATGCGGCAGGATCGCGTGTGTGAAGGCCGCGTCGCGCCGTTCAGGCTGCGCGTCGAGGTCGATGGTGTCGCGCTCACCGACACGGAGGTGCGTGCGGCGGGCGCGCGCGAAGACCGGCCCGTCTACATCCTGCGCGAGTACGCGCTTTCTCCCGGTGTCCACGCCGTGGCGATCCGCTTTGCGCGCGTCGTCATGCCCGGCGGAGAATTGGAAGTGGATCCGACGGCCGCCACGCTGCCGCGGTTCCCGGCGGTCGTGGAATGGTCGGACACGGTTCGTCTGGTCGCGGGCGAGGTCGTGCTGGTCACGTGGGACGGAGGGGCGCGCTCACTGGTGCTGCGGCGCTCGACGCGCTGAACGCGCGGCCGGCGCATCGGACAGGAGGGGCGTGATCGCGTCCGCGATCGCGTTCGCGACATTGGCGTAGCCTCGCGACGTCAGATGGCCCCAGTCGTCCGTGTAGACCGTCGTCGTATCCTGATCGAAGAGATCGTGCAGCGGCCAGTAGGGCACGCCGGCTGTCACCATGGCCTGATCGGTTGCAGTGGTGCACGCGCGCGCGAATGTCCGGTAGGCCTCGAGATCCGGCCCGGCCGGCTCCTGCGCAGTCAGGCGTTTGCGCGTCGTCGCGCGGATGGGCTGGAAGAAGAAGGCGACGTCGAAGCCGAATTCGCGGGCCGTCGCGGAGGCGGCGCGCGCCATCTGCGCGGCGTGGGCCGCGACGTTGCGACACACTTCGACGGACGGGCGGGCGCGCTCACGCCAGTCCGGCGCGCCCAGTGCGCTGCGCAGGCGCTGCACGAGTGCGGAATGCCGGCCCAGCCCGCCCAGCTCCTCGAAGAAACCGCGGCGGCCGAGCTGCCAGGCGCGCTCCGCCTGGGCGCGGTTCCAGATGTCGCCTGCACGGCCGGTCGTCCAGGCCGTCGAAATCTCGTTTGCGCCGTCGAGGAAGACGACGAGATCGGGAACATCGCCGTTCGCCGTGGCTGTCACGAGCGAGATCACGCCCTGCGTCAGGTTGTAGGCGGGCTGCGCGCGATTGATGACTTCGATGTCATCGAAGCCGCGGCGGCGCAACTCGCGTGCGAGCGCGGACGGGATCGTCGCCGAGTCGGGCATGCTCCAGCCCCACATCGCGGAGCCGCCCAGCGTCACGATGCGCCGCGGCCGGCCTCCGGCCGAAGCCGGCTGCACCGTCACACGGTTTCCGTCCGCATCCGTGTTGACCCACCGTGAAGCGATCGGCCGGGGCCGCCAGGCCCGGTAGGGATCGAAATCGCCGCCGGCGCGTGTCGCGATGGTGGAAACCTCGACAAACCACGGCTGGTCTGCGTCCGGGTGCGCGGCGGCGGCAGCCTCGGCGCGAAGCGCACGGCGTACGGCGCCCTGGCCGCGGTACGCGATTTCCAGCGCGAGGAAGAGCAGGAACGTGACGCCGGCCACGAGCCAGGCGTCACGCACCAGCGCGGTGCGGCGGAACCGGCGCCCGCCGTCGCCCATGGTCCGGCGCCGGCTCAGCGCTGGGAGCGCCCGGCGCGCGCGCGTTCGATCGCGGCACGGGCGGCAGCCCGCTGCGCTTCCAGACCCGTCGTGGCACTTTCGATCGCCTGCTTCTGCGCCGCAGTCACGGCGAAGTGCGCTGTGGCGATCGCATTGGCCGGCCCGTTGATGTCGCCGAGCAGCCCGCCGCCGCCGCCGAACCCGCCGCGTCCGCCCCCGAAACCCCCGCGTCCGCCGGGCGCGGGCGCGCGCCCGCGCAACGCTTCGATCACGGTGTCGATCTCGCGTGCTGCGGGATCCTCGCCGCGGCCGGCCCCCGTCAGCTGGCGGCGCGCCTCCTCGAGTTCGCGGACGAGCGTGTTGGCATCACGCTGCACGCGATAGGCGCGCATGCGGTAGTCCTCGAGTTCGGCGAACTGCGCGGCCGTCAGGCGCACGAGCGGGTCCCGGCGCACGGTGACGGTCGTCTCGCCGAGCACGCGCGGCGCGGTCTCGCCGGTGGCTGCGCGCAACTGAACGCGGTAGATCCCCGCGGCGGCGAACGGCCCGGCCGGCCCGCCGCCGCACGCGGGCGTCTCGTCCTCCTCGCC
>JBFFZF010000302.1:0-3963 GCA_041568755.1 Longimicrobiales bacterium | reverse complement strand
GCGGTCGTTCCCGGCCCCGCCGTGATCCCGCCCTCCCACTCGCCGCCTCGCCTCGAACCGCACGAAGCCGAACGGATCGCCCGCGAGCGTTTCGGCATCGAGGGGAGCGCGCGCCCGCTGCCCAGTGAGCGGGATCAGAACTTCGCGCTGCACGACACGACGGGCGTGCGCGCCGTTCTGAAGATCTCGCAGACGGGCGAGGACCGGGCGCTCCTCGAGTGTCAGAACGCGGCCTTCGAACGCATCGCGCGCGCGCAGACCGCGGATCCGGACGGCACGCTGGCCGGATTCCGGTTCCCCCACGTCCTGCGCACACGGGACGGCGCGAGCATCGACGTCGTGGACGGCCGCGACGGCCACGAACACCTCGTGCGGCTGCTGGAGTGGGTACCGGGCCGGCCGCTGGCGGTCGCACGACCGCACGCCGCCGGCCTGCTGCGAGAGACCGGGACCCTGATCGGTGCGGTCGGCACGGCGTTGCAGAGCTGGGACGCGCCGGCCGCCCGGCGCACGCTGCACTGGGATCTGCAGCATCACCGGTCCGTCATCGATCGTCATATGGACGCGGTGCCGGATCGCGAGCGCCGCGCGCTGGTCCGCTCGTTCCTGCCCATGCTGGCCGCATCCGAAGCAGGCTTCGCGACGCTCCGTCGCAGCGTGATCCACGGCGATGCGAACGACTGGAACATCCTGGTCGACGGTCCGCCGGCCGACGACCCGGCTGCGCCCATCCGGGTACGTGGCCTGATCGATCTGGGTGACATCGTCGAGTCGTGGACCGTCGGGGACCTGGCGATCGCCTGCGCGTACCTCATGCTCGACAAGCGCGATCCGCTGGCCGCCGCAGCGCACGTCACGGCCGGGTACCACGCGGCCTTCCCGTTGCCCGAGCTGGAGATCGCAGCGGTCTTCCCGCTGATCTGCGCCCGTCTCTGCACGAGCGTCGTGCTGGCCGCGCACCAGCGCGGGCTGCGGCCCGAGAACGAGTACCTGTCCGTCAGCGAGGAGCCGGCCTGGACACTGCTCGAGCAGCTGGCCAGGGTGCACGTCCGCTTCGCGCACTACGTGCTGCGCGACGCCTGCGGACTGGCCGGCTGCCCGACCAGCGAGCGGGTCGTGTCATGGATCGTGACGAACGCCCGGACGTTCGAGCCGGTGCTGGGCGATGCACCCGATGCGCGCGCCGGAACGCCGCTCGCTGAGCGGGCGCCGCTGGTGCTCGACATGAGCGTCTCGAGCACGGATTTCCCGGACGCCGCAGGGCCGTACGATCTGGAGCGCTGGTCCACGGTCATCGGCCGGGTGCTGCGTGACGCGGAGACGCACGTCGCGATCGGACGCTACGATGAGCCTCGCCCGTGGTACCTGGATGAGGCGTTCCGCATCCCGACCGAGACGGCGCCGGAGGGCCGCACCGTTCACATCGGCGTCGACCTGTTCGCGCCGCCCGGCACGCCCCTGTTCGCGCCGCTCGACGCGACGGTGCATGGCTTCGCCGACAACGCGGCCGACCTCGATTACGGGCCGACGATCGTGCTCGCGCACGAAACGGCGGACGGCACGCCGTTCTGGACGCTGTGGGGACACCTGTCCGCGGACTCGCTCGACGGGCTCGTCGCGGGCGCGCGGATTCGGGCGGGCGAGCGCTTCGCGCGAATCGGGCCCGCAACGATCAACGGCGGCTGGCCGCCGCACGTGCACATCCAGCTCGTCATCGACCCGCTCGATCATGTGGGCACGTTTCCTGGCATCGCGCGGCCCGGCCAGCTCGGCGTGTGGCGGTCCCTGTCACCCGATCCGGGTGCACTGGCCGGACTGCCGGCCCCGGCAGACGCGGCCGGCCGGATCGCCATGGTGCGCGGAACGGCGGGCGACGCCGAGCACTCGGCCGCGCATCTCGTGGGGCGCAGAGCGGAGATCCTGAGCGAGAGCCTGAGCATCGCCTACCGTAAACCCCTCGTCATCGTGCGCGGCTGGATGCAGTACCTCTACGATGCGCTGGGCCAGACGCACCTCGACGCCGTGAACAACGTCGCGCACGTCGGCCACGCGCACCCGCACGTGACGGCGGCGATCCACAGACAGAGCGCGGTGCTCAATACGAACACGCGCTACCTGCACCGTGCCATCCTAGACTATGCGGAGCGGCTCGCCGCGACGTTGCCCGATCCACTCGATGTGTGCTTCCTGGTCTGCTCGGGCAGCGAGGCGAACGAGCTGGCGCTCCGTCTGGCGCGCGCGCACACGGGCCGGCGCGACGTGATCGTACTCGAGGGCGGCTATCACGGGAACACGACGTCGCTGGTCGAGATCAGCCCGTACAAGTTCGCGGGACCCGGCGGCGAAGGGCGCGCCGGTCACGTGCACATCGCACCGCTCCCGGATCCGTATCGCGGCCGGCATCGCGGCCCGGAAAGCGGAGCCCGCTACGTCGATGAGGTGGCCCGACGGGTCGCCGCGCTGAGCGCCGAGGGTCGCCCGCCCGGCGCGTTCATCGCGGAGGCGCTGCCGGGTTGCGGCGGTCAGATCGTGCCACCGCCCGGTTTCCTGAAGGGCGCCGCGCACGCGGTGCGTGAGGCCGGCGGCGTTTTCATTGCCGACGAGGTGCAGACGGGACTGGGTCGCGTGGGCACGGCATTCTGGGCGTTCCAGACGCAGGATGTCGTGCCCGACATCGTCACGATCGGCAAACCGATCGGCAACGGGCACCCGCTCGGCGCGGTGGTCGTGCGTCGGGAGATCGCCGAGTCCTTCGCGAACGGGATGGAGTACTTCAACACCTTCGGCGGCAACCCGGTGTCGTGCGCGGCCGGCATGGCCGTGCTCGATGTGATCGAGCAGGAGGATCTGCAGCACAACGCGGCCCGCGTCGGCGCCCGGCTCCTCGCCGGACTGCAGACGCTGAGGCAGCGTCATGCGCTGATCGGCGATGCGCGTGGCTCCGGGTTGTACATTGGCGTCGAACTGGTGCGTGACCGGGAAGCGCGCACACCGGCGGGCGCGCACGCATCGTACGTGGCCAACCGCATGCGCGAACACGGCATCCTGCTGAGCACGGACGGCCCGGACCACAACGTGCTGAAGATCAAGCCGCCGCTCGTGTTCACGGAGGCGGACGCGGATCGCCTGGTCGAGACGCTCGACCGGGTCCTGCACGAGGACGCGGTCCGGATCGACTGAGCGTGCGCTGCGCGGTGTTGCAGAGCGCTCAGGTCCGGGTCCGGTCCACCCGTTCCAGCCTGAAGACGTCAGGCCGGCTGTAGTGGCCGGCCACGTCGAGATTCATGCCCTCCTCGCGGACGCGGCCCAGGTCGAGCGTCGCGGTCAACACCACCGGCCGGTCGTAGATCGGGCCCTCGAGCAGGGCCCCATCCGGACCGATGATGGCGCTGCCGCCGCGCAGCAGCAGTGCATCGTCCTGCACGCGATCCGGGTGCGGCTCGAGGCCATCGGGGAGTGCGGATGCACGCATCAGCGAGCCGGCCGCGATCACGAAGCAGCGGCCCTCGAAGGCGTACTGCCTGCACGCGATCAGGTGCATCTCCTTCACACCCGGCCACACGGCCACGTGGATGTCCTCGCCCGACTCGTGGAGCGCCTGGCGAGCGAGCGGCATCCAGTGCTCCCAGCAGATGAGCCCGCCCACCCGGCCCGCCGGCGTCTCCACCGCACGCACACCCTCGCCGTCACCGGGACCCCACACGAGACGCTCCGTGTACGTCGGCACGAGCTTGCGGTGATGATTCAGCAGGGCGCCGTCCGGACCGATGGTGAGCAGCGTGTTGTACAGCGTGCCGCGGCCCGGCCCTTCATCGACGCGCTCGGTGACACCCACCACGAGCGTGACGCCGGCATTGCGCGCGGTGCTGCCCAGCCGGGTCACGGCCGGACCGGGCACCGTCACGCTCTGCTCGGCCATCCGCCGGTAGGCCTGCTTGACCGGAGGGTGATCCCACAACGCGG
>JBFFZF010000301.1:0-4001 GCA_041568755.1 Longimicrobiales bacterium | reverse complement strand
GCGGGAGACGGGGGGCGGGACCGGCGGGAGACGGAGGGCGGGGGGCGGCTGTGGGTCCCACCATTCCCACCCCGACACCCACCCGCATCCGTACTGCTGCTTCCCGACCAACCAGAGGGTTCACGGATGCTCCGACCCGGTCTGGTGTCTGGTGTGGTATGCGTGCTCGCGTTCGGGGCGTGCGCGGAGCGGGCGCCGGACCCGCCGGTGGCGGGCGCGGGTGAAGCCGCCGGAGCGCGGCCCAACATCGTGGTCGTCGTGGTCGATGACCTGCGCTGGGACGAGTTCGGCGCGGCGGGCCACCCGTGGCTCGAGACGCCGAACATCGACCGTCTGGCGCGCGAGGGCGCGTACTTCGAGAACTCGTTCCATGCCGTCCCGCTGTGCTCGCCCAACCGCGCGACGCTGCTCACCGGACAGTACCCTTCGCAGCACGGCATCATCGACAACGTCGCGCGCAGCCAGTTGAGCCACCGGCTGAACACGTTCCCGCGCACGCTCCGCGAGCACGGCTACGAGACCGCGTTCCTCGGCAAGTGGCACATGGGCAACGATCCGACGCCGCGACCGGGGTTCGACTACTGGGTCGGATTGCCGGGACAGGGCCGGTCGGTGAATCCGGAACTGTTCGAGGAGGGCGAGCTGCGCGTCGTCGAAGGTTACACCACCGATCTGCTGACGGACCGGGCGATCGCCTTCATCGAGCGGGAGCGCACAGGTCCGTTCCTGGTGTACGTCGCGCACAAGGCCGTGCACCCCGACATCCAGCAGCGCGACGATGGCTCCGTCGATCCGACGACCTCGCTGGGCTACGTCCCGGCGCTGAGGCACCGCGGCCGATACGAAGCGCAGGCGATCCGCCCGCCTGCCAGCGCGATCGCGACCCTGGCCGACCTGTCCGACCGTCCCGCCGTCCAGCGGTCGCTGGCGCTGCTCGCGACGGGGGACGCGGACGCACCGCCCGCCTCGGTCGCCGGACCTGCCATGGACGAGACGACCGTGCGGCGCCGGGCCGAGATGATGCTGGCCGTCGATGAGGGCATCGGCCGGATCGTCGCGACGCTCGAGGCGAGGGGCGAGCTGGACAGCACGGTGTTCGTGTTCACCAGCGACAACGGCTTCTTCTTCGGTGAGCACGGACTCACGACCGAGCGGCGACTGCCCTACGAGGAATCGATCCGCAACCCCCTGATCATGCGCTACCCACCGCTCATTCCCGCGGGCTCGCGGCCGGGAGGGCTGGCGCTCACGGTCGACATCGCCCCGACGCTGCTCGAACTGGCCGGTGCCCCGATCGGTGATCACATCCAGGGCGGTTCCCTCGTACCGCTGCTGCGCGGGCACGCCGAGGGCTGGCGCCAGGCCATCCTGGTCGAATTCTACACGTACGAGAATCCATTCCCGCACCTCATGGAGATGGATTACCGGACGCTGCGGACGGACCGCTGGAAGTACGTGTTCTGGGTGCGCTACCCGCAGTTCGACGAGCTGTACGACCTCGATACGGACCCCTTCGAGATGCGCAACCTGGCCGGCGAAGCTGCGCACGCCACGATCCGTGCCGAGCTGCGCGCCGAACTGGGCCGCCAGGTCCTGTCCGCGCTGCGGCTCGAGGCCGGCCGCTGACCGGAATCGGCGCCGAAGAACCGCCCCGCAGAGCAGGCTCCAACGGCCGCGCCCGCTGGACCGTGACCGCGGTCCCTGCCTACCTTTGCAGTCGGCAGGGGCACGGCCCACACACGAACCGAGGAGAATCCGGCGCATGATCGTTCGTCGTTACGGACAGCGGATCCAGAGTGTAACACCGAATTTCAACGCCAGCGCGATGACGGAGATCGGTTTCGTACGCGGCAGCGCGCTGGCGCTGCCAGTCGAGGAGTTCGAGACGAAGTACCGGCGCGTCAGGGGCGAGGCGCTGACGGCGGAGGCGCGCGGCGAGGTCCAGGGCGAGGTCGAGGAGGCGGTCCTGGCCACGCTGCTGGAGAAGCTCGAGGCCGTGGAGGCGTCGGCCGGCGAAGGCGCCGTCGTGATGTTCGAGAACGAGCAGGGTGTGGATCTTCCGAAGACCCGCGGCCGCCAGAACACGGTCATGCGCGAGGGTGAGAATCGGCTGACCTTCGAGTACACGATCGACCCGCCGTTGCGCGTCGGCATCTGGGCCCCGGTCTGACGCGACCGGCGCGATGCGGCTGCCGGCGGGGGTCCGGACGCAGCGCATCGGCCGCGCGACGATCGCCGCGCTGGCGTCCCACCTGGACTTCGTGGCCGATGTGATCCGGCGGTACGGCACATTGCGGGCGTGGGCGGCAGCGGTCCATGAGAAGACCTTCACGGGCCGTGGCGAAGCGTACCTGGTCGAGGGCGCGGATGGGCCGTGGGTGGTACGGCCGGCGCGGCGGGGCGGCGCGGTCGCGTCCGTGCTGGGCGACCGCTACGTGCGTATCGGTGCGGCGAGGCCGTTCCGCGAGATGAGCACGAGCGCGAGCGCGCGCGAGCGGGGTGTCGCGACGCCCGAGGTCGTGTGCTGCGCCGTGTACGACGGCGGGCTCTTCTACCGGGCGGACGTGACGACGCGCTACATCCGGGACGGCATCGACCTGGCGACGTTGAGCCTGGGCCCGGCGACGGAGGCCGAGGCGAAGCGCATCGAGGCGTGGCGAGCGGCCGGCCGGCTCGTTCGCGATGCGGCAGCCGCGGGCCTCCTCCACCCGGATCTGAACCTCCGCAACGTACTCATCACGCAGTCCGCCGATGGCGTGCGCGCGCACGTTCTCGATCTGGACCGGAGCGTGGTGCGCACGCGGCCGCGGCCGCGCGATGCGGAGCGGATGACGGACCGGCTGCACCGGTCGCGCCGCAAGCTGGAGGCGGCGGCCGGCGAGTCGGTCGGTGTCGCCGCACTGGACGCGTTCGAGGGGGCGCTCAGTGGTTGAGCGCGGCGCCGGCGGGCGCGTCTGGGTGGGGCCGCCGCCCCGCTCGGTCGTCATCGTCATGCTCAGCGCGCTGGGTGACGCGGTACATGTGCTGCCGGTGGCGAACGCGCTGCGCCGCGCGTGGCCGGGCGTGCGCATCACGTGGATCGTGCAGCCGGTCGCGCACGCGCTCGTCGCCGGGCACGAGGCGATCGACGACTTCATCGTGTTCCGCCGCCGGCGCGGCGCAGGCGCGCTGCGCTCGTACGCGGAGCTGCGCAGGGCGCTGAAGGGCCGGCACTTCGATCTGCTCCTCGGACTGCAGGTCTACTTCAAGGCCGGCCTGATCACGGCGCTCACGCCCGCGACGATCAAACTCGGCTTCGACCGAGCGCGTGCGCGCGATCTCAACTGGCTGTTCACGAACCGGCGCATCCGGGCCCGGCCGCTCGGCCACGTGCAGGACGCGTACTTCGAGTTTCTCGAGGCGCTGGGCGTCGATCCGGAGCCCGTCGAGTGGAACATCCGGCTGACCGATGCCGAGCGCGCGGCGCAACGCGACTTCTTCGCCGGACTCGATCGTCCGGCCTGCGCGTTCGTGGTGGGGACGAGCAAGCCGGTCAAGAACTGGATGCCGGAGCGCTTCGCCCGCGTGATCGATCACGTCCAGGCGGAGCACGGTCTCCGGGCCGTCCTCGTCGGCGGGCCATCGCCCATCGAGCGGGCCGCGGCGGACCGGATCCGGGCCCTGACGCGGGAGCCGCCCGTCGACGCGCTCGGCGACGACGTGCGCCGACTGGTCTGGTTGCTCGAGGGGAGCCGGCTGGTGGTCAGTCCGGACACCGGCCCGTTGCACCTGGCCCGCGCGCTGGGCACGCCGGTCGTCGGGCTGTACGGCTACACGAACCCGCGTCGCTACGCGCCGTACCGGCGTTTCGAGGACCTGATCGTGGACGGTTACGCCCGTTACGAGGGTGAGCCCTACCGCGCCGATGCGGGGTACCGGGAGGACGGGATGGCGCGGGTCCGGGTGGAGGATGTGATCGAGAAGGTCGGGCGGGCGCTCAATACAGGGCGGGAATGAGGATG
>JBFFZF010000300.1:0-4141 GCA_041568755.1 Longimicrobiales bacterium | reverse complement strand
GGTGGCTCCGGCCGCCCACCCGCCGCCCACGGGCTGAACCACAACAAGGCGGATGAGAGTCATGCAATCGAAGACGATCTTTCGAAAGGTGGTTCGCGGGTGCCTCGGCGTGGCCGTGGTCGCGGGCATGACGGCCTGCGACCTGGACAGCGTGCTCGAGGTGAGCGATCCATCGCGATTCACGGATGAGGCACTCGACAATCCGAACGCGCTGCCCGCGGTTGCGAACGGCGTCGAGGGGCGGCTCCACTTCCTCGTCACGGGCATCGTCGTCCACACGGGTCTGCTGAGCGACGAGCTGATGCACACCGGGACGTGGTCGGGCTACGAGGACTCCGACCAGGGCCGGCACAGGCCGCCGCCCGGCGTCGGTTTCTCGATCGCATCCGGCGGGATGAGTGTCCGGTTGATGGCGCAGGAGGCCGTGAATCGCTTCCAGCGCGTCAAGCAGGCGTTCCCCAACACGGACATCGGCAAGTTCATGGCGCAGGCGACGGCCGCGGAGGGCTGGTCCAACCTGCTCATGGCGATGACCGAGTGCGAGGGCGTGGCCGAGCCCGGCGGGCCGGCCGTGTCGGACGCGCAGATGTACGAGGCCGCGATCACCGCGCTGACCAACGCGATCACGGTCGCGACGTCGGCGAACCAGACGACGTACGCCAACTTCGCCCGCGCCGGCCGGGCCCGCGCCTATCTCATGACAGGCAAGTTCGATCAGGCGCTGGCCGACGCGCAGGCCATCCCGAAGGGATTCCAGTATCTGGCCCGTTTCTCCGAGGCCAGCAGCAGCAACTCGCTGGTCACGCTGATCCACTTCACGGAGAACAAGGCGGCCGGCATCGATGCGCGGCGCTGGTCACAGCTGGACACGACACGCGCCGGCAACGTGGACGTCTTCATCGACCGGTGGAGCGGCCAGCCGGATCCGCGCGTGCCGATCGTGCACCGCCAGGTACCGAACCGGCTGGGCGTGGACGGCCGGACGAAGTACTTCAGCCACAACAAGTACCGGACGCGTAACGACGATGTGCCCATGACGCACTGGCGCGAGATGCGGCTGATCGAGGCCGAGGTCCATTGGCGCAAGGGCGACTTCAACATGGCCATCGCGAAGATGAATGAGGTCCGTGCGGACGTCGGGCTGCCGGCGCTGACGAAGGCCGGCGCGTGGACGACGGCCGAGGTGCAGGAGCGGCTGCTCGAGGAGCGTTTCGCGACGCTCTTCCTCGAGGGCCAGCGGGCCAACGACCTGTACCGGTTCAACCTGTTCCCGACGGTCATCGGCAAGAACTACAACACGAAGTTCCCGATGAGTGCGACGGAGATGCTGAACAACGCGAAGATCTCGCAGCCGCGGAGCTGTCCGGCCCTCAGCTGAGCGATCCGCAACAGCCGTCCGCAGACTGGGCGGGCTCCTCCGGGAGCCCGCCCAGTTTCACTTCAAACCCCGGGCCACCCCCGTTGTCGGGCGCCGGCGCGACGCGTAGACTGCACCTCTCGCCCGTTATGGGGTCAGCAGGCCGGCACCCCGCCACCGCGGGGCAGCCACCGGTTCCAGCGCATCCGCCTCGGGAGGTTTCCCATGACCGTCGCTACGCCCTCAACACCACGGCTCGCCTCGAGCCTGCTGGGCCTCGCCTGTACCGCCCTGCTGGCCGGGCCGGCCGCGGCCCAGCACCCGACCATGGACGTCGAGCGGTACCAGCGGGCCGAGCGGTTCCTGTCCTGGCACACGGACAATATCATCGCGGGAGACCAGGTCAATCCCATCTGGCTGGGAGATGGAAACCGGTTCTGGTACCGCAACAAGACGGGCAGCGGCCACGAGTTCGTGCTGGTCGATCCCGTCCGCAACACGCGCGCACCCGTGTTCGATCACGCCCGGCTGGCCGCGGCCATGAGCCTGGCTGCGGACACGAGCTTCGAGCCGCACAAGCTGCCGTTCCAGACGTTCGATTTCACGGACGGCGAGCGGGCGATCGAGTTCACGGCCAGACGGAAGCGGTTCACGTGCGGCATCGCCACGTACCAGTGCACAGTCGGCGATACGCTGCCCAACACGAGTCGCTACGTGGTCTCACCGGATTCGACACTCGAGGTCTTCTACAGCAATTACAACCTGTGGATCCGGCCGCACGAGGGCACGGACTCGACGCAGCTCACGACGGACGGTGAGCTGTTCTGGAGCTACGGCGCCGGCGAGGCCCGTCCGTTCCAGATGTTCCAGACGAAGGGCAGTCCGCCGCCGCCTCGCCCGCAGGTGCGCTGGTCGCCCGACTCGAAGAAGCTGATCGTCTACCGCACGGACGAACGCAACGTCGCGCACCAGCACTACATATCCTACACGTCGATCCGGCCGCAGCACTTCTCGCAGCCGTACGCACTGCCCGGCGATTCGATCGTGCCCAGGCCGAACCTGCACGTGATCGATGTCACGACGAAACGCAACATCGCACTCAACCTGTCCCCTGTCCCGAATCAGCTGAGTCTGGGCGGGTCACCGATCGACTCCGTCTGGACTCCTGACTCGCGGACGTTCCGGTTCCATTACCTGACGCGTGCCTCGAAGGGGCTGTACCTGGTGGAAGCGGATGCCGAGACGGGGGCGACGCGCATACTGGCGAGGGACGAGGGGAAGACGTGGGTCGAGACCAACCCGCGCGGGCGGCCGAGCTGGACCGTTACCGCGGCCGGCGACGTGATCTGGTGGTCGGAACGGGACGGCTGGCCGCATCTCTGGCGCTTCGACGGAAGAGCCGCCGCCGCGGCCGGCGTCGCCACCGAGCCCGGCAGCCGGGGCGATGCGAGCCCGCGCGCCGGACCGGCGATCTTCGTCGACGGGGAGCGGGTCGCAGACTCCGAACGGATCCGTGTGCGCGGTTCGTCGACGCTGTTGCGGACGACCGATGCGCCGTTCGAGCTGGCACCCGTGACCGTGAACACGGATCCCGTACTGCGCAATCAGATCACATCGGGCGCGTGGGCGACGGGCGATGTCTACTGGGTCGACGAGGCTCGCCGGCAGCTGTATTTCACGGCCCGGGGCCGTGAGGCCGGCCGGAACATCTACTACGCGCACCTGTACCGCGTCGGCTTCGATGGTACCGGTCTCACGCTGCTCACACCCGAGGATGCCGATCACACGATCCGCTTCTCGCCGAGCGGCCGCTACGTCGTCGACACGTACTCGCGCGTCGATGCGCCGCCCGTCACGGTCCTGCGTTCCGCGCTGGACGGGCGCGTCATCCGCACGCTCGAGCAGACCGACATCTCGCGGCTGGTCGAGATCGGCTGGACGCCGCCTGAGGTGTTCAGCGTGAAGGCGCGCGATGGGATCACGGACCTGTACGGGATGATCTTCTACCCGACCGACTTCGATCCCGCCAAGAAGTACCCGATCATCGACCACATCTACCCGGGCCCGCAGGTGGGCAGCGTGGGCCAGTGGAACTGGGGCACGGGCGGTGAGGAACGGGCGATCGCGGAGCTGGGCTTCATCGTCATCGAGGTCGATCACCTGGGCACGCCGCTCCGGTCGAAGGCGTTCCACGACAACTACTACGGCAACTTCGGCGACAACGGTCTGCCCGATCACATCGCAGCCATCCAGCAGCTGGCGGCCCGGCACTCGTTCATCGATATCGACCGGGTGGGCATCTACGGCCACTCGGGCGGCGGTTTCGCGTCCACCGACGCGATCCTGCGCTACCCGGACTTCTTCAAGGTGGCCGTGTCCGGTGCCGGGAACCACGACAACCGCAGCTACAACATCTACTGGGCCGAGAAATACCAGGGGCTGCTGGTGAAGGATTCGGTCAACGGCAAGGACAACTTCTGGGATTCTGCCAATCAGAACATGGCGGCCAGCCTGAAGGGCCGGCTCCTGCTGATGCACGGCGACATGGACGACAACGTGCACCCGGCGATGACCGTGCAGGTCGTCAGCGAGCTGATCAAGGCCAACCGCGACTTCGACCTGATCTGGGCGCCCGACCGCGCGCACGGCCTGAACGAGCCGTACTTCGTGCGCAGGCGCTGGGACTACTTCGTGCAGCACCTGCTCAACGTGATGCCGCCTCGCGAATACGAAATCCGTCGCCCCGCGGGCTGAGTGCCCGTGCAACGCCTCGCCGGGGGGGGG
>JBFFZF010000299.1:0-4161 GCA_041568755.1 Longimicrobiales bacterium | reverse complement strand
GGGGCGGGAAGGGCGGGAGGCCGCGGTGCGCGACGTGCGGGAACGGGGGTGGGGAACAGGGGTCGAATGCGGTCGATTCGCTGGATATGGACTGTGGGGGCTGAGCGTGAACGGATCCGGAGCTGCCGGGTGGGTCAGGCGCGGGCTGGCCGTGGTGCTGGCCGGGCTCGTCGTCGGCGGCTGCTCGGTGGAAGTCGGAGACCCGATCGGCGAGATCGACGCACAGGTGCCGCAGTCCTCGCTGCCGGGCGTTTCCTGGCTGGGCACCTGGACGGGGACGGCGGATGGGACGCGCGGCGGTGCGGCGTTCCGGCAGGAAACGATCGTCCTGAATATCGTGCGTGACGTGCGCCAGGCGTGTGCCAGCGGCTTCGCGGTGCGCCTGGGCACGCTCTTCGATCGGTGCGTCCCGGCTCCGGACTCGGACGTCAGCGCGAGCTGGGAGTACGAGACGGATTCGACACGCCACGCGATTTCGATGGACCGGTTCAGCGGGGGCGGTCAGACGGCGAACGTGATCCTGGGCCGGGTGCGCGTGGACCGGCGGCCGGTGGCCGGGACCGCGGTGGTCGACGCGGAGTTCACGGTCGTGAGGCGTTAGGGGGGCAGGGGAGAGGGGCGGTATGGCGGGAGACGGGGGGCGGGAGACGAACGGCGGGAGACGAACGGCGGGAACGGCGGGAACGGCGGGAACAGCGGGAACGGCGGGAACAGCGGGAACAGCGGGAACAGCGGGAACGGCGGGAACGAACTTTAGAAACGGATCCACACGCCGCCATTGAACGAACGCCCATCGAGCGGCGCCCAGACATCGGTGATCCGGCGGCCGTCCGGGGCGGGCGAAGGCCGTAGCAACGGATCGTGGCGCGTCTGCCGGGTGTCGAGCACGTTCTCCGCATTGACGAACACGCGGAACGGGCCGAAGCGGCGATCCACGAGGAAGCCGAGAATGACGTGCGGCCGCGAGCGCGTGCGGAACGGGTTGTCGTCGAGTTCCTGCCGGCCGGTGAAGTAGAGCTCCATGCCCGCGCGGCCCCACGCCTGCTCAACGGCTCCGACCATGCCGAACGTGTGGCGCGGCGTGAGGGGGACCTCGCGGCGGCCGCCGCCTGCCGCATCGGCCTCGGTGGAGCGCAGCCACGTGTGCGAGGCGACGATGTGGAGCGGCTCGCGTTCCAGCACGGCAAACACTTCAGTGCCCCAGGTCCGGACCGGCCCACCCGCGTTGCGGATCGTCAGCGTGCCGTCGGTGTTGCGCAGTGTCTGCAGCGGGTTGTGGATGATCGACGCGAATGCGCTCACGTTCAGCTCCACCGGGCCCGCCGCACGGCCCACGTCGAGCATCGCGCTCTGCACACGCTCCTTCACCCAGCCCGCGGGCGGTGTCAGTCGCGTGAGCCCGACGGCCTCCGTTTCCTCGGTGAACGGTGTCGGCGCGAAATAGCCCGTTCCCGCGGACAGCCGCCCAGCCCACTCGGCGCCGCGCGCGAGGACGGACACACGCGGACTGAGCGTCCCGCCGAACCGGTTGTGGTGGTCGTAACGCGCGCTCGCCGCAATGGTGAGCCAGTCGGTTGCCTCGACATCGTCCTGTGCGAACAGCGCGGGGACTGTGTAGTCGAAGGAGAGCGTGGGCAGCTCATCGTGCTCGTACGCGTCGTGCTGCACCGCCGTGCCGATGACCCAGAGGTGACGCCCGTCGTGACCGGACAGCACGATTTCAGCGAAGGCGGAGCGGTGTCGGTCCGTCTCCGGCGTCGGACCGAAGCGGTGCTCGTGCGCCTGCCGTGACGCGGACGCGCGCAGCGAAACCGCGCGCCGGTCGGAGATCAGCTTGCGGCCGTTGAACCCGGCGTCGAGGCGCCGCGTATCCAGCGATTCGATGTATGCATCGCCGTCCGGCGTGTCCTGGCCGGGCAGCGTGCCGCCCGATCGGTCCTCGCCCATGATGCCCGCCGTGACGACCGCGTGCCCGCCGTTGCCGTCGTTCCAGAACAGCCGAGGCCTGAGCATGACACGCCGGAAGCGCGGCACATCGGCCCAACTGTCGGCGTCGACGTCCGCGTGATCCTGCCTGTGCGCTCCAGCCAGCAGTGTGTAGCCCGATCGCTCGGTCAACTCGTCGGACAGCCAGCCGACGACGTCAGTCCCCCCGAGTGAGCTCTGGTTCAGGATGACTTCGCGGGCGCGGGCCGGACGGCGCGAAATCAGGTTGACGACGCCGCCGAGCGCGGTGGGCCCGTAGAGTGCGGACGCGGCGCCCTTGATGACCTCGACCTGCGCCAGGTCCATGGGCGGGATCTGCAGCGGGCCCAGCGCGCCGGCCTGCCCACCGTAGAGCGGCAGTCCGTCCGTCAGAATCTGCGTGTACCGGCCGCGCAGCCCCTGGATCCGTACGCTAGCGCCGCCGAGCGAGGGCGCTGTCGCCTGGACGCGGAGACCGGCCGTCTCGTTGAGCAGCATGGCGATGTCGCCCGGCGTCATGAGCAGCTTCTCTTCGACCTCCTCGCGCGTCACGACTTCGATCCGGATCGGCTCGTCCTCGATGCGCCGTTCGGTACGGGCGGACAGCACGACGATCTCTTTCTCCTCGATCGCCGCCTCGTCGAGCAGGATCACGATGAGGGTGTCCCGGGCAGCCTCCAGGATTACTGTGACGCGTGCCGGCGCGAAGCCGATGCGTTCGGCCGCGAAGATGTGCGTACCGGGCGAGAGATCGAATCGCGCGATTCCGCGGGCGTCGGTGAGACGGCGCACCCCGGAAACCGTGATCTGCGCGCGGTCCACGGGTCCTGCCGTGCTCTCGATCCTCACGGCGACACTCACGAGCTGCGCGTCCGCCGCGGACGGCGCGGCGGCAAGGCCGGAGCAGACCAGCGCTGTGATCCCGATGAAGCGAGCCCGTTCGACGATGCGCACCCGGAAAGGCCCGAAGACGATCACGAGTCGATCCGGTGCCCCAGGCGCTCCACAATGCGGTCGAGGATCGCCAGCAGGTCTTCCAGGCCAGCCGCCGAGAAGTCGACGTAGAACTTCCGGACTGCCAGGGCACCCAGCAACGCCGTCGTCACACGGACCGTGGTCGTGCTGGTTCGAACCTCGCCGCCTGCGCCGGCGATGCGCTGGCCCGGGCCGAAGGGATCGCCACCCGACCACGGCAGGACCCTTTCGTAGTGGGTCCGCAGGTCGACGGATGCGGCGAGCAGAGGCACGACCTGATCGTGTGTGGTCTGGCGCACCACCAGTTCATCCTCACGGGTGTCAGCGAGGACCCGACGCCAGTTCGCCAGCTCCGCGCGCAGCTGTGCGTCCCCGAGCAGTTCGATCTCACCGGACGAGACTGCGGCGTCGAGTGTGTTCGTGGCCGGATCGTACGTGGGACCTCCGAGCAGCGCGATGACGATCGAGTCGGGCACGGTCACGCTCGTCGGACCCGCCACCGACGGCACGACGTCGAGGAAGCGCGCCGTACCCGACGCCATGCGCTGCGCGAGTGTGAGCCGGGCCTCCAGATCCGCACGAGCGGCGCGGAACTCGGTCCGCAGGCCCTGCATCAATTCCTGCTCGCGCTCACGCAGGTTGCGTGAATCCCACCACGCGTCGATCGAAAAAGCCAGCAGGATCGACAGCACCACGACGACGCTTTCGGCAACGAGCCGTTGCCAGCCCAACGTGTTCGACCGCATGTTCGCCATGCGCCTTCCCTGCGCCGGGTTCAGTGGCTCTGTCGGGAGTCACGATGCTGACCCGGCCGGCGGCCCGCAACCCGACCCGAATCGAGATACGAGGTCGACCATGGCTGTGCGCATCGTGCGTCTGGGAACACCGCGGCACCCCGACGAAGGCACGCGGATCGGCACCGTGCGACGCCCGCCGCGCGGCGTGCCGAAGACGGAGTATGCGGCGCGGGACTGGTATGATGTGTGGTTCCCGAACCTGGCGCCGAGCGTCCCGACCATGAAGCTCGCGCAGGCCGCCGAGACGCCCGCGCATTGGAAGGCGTTCGCGAAGAAGTACCGCGCCGAGATGGCGCAGCCGGACGCGCGCCGGACGATCGAGCTGCTGGCCGCGCTCTCGCACTCGGCGGACTTCTCCGTGGGCTGCTACTGCGAAGACGAGACGCGCTGCCACCGTTCGATCCTGCGACAGCTGCTGGTCGAG
>JBFFZF010000298.1:0-4169 GCA_041568755.1 Longimicrobiales bacterium | reverse complement strand
GATCGCCGGACGCGTTCACCCCCTGACGGCCGGCCAGGTGATCCACCTGCCACGGGACGTCCCGCACGCGGTGCGCGCGCCGCGCGCGTTCAAGATGCTGCTGACCCTGCTGCGCGATTCCCCCTGACGCGCGCGTCACGGGCGGCGGCGGAAAGGCCGGTCGTCGGGGGCGCATGATCGTGCCTCCAGCGGGGCGCTCAGGTCCTTCGGTTGCGGCCCGCCCGCGGCCGGAGGCGACCGGACGCGGCCCGGGCCCGCCGGTGCTGCGAGAGCGTTGACATCGTACGCAACCCGCAGGAACTTTCCATGGCCTCTGGCGCAGTTCGTGAATCTGCGCACGTGCCCCGTTTTCGATGGTGAGTATCGATGAACGGCTCGCACGACGAAACGGCCAGCGAACTCCTCGCGCAGTTGCAGGCCGGCGATCCACGCGCTTTCGACCGGCTCTTTCCGCTCGTCTACAACGAGCTGCGCCGGCTTGCCGGGCTGCAGCGGCGACGCTGGCGCGGTGATGACACACTCAACACGACGGCGCTCGTGCACGAGGCCTACCTGCGGCTGGCCGGCCAGTCTTCGCCGGGCTGGGAGAACACGGCGCATTTCATGGCCGTGGCGGCGCGCGCGATGCGTCAGATCCTGCTGGACCATGCCAAGGCCAGGCAGCGCGCGAAGCGGGGCGGTGACCGGCGCCGCGTCCCGCTGCATGAGATCGAGGCTGCGTTGAGGACCGACGGCGGTGCGGCCGAGGCCGGGTCCGAGGCGCTGCTTGCGCTGGACGCCGCGCTGCAGCGCCTCGACCGTGAGAACCCGAGGCAGAGCCGGATCGTCGAGTGCCGGTTCTTCGGGGGCATGCCGATCGCCGACACGGCGGCCGCACTGGGCATCTCGCCTGCAACCGTGAAACGCGGCTGGGCGATGGCCCAGGCCTGGCTGTATCGCGAGCTGGCGCGCGACGCGGAAGGCGGCGCGTGACCCGATCGACGCGGTCCGGCCACGGCGACGACGAGGCGCGCCGCAGGGACGATGTGGAGCGCCTGTTCGCGGAAGCGCTCGCACTGCGGCCCGAGGACCGATCCGAATTCATCGAGCGGGTGTGCGCTGGCGATGCGCAACTGCGCGCGGAACTGGTTTCGCTGCTCGATCACGCGGCGACGGGCGAAGCGTTCTTCGACCGCCTCGCGCAGGTGGTGATTCCGTCCGAAAGCCCGCCCGGCCCGGTCGTCGGTCCGTACCGAGTCCTCGCCTGTGTCGGCACGGGCGGCATGGGCGCCGTCTACCGCGCCCGGGACACCCGCCTGAACCGCGACGTCGCGCTGAAGTTCCTGCCCGCATCGGCCGGTGCAGCTCCGGACAGCGAGGAACGGTTGCTCGTCGAGGCACGCGCGGCCGCGTCGTTCGAGCACCCCAACGTCTGCACGGTGCACGAGATCGGCGCGACCGCGGACGGGCGGCCGTTCATCGCCATGGCGTTCTACGAAGGCGAGACGCTGAAGGAGCGTCTGCGACGAGGCCCCCTCCTGTGGGGGGAGGCGATCGACATCGCCACGCAGATCGCGCGCGGGCTGGGCGCCGCACACGCCCACGGGATCGTGCACCGGGATGTCAAGCCGGGCAACACCATGCTGACGCCCGATGGCACCGTGAAGCTGCTCGATTTCGGTCTGGCCAAGGTGGCCGACGTCAACCTGACCCGGCCGGGGACGACGCCCGGGACGATCGCCTACATGTCGCCGGAACAGGTCCGCGGAGATGCCGTCGATGCGCGCAGCGATCTGTGGAGCCTCGGCGTGGTCCTCTACGAAATGCTGGCGGGCGTCCACCCCTTCCGGGGCGGGAACGACCGTGTGCTCATCCAGGCGATCCTGCACGATGCGCCGGCATCTCTGCGTCAGAGTGGGGCGGCCGTGCCGCGCTCGCTGGTGCGCGTGATCGAACGACTGCTCGAGAAAGATGCCGGGGACCGGTACCGCAGTGCGGACGAGCTTTTGGCGGATCTGGCCACGATTGCGGCCGGAGGTGCGCACCGCCCGGCCGGCGCCGGCGTGCAACGCGTGCCGCTGCGCAGACGGAAAGCGCTGATCGCGGGCACGCCGGCCGTGGTGCTCGGGGCCTTCGCGCTCGGGCTGTGGCTGAACGACCGGGCCGGGGTGCAGCGATCGAATGTCGCAACCGACGGGACAGTCGGATCCGGTGGCGCGGTGTCGCTGCCCAAGACCATCGCGGTTCTGCCGTTCGCGAATCTGAGCCGCGATGCGCAGGACGACGATTTCAGCGACGGGCTCGCCGAAGAGCTGATCGGAGCCCTGTCGCGGGTGCGGACCCTCAGGGTCGCGGCCAGGACCTCCGCCTTTGCGTTCAAGGATCAGACGCGGGACATCCGCGAGATCGGCAACGCGCTCAACGTCGGTGCCATCGTCGAAGGCAGCGTGCGCAGGACGGGCAGCCGGATCCGTGTCGAAGCGCGGCTGATCGGCGTCGAGGATGGCCTGCACCTCTGGTCGGACGCGTACGACCGCGAGTTGACCGACATCTTCGAGATCCAGCGCGATCTCGCGCTGAACATCGCCCGCGCGCTGCGTGCCGAGCTGACGGCGGCCGACGTCAATCGCCTCGGCCGGAGGCCGACGGCAAACGCCGATGCGTTCGCGCTGTACCTGAAGGGCCGCCACTTCTGGTACCAGCGGACGCCCGCCGGCTACCAGCGGGCGATCGAGTACTTCGAGCGGGCGATCGCGGCAGACCCGCAATTCGCGGAACCGCACGCCGGCCTCGGCGCCATCTACGCGTTGCAGGCCATGGCCGGGGCCGCGAATGCGCCGGAGATGCGGGACCGGGCGAGGTCGGCGGTGGAGCGTGCGCTCTCGCTGGCGGACGACCTGGCCGAGGCCCACGCGGTGCACGGCCTCTACCTGCACGCGTTCGCGTGGGACATCGACGCGGCGGAGCGCGAGCTGGTCCGCGCTGTCGAACTGGACCCCGGCTACGCCACGGCCCGCGTGTACCTCGGCAACCTGCTCGCCGCGACGGGCCGTCTGGACGAGGCGATCGCGCACAAGCTCCGGGCGGTCGAGGTCGACCCGCTCGCGCCGTCACAGAGCGAGTCGCTTGCGTTCACGCTCCTGCGCGCGGGTCGGCCCGACGAGGCGCTCAAGCACGTGGGCAACGCACTCGAGCTGGACTCGACGTACTGGCGGGCCCATGCCGTGCTCGGTCTGTACCACGAACTCTCGGGCCGTTTCGACGACGCCATCGACACGTACAGGCGGGCCAATGCGCTGGCCGGCGCGACGATTCACCGGACCCGAGCCGACATCGCGCGCGCGCTCGCTCTCGGCGGTCGAAGGCAGGAGGCTCGGCGGCTGATCCCCGAGATCGAAGCCGAGGCGGCCACGACCGGCATCATCGAGCCGGCCGTCGCCACCGCGTTGGCGGCGGTGGGCGATCTGGAGGCGGCCTTCGCCTGGCTCGAGCGTTCGTACAAGCAAAGACACCCCCATCTCCCGTTCATCACGGGAGACGCGCGCTTCGCGGCACTCTTCGACGAAGCCCGCTTCACCGACCTCATGCGCCGCGTCGGGATGGTCCGCTGACGTTTCGGGCGCGGCTGCGCGGGGCCGCGCGTGCGCACGCTCTGACCGTACGACGTGGGCGGAAACCGGGGAAGGAAGGGCCGGGCCTTCCTTCCCCGTTCACGGGCCTACTGCGGCTGGAAGATCGCCACCTGGTACAGCAGGCAGGTGTTCGGCCCGACTTCGCCATCGGCGATCGCGGTGGCGGGGAACACGCCCGGGAACGGGCTCGTGTTCGCGCACCCGGCACGGTAAGTCGAGATCATACCCGGCATGAAGGCCGGGATCATGGGGCCGTGGTCGTTGAGGACGAGGTGCACCTCGACGCCGTACGGATCGCCCAGCGAACGCCCATCGAGCCAGCCGGACAGGGGTCCGACGCGGGCCGTGCCGGCCATGGCGGCCATGCCGGACGCACCGGCAACGGTGCCGGTGCCGCCGGATCGGACCTGAGCGTCCGTCGCCGCGTTCAGGAACAGATCCGCCGCCGAGCACGGCGATGCCGCGCACGCAGCGGGATTGTTCACGACGACAAGCCACAGGCTGTACGCATTGCCCGGGTTCAGCTCCGCGGCGTGGATCTGGTACGAGATGCCGTTC
>JBFFZF010000297.1:0-4172 GCA_041568755.1 Longimicrobiales bacterium | reverse complement strand
TCGACAGCGAGCCGAACGCACTGGACGGTGGATTCCGCGCGGCCCTGTTCCGGCAGACGGACGGCCACGCGCTGTTCACCGTGGAGCTGATGCACGCCTTGCGCGATGCGGGCGTGCTGGCGCGGGAGCGGGGACGGTGGCGTGCCGTCGGGCAGCTCGACTGGTCGCTGATGCCCGCCCGCATCCATGCGATGCTCGCCGAGCGGATCGGCCGCCTGCCCGCGGGCCTGCAGCGCATTCTCGACGTCGCCGCCATCGAAGGCGAGACGTTCACGCTGGAGGTCGTGGCAGGTGTGCTCGGGATGCCCGTCGCCGAGCTTCTGCCACTCGTCAGCGGCGATCTGGAGCGGACGCACCGGCTCGTGCGGCCGATCGGGCTGCAGCGCATCGCCGGTCACCGGCTGTCCGAGTTCCGGTTCCGACACATCCTGTTCCAGCGCTACCTGTACGACCGGCTGGACGGCGTCGAGCGGGCGCACCTGCACGCGCGTGTCGGAGAGGCGCTGGAGACGCTGTACGGCGAAGCGAGTGAGGACGTCGCGCTGCGGCTGGGCCGGCACTTCCGCGTAGCTGGCATGGCGGACAGGGCGGCGCATTACTTGTTCCTGGCAGGACTGCGCGCGGAGAGCGCGGCGGCGTTCCCCGAGGCCATCACGCACTTCGAGGCCGCGCTGGAGCAGCTGGGTCACTTGCCGGACGACGAGCGGCGCGACCGACGCGAGTCCGAGATGCAGATGAAGCTCGGCCTGGCGCGGATGTTTTCGGGCGCGCCCGACGTGCTGGAGCCCATCGAACGGGCCCACGAACTCGGTGCGAAGCTGCGGGATGACGCGCTGCGGCTGCTCGCCCTCACCGGCCTCTTCTACGCGAAAGCGCACTTCCCCGGCGACAACCGCCTGGGCAGGAAGATCGTGGAGGAGGCCATGACGCTCGCCGGCGCGCTGGGTGACGAACCTGTCGTGACACCCGCGTACGAGATCGCCGGCCGCTGTGCAGTGATGCGTGGGGACTGGCCGGCCGCACTCGCCGCGTATCGCGAGATGGAGCGGCGGTACGACCCCCGGCGGCCTACCCAGTGGGACGTCCATGTCGAAAGCGCTCGCGCGACCCAGAGCATGATCGGTCTCGCGCTCGGTGTGCTGGGATACCCGGACCAGGCACGCGAACATCTGGCTGCGGCCATTGCGATGGCGCGGGAGCGCGCCAGCCCGGCCACCGTGCTCATGATGTTGTGGTACGACATCTGTCTGGGCCTCAAGCTACGCGACCCGCGGCACGTCCTCGGCCGGGCCACAGAACTTGCGGAGACCAGCGCGAAGCTCGGCCTCTCCGCCTACTGGGACCCGCAGACGTTCTGCTTGCTCGGCTGGGCCCGCGCCCGACAGGGCGACCCCGAAGCCGGCATGGAGATGGCCGGGAAGGCGCTTGCGGGCTGGAAGGCGCTCGGCTTCGGCGGGGCCATGCGCTACTTCACCAGCGTGTACGCCGAAACGCTGGGCCTGGCGGGTCGCGCGGGAGAAGCGCTGCGGCTGATCGACGACTGCACATTCATGGCAACCGAAAAGGAGGAGCGGTACCATGAACCAGAGGTCCTGCGCCTGCGCGGGGACCTGCTGCTCGCGCTGCCCGAGCCGGATCGGGAGGCCGCGGCGGCGACGTACCGCTGCGCGATCGACCTGGCACGCGTGCAGCATGCCAGGCTGGATGAACTCCGCGCCGCGACGAGCCTCGCCCGGCTGCGCGCATGCCAGCGGCGTGGCGACGAGGTGCGCGCGGAACTGGCCGCGATCTACGACGGGTTCACCGAAGGCTTCGACTGTCCGGACCTGGTCGAAGCGAAAACAGTGCTGGACGGGCTGGCGGGTTCGCGGCAGGCCGTTCCGGGGTGATCCTCGATTCGCGGTGGAGCTTCCGGACCCGGGTCGAGCGTCCTACTCGCCCGTGGCCTCGAGATCCGCGAGGTCCCGGGATTCTCGAGTGGCGCCCCGAACCGGACGAGCGCGTTCCACACGCGGGCGGCGTCTTACCGCGTCGGCTCGATCCACACGTCCAGGTCCAGGGCCCGTTCCGTCAGCTGGCGCAGGATCAGCAGGCGCTGCTGTGCCGTCGTGGTTTCCCGCAGAGCATCACGGGGCTCTTTCCCGAAGCGATAGACCCGGACGGTGCGGCGAGCCGGTGTGCCGGAAGCGCCGGCGTTCATGGACTGTGATCTACACGGCCGGCGCACGGCGGGCGTTGAGCTCATCGCATGCCGTTCCACGGTGTCGCCGCCGCGGAGTCCGCGGAGCGCGTCTACCGGATGACCCGGATCCGGTCTGCCACGGGATACAGCCACTCGACGCCGCGCTCCGTGACGACGGCGTCATCCTCGAGCGGGATGCGCAGCTTGCGGCCGTTCCATTCGGGGATGGGCGTGTACGCGAACAGTTCGATCGAGATGAAGTTCGTGGGCTGCAGGTCGAACGTGAGCTGCTTCGGGTTGAAGAACGCGAGCGAGGGGCCGCTGCCGTGGCCCCAGTCGCCTACGGCGTGCGGGCCGATGATGAACTCGACGGACGCATCGGCGGTCGGCCGGTTGAACTCGACCATGCGCCTGAAACCGGCGGCCTCGATGGCGGCGTGCGTCTCGTCGAGCGCCTGCTGCGCGGTGCGACCGGGCCGGATCGTCCGGCGCATGATCTCGCGAATGCGGACACCGTTGTCGAAGGCCTTCTGGTAGCTCTCCGGCGGGCCGGTCTCGCCGTCACGCAGCACGTAGGCGATCCGCTTCATATCCGTCCACTGGCCCAGGAAGCCGACGCCCCAGTCGATCATCAGCAGGTCGCCCCGCTGGATGATGCGATCCGATGAGGTGGCCTCGATGCCGTTCGGGCCGGTGATGTAGACCGACGGCATGTCGAACGAGGAGCCCAGCCCGCGCTGCAGCAGCTGGTCCCACATCCACCAGGCCACGTCCTCGAGCGTGGTCACGCCGGGCGTGATGATCTCGTTGGAGAACGCGCGCTCCGCGATCTCCCGCGAGATCTCGCCGGCCTCGGCCATGGCGCCGATCTCCGTGACCGTGTTCCGCGATTGGTAATCAGAGTACAGTCGCTCGGCGGACACGAGCCTCGACGCGTACGACGGGCCGAGCGTCTCGACCAGGTGCCGGTACGAGCTGTGCGAGAGCCCGTCGGCGAGTCCGATGTCCGCCGACATGTTGACGGCGATGCGCTGCGGATCACGCTGTGCCACCATCTCGCGCAGCTCGGACGTCGCGCCGAACCGGTCGTACACGCCGCAGCGCTGCAGCGAGTAGCCGCCCGCGCCCAGCACGACACGCTCGATGCGCTCACCGCCGCGGTCCGTGAAGACCCAGTACGCCCAGCCGCCGACGTAGCCACCGCCCAGGTCCTGCCACATCGGGTCGAGCAGGCCTTCGCGCATGACGATGATCCACATGTCGACGTTGTTCTCGCGCATTGCCTCCGGCAGGATGCGGTCGAACTTCTCGTGGCGGATCTGGCAGGCACGCTCGTAGCGGCGCCGGGCTTCCTGCGAAGACGCGGGTGAGGCGGCCAGCAGGGTGAGCGCCAGCGGGAAGAGCAGGGCGATGCGCAGCATGGTTGTCACCGTTCAGGTGCGCAGCTCGACGCGGAAGCTGTAATCGCGACCGAGACCGCCTTGCGTGGCGAGCTGGATCCAGAGCACGGCGAGATTCTCGAGGAGCGCGGCATTGCGCAGCGGCCCCGCGTCGAAGGTACGGAATCCCATCGCGCTCGCAAGCCGCATGACGCGAACCTTGGACTCCGCATCGTCACCGGCGAACAGCGTCCGCCGGTCCGCCGCGCAGCGCTGCCGGGGCCGGCACGGCCAGCAGGACGACCTCCGCGTCGGCCACGGCCGAGCGGGGATCCACTGCGGACACACCGGCCAGCGATCCGGTCAACTGCGCCGTGACTGCACCGGGGTCCCGCACACCGAAGCACACGCGCGCACCACCGTGCACGAGTCGGGTGGCAAGGGCTCGACCTGCACTGCCGGCGCCGAGAATCGCGACATTCGACATGCCTCTTCCTCCGGAGCGTTGGCGGGGCATTCCGGACGGGTGATCCGTCGTCAGAGGCGCCAGTTCAGCGTGACGGACGCCACGATGCCCGCGTACCCGAGTTCGACGCCCACGTTACGCCAGT
>JBFFZF010000296.1:0-4180 GCA_041568755.1 Longimicrobiales bacterium | reverse complement strand
GGATAGGGGTTGGGGATGGAGGATCGGGCGGGATCGGGACGGGATCGGGGACCGGGACACCCGCCGTTCCATCCCCGCCGTTGATCCGTCCCCATCCTCCATCCCCAACCCCCATCCCCATTCCCGCCGGCCTTGCTGCTCCATTGCTTGACCCGACGCCGTCTGCAATAATCGCCGTATGAGCCGCCCCCCCGCATACCAGCGGTTCCTTGCCGATCTCAAGCGCCGCAAGGTCTTCCGTGTCGCAGCTGCGTACGGTGCTGTCGCATTCGTCATCCTGCAGGGTGCCGAGATCATCTTTCCGGCGATCGGGCTGTCGCAGCGGGCCCTCTCCGTGCTCGTCTGGCTGGCGCTGCTCGGGTTGCCGATCGCGGTCGCGCTCGCCTGGGCCTACGAGTTGAAGCCGGGCGGCGTGAAAGCGACGACCCCGGCAGCGCAGGCGGAACTGGACGCGATCGCGGCCGAGCCGCGACGGCGGCGCTGGCTGTCCGGCGTCCTCGCACTCGCGGGCGTGACGCTGCTCGCGGCCGGCGCGTGGTTCGCGCTGCGCGACACACGTGGCGCCCCGCCGCCACCGGGCGAGGAAGCGCGCATCGCCGTCCTGCCGTTTGTCGTCAGTGGCGGCGACGCCTACGCCTACCTCGCCGCCGGCATGGTCGACCTTCTCAGCACGCGCATGGATGGCATCGGCCCGATCCGGACCGTGCCGGCTCGCGCCGTGATGGGTCTGGTCCGACAGCAGGGCGGCGAGCCGCTCGACGTCGCCGCATCGGAGCGCATCGCATCGGCGCTCGGCGCCGGCCGCTACGTGACCGGTCGTGTCGTCGAAGGCGGTGGCCGGCTCGAGATCAGTGCCGCCCTGTATGCGCCAACGTCGTCCGATCCGCTGGCGCATGCGTCTGCGGACGGGACGGCAGACGCGCTGTTCACGCTCGTGGACCACTTGACGACGCAGCTCGTCGCGGGGCTCGAGGTCTCACCCGGTGCGCGCGTCCGCCAGCTCGCCGCGCTCACGACCAGCTCGCTTCCGGCGCTGAAGGCGTATCTGACCGGCGAAGAACTGTTCCGGCAGGGCCAGTTCACGTCTGCACTCGCGTCGTTCGAGGAGGCAACGGCGCTCGACACCACGTTCGCGCTCGCGCACTACCGCGTGAGTGTCGCGCGCGAGTGGGGCGGTCAGGCCGGCGCGACCGAAGCCGCGCAGAAAGCCGCGCAGCTGTCTGACCGGCTCTCGGACCGGGACCGGCAGCTGGTCGACGCGATGCTGGCATGGCGATTAGGCGACGGCGAGCGCGCCGAGGACCTCTACCGGACCGTGCTCGGCACCTGGCCGGACGATGTCGAAGCGTGGCTGCAGCTCGCCGAGGTCCTGAATCACTTCAGTCCGATGGTCGGTGGATCCGTATCGGATTCGCGCGTCGCGTTCGAACGCCTGCTGCGTTACGAGCCGGATCACCTGGCCGCGCTCTGGCACCTGGCCCGGGTCGCGGGCATCGAGGAGCGGCTGGCCGCGGCGGACTCGCTCGTCGAGCGGATCCGCGTGCTGGCGCCGGAAGGAGACCGCACGCTCGAGCTGCTCGCCATGCGCGCGGCGCGACGCGGGTCCGCCGACTGGTCGGGAATCGTGGACTCGCTGTTCGTCGCGCAGGACCTCACCCGTCATCAGGCCGTGTGGAACGTCGCCGTGTTCGGCGAAGACGTCGATCGGGCGCGCGAGCTGGCCGGCGCGATGCAGGAACCGACACGGTCCTCGGAAGTCCGGGCGACCGGCCATCTCATGGATGCGTTCTTCGCGCTGGCCCGCGGCCGGCCTCCCGCATCACGGGAGGCTATGGCCCGCGTCGCGCAGATCGACCCGTCGCTCGCGTTCTCGCACGCCGCGGCGCTCGCGCTGCTCCCCTTCGCGCAGCCCGACCGCGCGGAACTCGTTCGACTCGCCACGCAACTCGAGGCCTGGGATCCGCAGCCGGGTTGCCTGTCGAACCACCCCGTCCGCTACTACGAGCCGGGGACCTGCCACCGGCCGGCGGTGCAGGCCTATCTGGCCGGCATGCTGGCCGCCCGGCTCGGCCGGGCCGACGACGCGCGACGCTGGATCGCCCGGCTGTCCGATGCACCCGCCTCGGGCGAGGAAGCGGAAGGACATGCCCGACGGTTCGCGGCGGCGGTCGAAGCGGAGATCGCGGTCCAGCGCGGCGACAGCGCCGGCGCACTCGCTGCACTCGAAGCCGTTCCCGTCCGCGCCGGTTACATCGAGGCGCTCCAGTCCTTCCTCTACTCTCACAGCCACGCGCGCTTTCGCCGGGCTCAGCTCCTGGAGACGGCCGGCAGACCCGAGGAAGCGCTGCGCTGGTACGAGTCGTTCGATGAAATGTCGGCGTACGATCTGGTCCTGCAGGGCCCGGCCCAGCTGCGCGCCGGCACCATCCTCGAGTCACTCGGCCGGCGCGACGAAGCGGCCGCGCATTACCGGAAAGCGCTCGACATGCTCGAGGGCGGCGAGGCGCAGTTCGAGGCGATGGCCCGCCAGGCCGCCGAAGGCGTTGCACGCACGAGCGGCTGATGCCGCGCGACGAGAACCTGACGTAGACCTCGGCCAGAATCGCACGGTGAGACCGCGCCGTCGATTCCGTCCCCCATCACCCATCCCCAACCCCTATCACCCTACCCGCCGTTCAAGAGTGCCAGAAATGCCGGGCCGTACCGCTTGAGTTTGGCCGGCCCTACGCCCGGAATGGCGAGCAGTTCGTCCGGCGTCGTCGGCCGCTCCTCCGCCATCGCCCGCAGCGTGCTGTCGTTGAACACGATGTAGGCCGGCACATCGGCCGCGTCGGCCAGTTGTTTGCGCAGCGCACGCAGCTGCTCGAACAGGGCATCTGCATCACCGCCGTCGAGGATCGCGCCGGCGGCGTCCTCGCGCCTGGCCCGCCGCACGCGTGCCGTCGTTTCCGCGTCCCGCACGCGGGTCGCGCGCACCCGGTCGCGCCGGCGCGCCCGCCCGAGCATGATGCCCTCGGCGGCCAGTGCCTCCACGCTGCGCCCGCTGCACACATCGCACGAGCCGTCGCACGCGTCGATCTCCTCGCCGAAGTGCGCGAGGATCGCGCGGTGCCGGCAGACGTTGCTCTCCAGCGCGCGGTACAGCGTTGTCGTCGCCGCGTGTTTCTGCCTGCGCAGCTGCTCGTCGTCGATCTCGTCGAGGAACCGCTCGTGCATCTTCACATCGGCCCACGAGTAGAACAGGAAACAGCCGCTGGTCAGGCCGTCGCGCCCGGCGCGCCCGATCTCCTGGTACCACGACTCGACGTCCTTCGGCATGTCGCGATGGATGACGAAGCGCACGTTCGACTTGTCGATGCCCATGCCGAACGCGATGGTCGCGACGATGACGTCGACGTCATCGCGCGCGAACGCGTCCTGGCTGGCGGCCCGCTCCGCGTCCGGCAGTCCCGCGTGATAGGGCGAGGCGCGGACGCCGGCCTTCTTCAGGAAGGCCGTCGTCTGCTCGACGGTGCGGCGCGACAGACAGTACACGATGCCGCTCTCGCCCTCGTGCCGGCGGATCAGCCCGAGGATTTCGCTGCGCGTGTTGCCTTCGCCTTTCTTCCGGCAGTGGACGTGCAGGTTGGACCGGAAGAACGAGCCCTTGTAGCCGCGTGGCTTCACCATGCCCAGCTGCCGGATGATGTCCTTCGCGACGTGGCGCGTCGCCGTCGCGGTGAGCGCGAGCACCGGGACATCGCCCATCTCTTCCTTGAGCCCGCGCAGACGCCGGTACGACGGCCGGAAATCATGGCCCCACTGGCTGATGCAGTGCGCCTCATCGACGACGATCAGCGAGAGCGGCCAGCCGCGCGCGATGTCGCGCAGCGATCCGTCCAGCGCTTCCGGCGCCAGGTAGATCAGCTCGTAGCGGCCGGCGCGCACATCGGCCAGTCGCTTGCGCCGTTCGGCGAACGAGAGCGTCGAGTTGATCGCGGCCGCGCGGAACCCGAGCGCATCGAGCGCGTCGACCTGGTCCTTCATCAGCGAGATGAGGGGCGAGACCACCACCGCCAGCCCCTCGCCGAGCAGCGCGGGAGCCTGGAAGCACAGCGACTTGCCGCCGCCCGTCGGCAGCACGACCAGGCTGTCGCGGCCGCCGCGGACGGCCTCCATCGCCTCGCGCTGGAGGGGTCGC
>JBFFZF010000295.1:0-4182 GCA_041568755.1 Longimicrobiales bacterium | reverse complement strand
TCCTGCGTTATCACGTGAGCGGTGCGCGCGCGACCGAGCAAAGGCGCATCGTGCTGGCTGTCGCCGGCGATCACCTGAGCGCCTGGCCGCCCGGGTTCGATGCGCGGTCGTGGCGCGCGGGGACGGCGCGCTGTGTCGTGCCGGACGTGGACGATGCGAGCGGAGGCGACGCGCGTTGTGATGTGCTGCCCGTCCTGGGCGCGGAGCCCGTGAGCGCTCGCGGCACGCCGCAGGTCCCGGGCGCTCGATCGGCCGGCAACGCCGTCGCGTTCATGTTGGAAGTCACGACGGCCGGCGCGTTCCGCAACGATACGCTGGCCGGGGTTCTGGATGGGATCCCGCACGTGGCGGAGCGCGCCGTCTACGACGAAGGCCTGGGCATGTGTGCCGGTGGTGAGGCCTGGCAGGTGTTCACTGAAGAGCCGGACAGGCAGATCCGCCTCGTGCGCATGGCGTTGCCGGCGGGTGGAGAAAACGACCAGCACGTGCGCATCACGGAAGCCAGGACGGGACGCCCCGACACGTTCGGCGGTCGGCGCTGCCCCGACCTCGCCCTCGCACCTCGCCCGTTCGCGCTGTTCTTCCAGCGCGGATTCGGAGATGCGCCCGGCACACCGGTCACATATTGCCTCAACGAGCCGGGCTGCACGCGCCGCTACACCGTCGAGCCCGGGCGTCACGAACTGGCAGAAGCGCCCCATCTGGTTTTTCGCGTCGGCGATCTGCGCCCGGCCACGCGCGAGGGCGGAACGCCCCTGCTGCAACTGACGATCGACCGCGCCATCCCCGGACTCGTGCCGTTCGTCATCATCGAGCGCCCCACACACACGAGCGGCTTCCAGCTGCACCGCGTGAACGAACGCGTGTTCAGATTGAACGTTGCCGGCGAACCGTACCCCGAGGAAACCCGGTTCCTGCTCTATCTCGTTCGTGCACCGGGCTGACCCCGCCCTCGCCCCGACCCGCCGTTCATCCGTTCCCCAAAATCCATCCCGACCCCCCATCCCCGCACCCGTCCGTTCGATCCGTTGCTACTCCCCCCGCAGCGCCTCCACCGGATCCAGCCGCGTCGCGCGCAGCGCGGGGATGGCCGTGGCCAGCAGGCCTACGGCGGCGAGGATCGCGGTGACGGCGAGGAACGTGACGGGATCGGTGGCGCGCACGTCGAAGAGCTGGCTCTGGACGACGCGTGTCAGTGCGAGCGAGCCGGCGACCCCGATGCCCACCCCGATGCCCGCCAGTCTGGCGCCCTGCGCCATGACCATGCGCAGCACATCGCCGCGATCCGCGCCCATGGCCATGCGCACGCCGACTTCCTGCGCGCGCTGCGCAACCATCTGCGCCATCACGCCGTAGATGCCGGTCGCGGCCAGCAGCAGGCCGATGGCGGCGAAGATGCCGAGCAGGATCATGGCGAGTCTGCGCTGGCCGACGGAGCGGTCGATCAGACTTTCCATCGTCGCGACGTCGGCGATCGGCTGCTCCGGATCCACGCTCTGGATGGCGCTGCGCACCGCGGCCACGACGCCCAGCGGTTCGCCGGCGGTGCGGATGGCGAGTGCGGCGAACGGCAGTGTGATCTGGCGGTACGAGAAGTAGTACTGCACGCGGGCCTCGGCATCCAGGCCTTCGTGCGCGGTGTGCCCGATGACTCCGATGACCTCCCACCAGACCGCGTCCGGGCTCTGCGGGTTGCTGCGTGTGATGCGCTTGCCGATGGGGTCTTCATCGGGCCAGTACCGGCGCGCGAGGACCTCATCGATCACGACGACGGGCGTCGTGCCCGGGCCATCCGCCTCGGTGAAGAACCGACCACGCAGCAGCGGGATGCCCATCGTCTCGGCGAAGCCCGGGCTCACGATGCGCAGGTCGCCCCACGGGCCCGGCTCGCCCTCCGCCGGCATGTAACCCTCCACGGAAAAGCTGCCCGTGGCCCAGCTGCCGCCGAAGGGCAGCACACTGGTCGTGCCGACGGCCTGGATCCCGGGCACGTCCGCGAGCGTCGCGAGCATGCGATCGAAGAACGCGACGCGCACGGTGTCGTTCGTGTACTTGGCGGTGGGCAGCGCGATGCTCATCGCGAGCAGTCGCTCGGCGCGGAAGCCGGGGTCGACGCCCTGCACGCGCGCAAAACTCTTCATGAAGAGGCCCGCGCCCGCGAGCAGCGTCAGCGCCAGGCCGAACTCGGCGACGACGAACGCGCGCCGCAGCACGTGACCGGATCGGTCGGTCGAAGCGCTGCGGCCGCCCTCGTGCAGCGTGTCGCGCACGTTCGTGCGCGATGTCTGCAGCGCCGGCGCGATGCCGAACGCCACGCCCGTCAGGACCGCCACGATGCCCGTGAACAGCAGCACCGGGCCGTCCAGTGCCAGCGAACGTCCCAGCAGATCCTCAGGATCGAAGGATGTCGTGAGGGCGCGCACGCCCGCCCACGCGAGCGCGGTGCCGAGCAACCCGCCGGCCACGGACAGGATCGTGCTCTCGACCAGCAGCTGACGCACCAGGTGCCAGCGCTTCGCGCCCATCGCGATGCGGACGGCCACCTCCTTCATGCGGCCCGCTGCCCGGGCCAGCAGCAGATTGGCCACGTTCGCGCACGCGATGAGCAGCACGAAACCCACCGCACCGAGCAGGATGAGCAGCGCCGGCCGGAGGTCACCCGTGGCGACTTCGTTCAGCGTCGTCACGGTGAGCGTCCAGTTGGATGGATACTGATCCGGCGTCTCCTGCTTGAGCGTTTCGGCGAGCGCGGCCATCTCGGTCCGCGCCTGCTCCAGCGTGACGGCCGGCGCCAGCCGCGCCGTAAGCGTCAGAAACTCGCTGGTGCGACCCGCGGCGAACTGCGTTTCCGTGAGCGCGAGCGGCACCCACAGCTCGGAGCGGCGGTCGAAGAAGCCGCGGAAGTCGGGTGGCATGATGCCCACGATCTCGAACGGCTCCGCGTTCAGCGAGATCGCCTGTCCCAGAACAGCGGGATCACCGCCGAACTGGCGTTGCCACAGGCCGTGCGAGAGGACCACCACGTGGTGATTGCCGGGCACATCCTCTTCCGCACGGAACGTGCGGCCCACCATGGCCTGCGCCCCGAGCGCCGCGAACCAGTCCGCGCTCACGCGCGTGGCCGTGATGCGCACCGGATCGCCATATCCCGTCAGGTTCGCGCCCCAGCCGCTCTGCACGGCCACGTGCGAGAAGCTGCGTGTGCGGTCGCGGTAGTCGCGGAAGCCGCCCGCCGAGACAGAGGCGTCCAGGTCGATCGACGGATAGCGGTGGTTGACCGTTACCAGCGCGTCCGGCTCCGCGTATGGCAGCGGGCGGAGCAGCACCGAATGGATCACGCTGAAGATCGCCGTGTTCGCGCCGATGCCCAGCGCCAGCGTCGCGATGATCAGCCCGGCGAAGCCCGGATTCCGGCCGATCCGCCGAAGTGCATAGCGAAGATCGTGTGCGATCGCGTTCATGATGCGTTCCCGGTAGGAGGAGCGGGCCCCGATTGCAGGCCCGCCAGCGTGCGGCGCGCCCCGGATGTGAAAAGCCCCGCGTTCCACGTCAGGCGATGCGTCCTCCACCGACGCACCGCGGGCTTCGACAGACTCGCTCGAGGACGACGGCGCCCGCCGCAACGCACGCGCGGTGCGCACCACGTCTCCCGTGTCGAGCAGCGCCCACCACACCGCGCGCAGCAGGCCCCGCTCCCGCACAGCCTCCGCATAGCCCGCGGTGAAACTCTCTTCCATGGCTTCCGCATGGTGCGCGGCGAACCACGCGGGCAGACGCGCGAGCGCCGCCCCGTACAGCCAGGCCAGGACGCGGGCCGTCACGCGCGCGCGCCCTGCCGCGAGCCCAGCGGCGCGAGCCGGCGCTCGCCCAGCTCGACCAGCCGCCCCAGTCGCGCCAGCTCGGCGCGCGCGACAGACCGACCGAACGTCGTGATCCCGTAGTACCGCCGCCGCGCATCCTCCTCAGGCCTGCGCTCCACGGACAGCTCGACCCACCCCTCTTCCACCATCCGCTGCAGCGCCGCGTACAACGTCCCCGTGCCCGGCCGCAATCGGCCCTCGCTCAGCCGCTCGACTTCCTTCATCAGCGCGTACCCGTGCTGCTCCCCCTCCGCCAGTACGAGCAGCAGCGCCAGCGACAGCGGCGTGATCGGCAACAGTCCTTCGATGTCCGGCATGGGTC
>JBFFZF010000294.1:0-4355 GCA_041568755.1 Longimicrobiales bacterium | reverse complement strand
TGCGGCCGGCTGGCCCGCCGGCCGGCCGGGTGAGCGACCGCGATCGCGGCCGCCGACCGCAGGCTCCCAGAACAGTTCGGGGGCGTACGCGATCGCCTCGCCCGCCTGCACGGTGAAGACGGGCTCGCCGGCCGCGCGCGCGGCGGCTTCCAGCGACGCGCGGGCGGCCGCCGGCAACGTGGCGCGCCGGCTCGCGCTCGAGCCCACCGCGCCCGTGTGGTGGCGGCCCAGTGCGAGACCGGTGGCGGTCGGCAGTGCGCGCACCGGCAGGCCGCTCGTGCACAGACGTACACCCTCGACGGCGGCCGGCAGGATGGCCGCCGTGCGGTCAGCGCGCAGCAGCCCGGCGCGCAGCGACTCCGGCGGCGGCGCTCCCACGAGCGATTCACGCACGGCGACCCGGCACAGCTCGTAGCCGGCCGCGGCCGTGATCGCTGCCCGGAGCTGCTGCGGCGTGCAGTCGCGGGCGTGCAGAGGCACGTGTGCGACCGGGACCCCGGCCACCCGGACCAGAACGCGCACGTCCGCTGGTCTGCGCCACAGACCGGCACTCCGCACCGCGGGCAACGCATCGCAGACATCGATGTCGATCGTGTCTCCAGACCGGAACGCGCGCCGGCCGGCAACGCCTGCGTCGCGTGTCGTGGGATCGTAGAAGGCGGCCTCCGCCCAGGCCGGACGGTCCCACAACTCCTGCAGAAAGACCACCCAGCCGATGCGATCGTGCAGCGGTCGTTCCTCGACGCCGTGCGACTCGGCGAGCCGCACGGGGCCGCGCCACCAGGACGTGCTGCCGTCCTGCTCACGGATCTCGATCTCCTGGTACAAACCGCTGGCGAAGAAATCGCCGAGCAGTCTCCACGCGAAACGATCGGCAATCACATCCGCGATCACGGCTGCGCGCACGTGGCCATCGATCGCGGGCAGCGTGATCGCGCCGAGCGGTTCGCCGCGCCGGACCACGCGCAGCACGACCCGGTCGATGGCGTCCGGAACGGTGACATCGCCCAGCGGCTCCGTGACCTCGACGTCCGTGTAATGGGTCCGACCGACGATGCCGGGCGCATTCCCCGGCGCATGCGTGACGATCAGCTCCTTGAGCTGACGCAGGACACGAACGCCGAACGACGGCGCCGTCGAGCGCTCCTGAAGCCTGTTCAGAAGTTGATCGACGCCAGGCTGGAGTTCGGGCCACAGGGCGGGCAATGCCGATAGCGGCACTGCGCGGGCGACGGCCATGGCGCGGACCAGCGTGGCCGCCACCTGGTGCGGATCGAGCGACGGACACGGCGCCGGCGGCACCGCATCGAGCAGACGAGCCCCGTCCTCGCCCTGTCCGATGAGCAGCCCCGCCGGCCAGCAGGCGAACGTCCATCTCGCCTCGGCCAGGCCGGCCGGTGGCGCGCCGCCAGCGAAGGCCCGGGCCGGGTCCGGCACGCGCGGATCCGGTCCGTGGCCCAGCTCGATCTGCTGCAGCCCGTCGGCGAGGACGCGGTGAGCATCCATCCCCGCGGACGCCGGCCGCATGCGGTAGTACGCGACGACATCGTCCGTCCATGCGAAGCGCGCACCCGTCCGCGCGACGCGCTGCCAGAGATCCCAGTCTTCACAGGTCGTCCGGCGGGGATCGAACATGCCGACACGCTCGACGAGCGAGCGCCGCACCATGCAGCTGTGGATGGCGAACGGGCAGAACCGCGCCAGGGTCAGGAACAGCTCGTCGCCTCTTTCCGGGCGCCACGTCTCCTCGATCGTCTCGCCGGATGGCCCGAAGCGGACCCACCCGCCGCACACCACGCCTGCGTCCGGCTCCGCCGCGGCCTGCCGCGCGAGCCGATCGAGCGCGCGCGGGTCGAGGCGATCATCCCCGTCGAGGAAGAGCAGCCAGTCGTGGCGGGCGGCGACGATCCCTGCGTTTCTCGCTGCACTCACACCGGCGGGCGCCTGCCGGATCACGCGCAGGCGCGCGTCCGATTCGGCGTACCCGTCTGCGATAGCGGCGGTCGCATCGACAGAGCCATCGTCGATGACGAGCGCCTCCCAGCTCGCGTCGTGCTGGGCGAGCACGGAGTCCAGCGTTTCGGCCAGCGTCGCGGCCGCGTCGTGCACCGCGATGATGATCGAGACACTCATGCGCCCTCGCTCATCCGCGGAGCATCCGGTCGTAGAGCGCCGTCCATTGCGCGGCGATGCGCGACCAGCTCAGCTCCTCGGCGCGCCGCCTGGCCGCTCCGCCCATGCGCGCGCGCCGCTCGGCCGAGGCCATCACCGACACGATCGCAGCGGCCACGGCGTCCGCATCGCCCGGTGGCGTGTACACCGCCTCCTCCCCGGGTGCATAGGCCCGTACGTTGACCAGGTCCGTCGTGATCACGGGCAGCCCGCACGCCATGCCTTCGAGGAGCGCGTTGTTCGCTGTGCAGTCGTGCAGCGGCAGCAGCAGCGCATCGGCGCTCCGGTAACGCACCAGCAACTCCTCGTCGGACAGGTCGCGGTGCACGCGTACGTTGGCCAGGCTGTCGAGTCCGCTGTCGCGATTCGTCACGACATCGAACTGCACGCGGCGCTCGTCCGCGAGGCGAAGGGCAACGGCGCGGATCGTCGCGAAGTCCCGCAGCCAGTGACCGACCGTGATGAGCGAGAACCGTTCACGCTCCGGGCGCTCCGGCGGCGGGCTGAACCAGTCGGTATCGATGCCGTGCAGGATCAGATGGATGCGGTCCGCCGGCAGCAGCCTCTCGAAGAACGCGGCCTGACCGGGCGCAACGATCGTCACGTGCGTGAGGTTGCGGACGACGGCCTCGCGCACGAGACCGGGCAGCAGGGCAGCGGGCTGATGGAACGTGGCGAGCACGCGCGGGCGACGGGGCAGCGCGCGCGCGAGGAGCGGCACGTATTGCGCCGAATGCTCGCCATCCAGGTAGTGGATGATGTCGGCGCGGCCGGCGACCCAGCGCTGCAGCGCGCGGGATTCTGCGGCCAGATCGCTAAGCTTGTACCAGGCCGTCCCGCCACGCTGCACAGCCCGGCGCAGCAGGGCGCGGCCCGGACCGCCGATCGGGACACGGAAGTCCTCGTCGGAGTCCGCGACCGTGTGCTCGTGGATGACGAAGCGGGCAGGATCCAGGCAGCGCACGAACCCGCCGATGCCGGAGTGCGCCGCCAGATGCGGGTAGCGGGTCCGCACGATGTGCACGTCCGCCGGCCTTCCCATCACGCGGCACCCAGCAGGCCGGTCACCTGACCGACGCGGATGAGCGTGAAACAGTGCGCCGTGAACGCGTCGGGATCGTCGCTCGGGCCGAGCAGTGCGCGCCAGTCCCGCCCGCTGGCCGCGACGCCTGCCGCGGCGCGCAGACCGGCCAGCAGACGGCGGCGCCCGGTCAGCCGTTCCTCGAGCAGCCGCATGCGCGCGTCGGAAAGGCCCTGCGCGTAGTAGCGCCGCCGGAACCAGCGGCGATCGAGTCGCGCGGCCGGGATGTGATGCGCGACTTCGACACGCGGATCGTACCAGACGCTCCGTCCGCGGGCCAGGATCTGCTTCTGCAGGAAGACGTCGCCACTCGACAGCATGCGCGTGCCGACGCGATCCAGGTCGTGCACGAACCCGCCGATCTCCTCCAGCAGATCTTTCCTGACGGCGAGGTTCGCGCCGGCCAGCCATTCGCGTGCGATGTTCTCGATGGGGTGCGCCGTGTCGGTCCAGTCGAGGATGGACAGGCCGGCCAGCAGCGCATCAGACAACCATTCCGGTCGCGGCGCCTCCCAGATGGCGCGGATCGGCCCGCCGATGCAGCCGGGTTCCGGGCGCACGGACATCGTGGCATCGAGGATCGCGCGCAGCCAGCCGCGGCCCGCGACGGCATCGTCATCGAGCAGGGCAACCCACGACGCGCGCGCGTGCCTGAACCCCGCGTTGCGCGCGTGCGAAAGGCCGAGCACGTCCTCACGGATGCAGCGGACCCGCGGGCCGGCGGCCTCGACCACGGCGCGCGTGTCATCGGTCGATGCGTTGTCGATGACCAGGATCTCGCAGCACGCGGGATCGACATCCTGCTCCAGCAGGCTTGCGATGGCCCGGCCGAGGTAACCGGCGCGGTTGTGCGTGCAGATGACGGCGGTGATGCGCGGCGTCATGACGATCCCGAGCCGGACCCGCGCCGGACCGCCGTGCGCGCGCGGTGGCGCAGTCGGGTCAGCAGGGTGCGGGCGGTGGCCAGCGGGTGGCGCAGCCCGCCGGCGATCGCGGTGCGCAGCGAGGCCCCGGCGCCGTCGTGCTTCGGCCTGGCGGCCGCGTCGTTCGCGGCTGTCTCGCCCCACTCGGCGAGCAGCCGCAGCGCGATCGCATCGCGCGC
>JBFFZF010000293.1:0-4499 GCA_041568755.1 Longimicrobiales bacterium | reverse complement strand
TCTCCGCCGACGGAAGCCAGTTGATCTTCCAGGCGAATGACGCGCCCGGCGTCCCCTGCGATCAGATCTACATCATGGACATCAACGGCGGCAATCGGCGGCTGGTGTCCACGGGCGAGGGTCGCACGACGTGCGCCTATTTCTATCCCGCGGGCGACCGCATCCTGTACAGCTCGACGCACCTCGCGTCCACGGCCTGCCCGCCGACACCGGATTACAGCCGCGGGTACGTCTGGCCCATCTACGACTACGACGTGTTCATGGCAGCGCCGGACGGCTCGAACCTGGTTCGCCTCACGGACGCTCCCGGTTACGATGCCGAGGCGACCATCTCGCCGGACGGCTCGAAGATCGTGTTCACGTCCGTGCGCGACGGCGACCTCGACATCTACGTGATGGACGCCGACGGCTCCAACGTGAAACGGCTGACGAACGCGGTCGGCTACGATGGCGGTCCGTTTTTCTCGCCGGACGGCACGCGCATTGTCTATCGCGCCTACCATCCGACCGACCCGCAGGAAGTGGCGGATTATCAACGTCTGCTGCGCGACAACCTGATCCGGCCCGGCGAGCTCGACATCTGGATCATGGACGCCGACGGCGGCAACAAACGCAAAGTGATGGAAGCGCCCGGCGCCGATTTCGGCCCCTTTTTCCACCCGGACGGGCAGCGGATCATCTTCAGCTCGAACCTGCACGATCCGGAGGGTCGTGATTTCGAGCTGTATCTGATCGGTGTGGACGGAACGGGCCTGGAGCGCATCACGAACTTCGGCGATTTCGACGGCTTCCCGATGTTCAGCCCGGACGGCACGAAGCTGGTGTTTGCGTCGAACCGTGGCGCGAGCCGGCCGGGCGAGACGAACGTCTTCCTCGCCGATTGGGTGGAGAACATCGCGGGGACGACCGGCCGCTGAGAAACGACGGGGCCGCGGATCGGCAGGTCCGAGCCGCGGCAATCTCGACAGGGAGGTACGCATGCAGGTGGCGGTACCACGGGAGACGCGCGCGGGAGAGCGCCGGGTCTCGGTCGTCCCGGAAACCGTATCGCGCCTGGCCTCGTCGGGGCTGACCTTCCGCGTCGAGGCTGGAGCGGGGGAAGACGCCGGATTCACCGACGCGGCGTATGCGGAGGCTGGCGCGACCATCGCCAAGTCCGGAGCAAATGTCTTCGACGGCTGCGCCATCGCGACGTGCGTACAGCCGCCGGACGACGCGCTCATCGCGCGACTGCCCGAGGGCATGCTGCTGATCGGCTTCCTGCAGCCGCTGACGTCGCCGGACATGCTCCGCAAACTCGCCGCCCGGGGCGTGACGGCCGCCGCCCTGGAACTGGTGCCGCGCATCACGCGCGCACAGCGCATGGATGCATTGTCGTCGCAGGCAACGGTGGGCGGCTACGAAGCTGCCCTGCTCGCGGCGACCCGCTCGCCGCGCTTCTTCCCCATGCTGATGACGGCCGCCGGTACGATTCCACCCGCCAAGGTGCTGGTGATCGGCGCGGGTGTGGCCGGGCTGCAAGCGATCGCGACGGCGAGGCGACTCGGCGCGGTCGTGCAGGGGTTCGACATCCGGCCTGCGGCGAAGGAGCAAGTCGAGAGCCTGGGCGCCACGTGGGTTGGCCTCGAGATGAAGGAAGCCGAAGGCGCCGGCGGCTACGCGAAGGAAGTTTCCGAGGAGGCGCAGAAGCAGGAGCACGAGCACCTGCACCGGCTGGTCCGCGAGGCCGATGTCGTGATCACGACGGCCCAGATCCCCGGCAAACCCGCGCCCCGCTTGATCACGGACGACATGGTCGCCGACATGAAGAACGGCGCGGTCATCATCGACCTGGCCGCCGAGTCCGGCGGAAATTGTGCGCTGACCCGCACGGACGAAGACGTGCGCGCCGGCGGCGTCCTCGTACTCGGACCGTCCAACCTGCCGTCCGTCATGCCGCTGCACGCCAGTCAGATGTACTCGCGCAACGTAGCGGCGCTGCTCCAGCATTTTGTCAAGGACGGCGCGCTGCAGATGGATTTCGACGATGAGATCACGAGCGGCTGTGTGGTGACGCACGCCGGCGACATCGTGCATGAACGCGTTCGCGCCGCCGTCGGCGCGACGGCCTGAAGAGAAGGAGGCGCCGTGCTCGCTGGACTGCTCGCCTCACTGTACGTGTTCGTGCTGGCCATCTTCGTGGGCTTCGAGGTGATCTCGAAAGTCCCGCAGATGCTGCACACGCCGCTGATGTCCGGATCGAACGCGATCTCCGGGATCACGCTGGTCGGCGCCATCGTGGTCGCCGGACGCGTCGAATCGCCGTGGAGCACGTTGCTCGCCGTCGTGGCCGTGGCGTTTGCCACGATCAACGTCGTGGGCGGGTTCCTGGTCACGGATCGGATGCTGCAGATGTTCAAGCGGCGCGGAGAGGGCGCATGAACGAGCTGCCTGTCGGGTTGCGCCCGGTCCTGATCGACGCCGTCTACCTGCTGGCCGGCGCGCTTTTCATCATCGGACTCAAGCGACTCAGCTCGCCGACGACGGCGCGCTCGGGCAACCAGCTGGGCGCGACGGGCATGCTGCTCGCTGTGGTCGCGACGCTGGTCCACTGGGAGATCGCGAGCTACGCGTGGATCCTCGCGGGCATCGTCCTGGGTGGCACGACCGGCCTCGTGCTGGCACGCACCGTGAAGATGACGGCCATGCCGCAGATGGTCGCGCTGCTGAACGGATTCGGCGGCGGCGCCTCCGCGCTGGTCGCGGGCGATGAATACCTGCGCTTCGCCGCAGGCACGATCGACGCTCCCGTGGATGTGCAGTCGACGATCATGCTCAGCGTGATCATCGGCGCCGCCACGTTCTCGGGCAGCCTGATCGCGTTCGGCAAACTGCAGGAGATCGTCTCAGGCAGGACCGTGATCCTGCCGGGTCAGCGCGCATGGGCGCCGCTCCTGTTCCTCGGCATGTTCGGTTTGGCCGTGTGGCTGGTCATCGCGCCGCCCGACCTGTCCTGGTACATCGGGCTGAACATCCTTGCTCTGGTCGTCGGCGTGTTCCTGGTCATGCCCATTGGCGGTGCGGACATGCCGGTGGTCATCTCGCTCTTGAACTCGTACTCCGGGCTCGCGGCCTCGATGACCGGGTTCGTGTTGGCCAACAACGTGCTGATCGTGGCGGGCGCCCTGGTTGGCGCGTCCGGTCTGATCCTCACGAAGATCATGTGCGTCGCCATGAACCGCTCTCTGGCGAACGTGCTGTTCGGCGCGTTCGCGGCGCGGAAAGCACTGGCGGCCGGTCCGACCGCGGACGGCAAGACGGTCCGCGACGTCAACGCCGAAGATGCTGCGATCCTGCTATCCTACGCCCGCCAGGTGATCTTCGTCCCGGGTTACGGTCTGGCGGTGTCGCAGGCGCAACATCAGGTGCGGGAGCTGGCCGACCTGCTGCAGGCGCGCGGCGTCGAGATCAAGTACGCGATCCACCCGGTGGCCGGTCGCATGCCGGGTCACATGAACGTGCTGCTCGCCGAAGCGAACGTGCCGTACCCGCAGCTGATCGAGATGGAGCAGATCAACCCGGAGTTCAACCGGACGGACGTGGCCGTGGTGATCGGCGCGAACGATGTCGTGAATCCGGCCGCTCGGCACGACACGACCAGCCCCATTTACGGCATGCCGATCCTCGACGTGGACAACGCAAAATCCGTCATCGTCATGAAGCGAAGCATGAATCCCGGCTTCGCGGGAATCGACAACGAACTGTTCTACAACGACAATACACGGATGCTCTTCGGCGATGCACGGAAGTCGCTGACGGAGTTGATCCAGCAGGTCAAGACGGGCGTGTGAACGTGGCACGCGGTGGTTCCCTCGGTGCGGCCGGACCCGGATGCCGGCGTGGTCCCGCGTGCTCGGCCGCACGGTGGGGACGTGGCTGATCATGCTGCCGACGGTGGAATCCGGGGTCGACGCGATACGGCTCGACGCAGTCGCACAGAGGTTCGGCCGGCGCTGGGTGCTGCGCGGCGTCACGCTGCGTGTCATGCCGGGCGAGGTCGTGGCGCTGACTGGCCGGAACGGCAGCGGCAAGACCACGTTGTTGCGCATTCTCGCGACGGCGATCCGGCCCACGCGCGGTGAAGCCCGGGTCTTCGGAAACGACGTCGTCGCTGCCGCCGACGCGGTACGCGAGCAGGTCGGACTGCTCGGCCACACGGCTGGTCTCTACGATGACCTGACGGCGCTCGAGAACCTCGATTTCGCGTCGCGCATGGCCGGCGAGCGGTCCGCGCGCGCGAAGCTCGAAGGCGTGCTCGACCAGGTCAGCCTGCTGCACGAAGCGGACGAGCGCGTGCGCGGCTTCTCGGCCGGGATGCGCCGCCGCCTCGCCTTGGCTCGGCTCCTGCTGCGGCCACCCCGGCTGTTGCTGCTCGATGAGCCCTTCGCCTCATTCGACGTGGATGGCATTGCGCGAGTCCACACGTTCTCGCGCGAGGTCGCGCGGCGCGGCGGCAGCGT
>JBFFZF010000292.1:0-4506 GCA_041568755.1 Longimicrobiales bacterium | reverse complement strand
GGGCAGCCGTGCCGCAGCCCCGTCGATGCGGCGCGACCGCTCCAGATCCGCGTCGAAGGAAGTCGTGAGCGCGGCGACGAGATCGGCGTCCTCTGCCACGAGCGCGATCTCATCGTTGAGCATCAGCGACCGGTTGTCGAAATTGGCCGAGCCGATGACGGCGAGCTGGCCATCACAGGTCATCGTCTTGCTGTGCATCATCGTCGGCTCGAATTCGTACAGCGCGATGCCCCCGGCGAGCAGGCGTGGATAGAAGGGGAAGCTGGCCCAGCGGACGAGCGCGCTGTCGTTGTGCGAGCCCGGCAGCAGCAGCCGGATGCGCACGCCGCGACGCGCTGCCGCGAGCAGTGCCTCCATCAGTTCTTCGTCGGGCACGAAGTAGGGCGTCGCGATGTCGACCTGCGACCGGGCCGTGCGCAACAGCCACCAGTAGCAGAACGCGATGGGCGACCAGCGCGCCCGCGGCGAGGTGGCCAGCGCGACGGCGCGCGCGGAGCCGGCCGGCGCGTGCGCGGGCAGGAGGCCCGCGCCGGTCAGCACTTCGCCCGTTGCGGACAGCCAATCCTCGAGAAACGCCGATTGCAGCGCACGCACGACCGGTCCGCGCACCAGGAAGTGGTCGTCCCGCCACTCGTCTTCACCCTGCGCGTCGCCGCGCCACGGATCGGCGATGCCCACACCTCCCGTGAAGCCGACCGTTCCATCGGCGACCAGCACCTTGCGATGGGTCCGGTTGGTCACGCGGCGCGCGTCGAAGACGCCGAGCGGATGGAACCAGGCCACGTGCACCCCGTCCGCCTGCAACCGGTCGACGAACGAACGGGGGAGCTTTCGCGATCCGTACGCGTCCAGCAGCACACGCACGTCCACGCCCCGTCGTGCTGCGCCTGCCAGTGCAGCGGCGAAGCGCCGGCCGATGTCGCCGTCCCAGTAGATGAAGGTCAGCAGGTGCACGTGCGTTCGGGCAGCACCGATCGCCTCCAGCATGGCGGGGAAGATCCGGTCACCGTTGCGCAACGGCGTGACGGCGTTGTCGGTCGAGACGGGCACGTTCAGGTAGGCAGCGAGGACGTCGAGCACGTCGTCACTCGAGGACGGCAGCGTCCCCTCGACGTGCGCAGGACGACGATCGCGCGCGACCGGCGCGACCAGACCGCGCAGCCAGACGAGCAGGGTGGCGGCACCGAGGACGGCGAGCAGCCAGATGAGTGTCATGGGCGGGAGCAGCGTACGCGAATGCGCATGTGCGGGCAACACGCGGAGACCGGGCAGCAGGCCGGCGGCGACGCCCCGGCGCAACTGTCGCCTGCGGACCGCGCAGCGTATCTTGGCGGGACTCCATCACGTTCCGCCATCCTGGATCGGTCACCATGCTGACCCGCTTCTCCCGCGCCCTCGCAGTGGTCCTCCTGACGGCCGCCGGCGCAGATGCGCAGCGCGCGCCGCAGCTGGACTCGACGTGGCTCGCCGGCTTCACCTGGCGCTCGATCGGGCCGGCCAACATGGCCGGCCGGGTGACCGACGTGGAGGGCATCCCCAGCCCATCGAAGACGTTCTTCTTCGCGGCCGCGACGGGCGGGATCTGGAAGTCGACGAACAACGGCACGACGTTCCGGCCCGTGTTCGATCACGAGCGCGTCATCTCGATGGGCGATCTGGCGATCGCGCCGAGCGACACGCTGCAGATCTGGGCGGGCACGGGCGAGGAAGACTCGCGCAACTCGATCTCGCCGGGCGGCGGCATCTGGAAATCGACGGACGGCGGGCTGCGCTGGACGCTCATGGGACTCGAACGGACCGAGCACATCGGCCGCATCGTCGTGCACCCGACGAACCCCGACATCGTGTGGGTGGCCGCGCTCGGTGCCGCCTGGCGCTCGAATCCCGAGCGCGGGCTCTACAAGACGATCGATGGCGGCCGGACGTGGCGGCTCGTCAAGTTCATCAGCGACAGGGCGGGGTTCGTCGATGTCGCGATCGATCCGCGCAACCCGAACCACCTGCTCGCGGCCAGCTGGGAGCGCGTGCGCGGGCCGTACTTCCTGCAGAGCGGCGGACCGGGCAGCGGCCTGTGGCGCAGCACGGACGGCGGCGAGACGTGGGCCACCGTGACCGGCAACGGCCTGCCCGGCACAGAGCTGGGCCGCATCGGCATCGCGTTCGCGCACAGCGATCCGCGCAACATCTATCTCATGGTCGAGGCCGCGCCCGAGAACGACTCGACGCGCTCGGGTCTGTACCGCTCGCGCGACGGCGGGCAGTCCTGGACGCAGATGAACACGACGAACACGCGCCCGTTCTACTACTCGCAGGTGCGCGTCGATCCGCGCGACCCGGAACGCGTCTACTTCTCCTCGTTCAGCTTCTCGGAGGATGGCGGACGGACCGTGCGCGGGGCCGCGCTCGGCGTGCACGTCGATCACCATGCGCAGTGGATCGACCCCAACGATCCCGACCGCTTCATCACCGGCAACGACGGCGGCGTCGCCATCACGTACGACAGGGGCGGCAACTACATTTTCCCCAACACGCTGCCGCTGGGCCAGTTCTACAACACCAGTCACGACATGGCGATCCCGTATCGCGTGTGCGGCGGGCTGCAGGACAACTACTCGTGGTGCGGGCCCAGCCGCAAACCGAACGGCAGCATCACCAACCACGACTGGTTCACGATCGGCGGCGGCGACGGCTTCGTGACCGCGCAGGACCCGCGCAACCCGGACATCATCTACTCGGAGGCGCAGGGCGGCAACATGCGGCGCATCGACCTGGCCAGCGGCCAGAGCATCAGCCTGGAGAAGCCGGACTGGCGTGAGGCGATGCGGCCGTGGCGCGATTCGATCGCCGCGATCTGGCCGGATACGACGCGCCAACCCTCGGCCGCCGTCCAGCAGCGCCTCGCCGAGTTCCGGCGACGCGCGTCCGCCGACTCCGCAGCGGCCGACCTGCGTTACAACTGGAACACGCCGTTCTTCCTGTCGCCGCATGATCCCGACGTGTTCTACGCGGGCGCGAGCCGCGTCCTCAAGTCCACGAATCGCGGTGACGACCTGCGTGTCATCTCACCGGACCTGACGCGCGCCGACACGATGAAGATCCGCGTCAGCACGAGCACGACCGGGGGCATCACGCGCGATGTGACCGGAGCGGAGTACTATGCCACGATCGTGTCGCTGGCCGAGTCCCCGCTGCGCCGCGGCGTGCTCTACGCCGGCACGGATGACGGCAAGGTGTGGATGTCGCTGGATGACGGCGGCGCGTGGAGCGACCTGACGCCGCGCTTCGCCGGGCTCGTGCCCGAGGAGACCTACGTCAGCCGCATCGAGCCGTCACGCTACGAGCCGAATCGATTCTACATCGCGTTCGACAACCACCGGCGAGGCGATTTCACACCGTACCTGTTCGTGACGGATGACGCGGGCCGGACGTTCCGATCCATCGCGGCCGGACTGCCGACGGGCGGGCCCGACTTCGTGCACGTGATCCGCGAGGATTTCGTGAATCCCAACCTGCTGTTCGTCGGGACCGATGTCGGCGCGTTCGTCTCCATCGATCGCGGCGCGTCCTGGCAGCGCTTCATGGCCGGGCTGCCCACCGTGCCCGTGCACGACCTGAAAGTACACCCGCGCGATCGCGAGCTGATCGCCGGCACGCACGGCCGCTCGATCTGGATCGTGGACATCGCACCGCTCCAGCAACTCACGGCCGAGATCATGGCCTCGCCCGCGCACCTGTTCGAACCGCCGCCGGCGTTCCACTACGGCGCCGCGCCGACCGGCGGCGAGTTCACCGCGCAGATGTACTTCGAGCAGCCCGTGCCCGATTACGGCGCCCGCATCACCTACTGGATCGGCCAGCCGCTGCGCAGCCAGGTGCGCATCGCGATCCTCAACGCCGCCGGAGACACCATCGGGACCGAAACAGGGCCCGGGACGCGCGGACTGCACGAGGTCACGTGGAACCTGCGCGCACCGGCACCACCGCCGCCCGCGCTCTCGCCCTCCGAACGCCGGGACAGCGTGTCCGCAGAACGCCGACTCGTGCAGGTGCGCGATTCGCTCGTGCGCAGCGGACAGCGGCGCACGCTCGTCGACAGTGCGATCGCGCTGCTGCGCGACCCGCCCGGCGGCGGCGGCCGCGGTGGTGGTGGCGGCGGCCGCGGTCAGGAAGCCGCGCAGTTCCAGGAGCGTCCCGCCGAAGGCCCCACCGGCCGGGGCGGCGGACGCGGACGCGGCGGCGCCTTCTCCGGGCCCGCCGGGGATCTGGCGCAGGACATCCTGCGCCTGGTCCGGACCGACCTGGCCGGCGGCCGCGGCTTCGGCCGCGGCGGCTTCGGCGGGAGCAGCCCGCTGTTCCCGCGCCGCAGCGGCGGCCCGGCACCGCTCGCAGAACCGGGGGACTACACCGTCGCGATGACCGTCGACGGACGGACGCACACCCGCACGCTCCGGCTCGAGACCACGCCGACGGCACCGAGCCGTTGAACAGACAGTGGCGGGCGCGGCC
>JBFFZF010000291.1:0-4509 GCA_041568755.1 Longimicrobiales bacterium | reverse complement strand
GGCCCTGCAGGCCGACGCGGGACTCGCCGCGGTCGTGGGTCACCCTCCTCCGGAGTCGATCCGGCGCGCGGCCGAACGGGCGAAAGAGGTGGTGGCGGCCGCCGAGAGTCGCGACTGGACGGCGGCGGCGCTGCCCGGCTGGCGGCAGGAGGATGCGACCATCCATCAGCGGCCTCCGGGGGCGCCCCTGCCCGAGGTGCCCGGGGACTCGGTCCGGCTGCTCGAGCCGGCCGATGCGCTGCCGGCGACCGCGATGGCGCCCGAGCTCCGCGCGGAGCTGGACGTCGAGCGCCGCGCTGGCAGCCCGATCGCGGTGGCGTTCGACCGCGGGTCGATGGCTGCGTTCTGTTACGCGGGAGCGACGACGGAGACGTTGTGGGACGTGGCGATCGAGACGCTGGATCCGTTCCGGCGGCGGGGACACGCGACACGGTGCGCCGCGTGGCTGATTCGCCTGCTCGCCGAGCGCGGGCGCCAGCCGGTGTGGGGCGCCGTGGCGTCCAACGTCGCCTCCATGGCGCTCGCCGCGCGGCTGGGGTTCGCGCCGGTCGATACGCTGACGGTGTTCTCGCATCCATGAGCCCGTGCCGCTGATCGACGCCCTGCGCCGCTGGCTCGGACCCGGTCCGGTCGGGGGAGACACGACGACGCGGACCCTCCGAGGGCTGCCGATCGTCGTCCGCAACACGCGGCCCGACGTCGACACCGGGGAGGTGCTCGCCCGGCTCGATGGCGCGCTGGAGCTCATCGAACGCCACACGCCGCATCATTTCCGGCGGCTGCGCCGCGACTTCGCCGGCATCGTCGTGCAGCGCTACGCCTGCCGCGGCGCGTACCTGCCGGGCGAGCGGATCTGCCTCGTCGAGCTGACCTTCACCGTGAATGCGTCCTGCACGCTCGCGCAGATCGCGGCCACCATCCTCCACGAGGCGATGCACGCGAGGCTCGATCGTCTCGGCTTTCCGTTGGAGCACGGCGACCGGGCGCGCCAGGAGCGGTTCTGCCGCCGCGCCGAGGTGGAGTTCGGCACACTGGTGCCGGGGGGCGAGCCCATCGTCGAGCGGGCCCTCGCCGCGCTGCACGCGGCCGATGCGGACGTCGCGCCCCGCGTGGACGGCGCGCTGGCGGCCCACCGCGTCGCGCAGGCGGATCTCGACGCGCTGGCGGCACCCCGCTGGATCAAGCGCGCGATCGCCCGCCGCCACGGGCTGACGGCGTGACCCCCACGGTCCGTTGACCGTGCTGCGCCGCCTCCGCGCCGCCCTCACCGTGGGAGTGGTCTGGGCGTTCGTGTGGCTCCCCATCGGCGCGGCGGTGGCGCTCTACGCAAGCGCCCGCCCGCCACAACCGGCGGATCTGCTGTTCCGGCCCGTGGATTTCACCACCTTCCTCACCGTCTGGACGGCCTGGGGTGGACTGAGCGGGACGGCGGTCGCCGCGGTGCTCGCGGCGGCCGAGCGCCGCCGGACCCTCGGCGACCTGTCGCCCGCCCGGACGGCCGCGTGGGGCGCCCTCGGATCGATGTCGGTCCCGACCGCTCTCGTCCTGCTGGATCTCTCGCGGGGGTCGGTCACCGCCGGACTGTATGACTGGCGGCCGCCGCTCGTGGTGCTGGCTGTGAGCGCTGTGCTGGGCGCCGCGTGCGCAGCCGCGACCCTCGCCCTCGCCCGCCGTCCGGTGTCGCGCGGCTGACACCACGCCCCGGCAGGGTCCCGGACTCCCGGCGGGACGTTGACGGGCCGGGTACACTTCACACCTGATGGCGCCGTCCCCTTCTCCGGTTTCGGCCCCGCCTCCGGCGGCGCCCGTGTGGCACTCCCTCTCCGCCGAGGCAGCGGCCGAGCACCTGGGTACGGCACTCGCCGGCCTCACGAGCGCTGAGGCCGCGCGCCGCCTGGCGGCCGCCGGGCCGAACGAGCTGCAGGCCGCAGAGCGCGTGTCGCCCTGGGCGCTCCTGCTGAGCCAGTTCCGCAACGTGCTCATCGTGATCTTGCTCGTGGCCACGGCGCTGTCCGCGGCCCTCGGGCATGGGATCGAATCCATTGCCATCGCCGTCATCGTGCTGTTCGCCGTGCTGCTGGGCTTCGTCCAGGAGTACCGCGCCGAGCGGGCGCTCGAAGCGCTCGGCCGACTGGCGGCGCCCACGGCGACGGTTCTGCGGGACGGACGGGAGACGGCGGTCCCGGCGCGCGAGCTGGTGCCCGGCGACGTGGTGAGTCTGCGGGCCGGGGACAAGGTCCCGGCGGACGCGCGGCTGCTCGAGGCGGTCAATCTCCAGATCGAAGAGGCGGCCCTCACCGGCGAGTCCGTCCCCGTCGAGAAGCACACCGCGCCGCTGTCGGATGGGGCCGTGGCGCTGGGAGATCGCCGCAACCTCGCCTTCGCCGGGACCCTGGTGACCTACGGACGGGGACGGGCCCTCGTCGTCGGGACCGGGATGGACACCGAGTTCGGCCGCATTGCACGGATGCTCGAGACGGTGCAGCCGGGCCGGACGCCGCTGCAGGAGAACCTGGACCGGGTGGGGCACATCCTGGCGCGCGCGGCGCTCGTCGTCGTGGCGCTGATCGTGGGACTCGGGCTGGTCCGGGGCGAGCCGTTCGTGGACATGCTGATCTTCGGCATCGCCCTCGCCGTGGCGGTCGTGCCGGAGGCGCTGCCGGCCGTGGTGACGATCTCGCTCGCGATCGGCGTGCAGCGCATGGTGAAGCGGCATGCGCTCATCCGGCGCCTGCCCGCCGTCGAGACGCTGGGCAGCACGTCCGTCATCTGCGCGGACAAGACGGGTACGCTCACGAAAGACCAGATGACCGTGCGCCGCGTGTACGCGGCGGGCGAAGTGGTGGAAGTGACGGGCACGGGCTACGAGCCCACGGGGGAGTTCCGCCGTGACGGCCGTGCCGGGGATCCGGGCGACGCCGTCCGCGCGGTGCTCCGGGGCGCCGCGCTGGCCTCCGACGCGCGCCTGGTGCGCGAAGAATCGGACGGTCGCTGGAGTGTGACGGGGGATCCCACCGAGGGGGCGCTGGTCGTGGCGGCGGCCAAGGCCGGACTGACCAAGAACGAGCTCGAGCAGCGGTTCCCCCGGATCGGGGAGATCCCGTTCACCGCGGAATCCAAGCGGATGACGACGCTCCACCAGGGCCCGGACGGAACGGTCGCGTATGCGAAGGGCGCGCCCGAGGTGCTCGTGGCGGCCTGCACGAGACAGCTCACGCCGCAGGGCGATGCGCCGCTCACGGCGGAGGCGCGCGCCGCCATCCTCGAAGCGGCACGGCGCCTGGCGGCTGATGCGCTGCGCGTGCTGGCCATCACGTCGAAGCCCGCCGCCACGGCCGCAGATGCCGAGCGAGACATGATCTTCCTCGGCCTGACCGGGATGATCGATCCGCCGCGCCCTGAAGTGCAGACCGCGCTGAGGACCTGCGAGCGCGCCGGCATCAAGCCGGTCATGATCACCGGCGACCACGCCGAGACCGCTGAGGCGGTCGCTCGCGAGCTGGGCCTGCTCAAGGGCGGCCGGGTCGTGAGCGGGGCGGCCATCGACGGGATGAGCGATGAGGAGCTGGATCGCGCCGTGGACGAGGTCGCGGTCTACGCCCGCGTGTCGCCCGCCCACAAGCTGCGGGTCGTAACGGCGCTGCAGCGGCGCGGGCACGTCGCCGCCATGACGGGCGACGGCGTGAACGACGCGCCGGCCCTCAAGAAGGCCGACATCGGCATCGCGATGGGGGTGACGGGCACGGACGTGACGAAGGAAGCGGCTGAGATGACGCTCACCGACGACAACTTCGCTTCCATCGTCGCCGCAGTGGAGGAAGGGCGCGGGGTGTTCGGCAACATCAAGAAGTACCTGATGTATCTCCTGTCATCCAACATCGGCGAGATCGCGCTCATGGCGGGGGCCGTCGTGCTCGGGATGCCGTTGCCGTTGACGGCGGTCCAGATCCTCTACGTCAACGTAGCGACGGACGGGCTGCCGGCGCTGGCGCTCGCGGTCGACCCGCCCGATCCGAATCTCATGGACCGGCCGCCCCGCAGCCCGCGAACCGGCGTCTTCACCCGTCCCGTCGTCGCGCTCATCGTGGTGGGGGGCGTCTGGTCGGCGATCGTGAATCTGGGTCTCTTCGCCTGGGCGCTGGGATCGGAGCGGCCGCTGGAAGAGGCGATGACGATGGCGTTCGTTTCGCTCGTGCTGATTCAGTTCTTCAAGGCCTACAACTTCCGCTCGGACCGCGAGACGGTGCTGCGGCAGCCCTTCGCCAACCGCTGGCTCAACGCGGCGATGATATGGGAGCTCGCCCTGCTGATCGCCATCGTGTACGTCCCGTTCCTGCACGAGCCGTTCGGCACCTTCAGCCTGACCATGGAAGACTGGATCATCGTGATCGTGCTCGCGTTCACCGTCTCACCGGTTCTCGAGGTCGCGAAGTGGGCCGAACGGCGCGGGTGGTTCGGCGCCCTGACGTGACGGCACCCCGGAAATGACGCGGGCGGCCCCGGAATCGG
>JBFFZF010000290.1:0-4539 GCA_041568755.1 Longimicrobiales bacterium | reverse complement strand
GCTGATCGATACCGTCGCACGCGGCGAAGGGCTCGGCCGGCCCCTGCTCTACGGGACGACGACGAAGTTCCTCGAGCACTTCGGCTTCCGATCGCTCGAAGATCTGCCCCGCCCGGACGATCTGCCTGTGGTCTTGCGTCCGCCTGCGGCCGGCGAGGCGCCGCCGGAGATCGTGGCGCCGGGTGCGCCCGCCGAGCCGTCGCCGCTCTCGGTCGAAGCCGAGGCCGAGGCCATCGCCCTCGACCTGCACGTTGCCCCCGCCCGGAGTCAGCCCGAAGCGGGCGGCACTCCCGCCGGAGACGGGGAAGACCCCGTTGCGGCGGTCGACGACGCGGATCCCGCGCCGGCGGATACCGACGCGCCCGCGGCTGCCGATACTCGAAACGACGAGCCGGACACGTTCGAGTCGGATGCCGCGCCCGAGGCCGCGCTCCGGGATTGATGGTCACGGGAATCCGCCTGCAGAAAGTCCTTTCCCGCGCGGGCATCGCGTCCCGCCGTCGCGCCGAGTCTCTCATCCTCGAGGGTCGCGTTCGCGTGAACGGCCTCGTCGTCTCGGAACTCGGGACCCGGGTCGATCCGGCGCAGGACACCGTCACCGTCGACGGGCGGCCGGTGCAGGCAGGCGAAACGGAGTGGGTGGTCCTGCACAAACCACGCGGCTACGTGTGCACGCGGCACGACCCGCAGAGCCGGCCAACCGTTTACGACCTGCTGCCGCCACGGATGCAGGGCCTGTTCACCGTCGGCCGGCTGGACATGGACAGCGAGGGACTGCTCCTGCTGACGAACGACGGAGACGCCGCGCAACGCCTGCTGCACCCGAGGTACGGGGCGGATCGTGTCTACGAGGTCGACGTGCGCGGCGAGATCGGCGATACCGAGTGCTCGCGCCTGCGCTCCGGTGTCCAGCTGGAAGATGGCCAGGCCCGGGCGCACGCCGTCGAACTGCGGACGTCGCGGGCCGCCGGTCGCAGCCGGCTCCGACTGCTGTTGCGCGAGGGGCGCAAACGGGAAGTCCGCCGCATGCTCGAAGCTGTCGGCCATCCGGTGATCCGCCTGCGACGCGTGCGCTACGGCCCCGTGCACCTGGGCAGAATGCGGGCCGGCGAGTGGCGGGGGCTGGCTGCGGGGGAACGCGCTGCGATCGAAGCGTTGAAGACGGCAGCGCCGGTGGCGCGGGCCGAACGACCGGGGAAAGAGCGAGCGGGCGGGCAGCCCCGAAGCGAGCATGCAGATCCGCGATCGTAACATCCTGATTCTGGGCGGAACGGGCCTCGTGGGCATGGCGGTCGCACGCGAGTTCCTGCCGCACGAACCGGCGGCGCTGGTGATCAGCGGTCTGGGCCGGGAAGAAGCGGAAGCCGCCGTCGCCGAGCTGGCAACGGATCCGCGGCGCAGGGAGATGACGGTCCTCGAGGCGGAGTGGGGCGACATCTTCCTGCCGGACTCGATGAAGGAGCGCCGCCGTGCCGAAGTGCTGGGCGACGCGGCGCTGCGCGGACGTCTGGTCGACGATGTCTACGGTGAACTGAGCGATGATGTCCTGACACGCTCGGCGCTGGGCCGTCTGCTGCAGAGGCGCAGACCGGACATCGTGATCGACTGCATCAACACGGCGACGGCGATCGCATATCAGAACATTTTCGAAAGCGTCGATGGACTGCGGGCGGAAGCTGCGACGGGAAGCGCATCGATGGAGAGCGTCGAGCGCGCGCTGGCCACACTGTACATGCCGCAGCTGATCCGGCACGTGCAGATTCTGCTGGAAGGCATGCGCCGCGCCGGATCGTCGTTCTACCTGAAAGTCGGGACGTCGGGCACGGGGGGAATGGGGCTGAATGTGCCCTTCACGCATTCCGAGGAACGGCCCAGCCGGATGCTGCTGGCCAAGGCGGGCCTCGCCGGCGCGCACACGCTGCTCCTCTTCCTCATGGCCAGGACGCCGGACGCACCTGCGGTGAAGGAGATCAAGCCCACGGCCGCCGTGAGCTGGAAGCGCCTGGCGTTCGGCGAGGTGCGCCGAGGTGGCCGGCCGATCGCGTGCTTCGACGCGACCCGCCCCGTCCCGGTGGACGAGGCGCTGGGCGCTGCCCACGCGGCGTTCGAGCCGACGGGCGAAACGCTGCACGGCGTCTGGCTCGACGCCGGGGAGAACGGCGTGTTCAGCCTGGCGGAGTTCGAGACGCTGACGGCGCTCGGGTTGATGGAGTACATCACGCCGGAGGAGATCGCGCGGGATGTGGTGCGTGAGGTGCTGGGCCGACCGACCGGCCGCGATGTGGTCAGCGCGCTGGATGGGGCGACGTCGGGTCCCACGTACCGGGCGGGCGTCCTGAGACAGACCGCACTGGAGCGGATGGCAGCGCTCGAACGCGAACATGACGTGCAGTCCATCGCGTTCGAGATGCTCGGTCCGCCCCGTCTTTCCAAGCTGCTCTTCGAAGGCGCGATCCTGGCCCGCCTCCACACGGACCTCGACGCGCTCGCCACGCTCGACGCCGATGCGACCGCAGCGCGTGCCGAAAAGCTCGTGCGTGAGAACGCCGACCTGCGGGTGCGCATCTTGTCCATTGGCCTGCCCATTCTGCTCGCGGACGGCGAGCGCATGTTGCGCGGGGAGACCATCAAGGTCGTGCCCGCGCCCCGGCAGTCGCCGCGCGACCCGCGGCTGGCCGAGAGCGGGTGGGTGGACCTCCGCCCGGCGAACTGGCGTAAATGGAGCGAACGCGCCCGCGCCATGCTCGGGCGCGGCGTCAACGAGCGCGGGGCCGACAGCGGTTCACGCCAGGGCCTCGAGTTCGAGGCCGCCGACGCCGCCATCCGGCCCGGGCGGATGGCGGCCTGGGTGTTCCGCGAAGAAGATCACGGTGGCCGCGACAAGCGGTGAGATCGGAGATCCTGTGAACGAGGCCACACGGACAGCCGGCGTGAAGGCGGGCGGCGACGTCGCGGACCGCATCCGCGCCGAGCTGCACAAGCGCGTGATCGGTCAGGAGGCCATGATCGATCGACTGCTCATCGGCCTGCTCAGCGGCGGTCATGTACTGCTCGAAGGTGTACCCGGCCTGGCCAAGACATTGACCGTCCGTTCGCTCGCGGATTGCATGGACGCCTCGTTCGAGCGCATCCAGTTCACGCCCGACCTGCTGCCCGCGGACGTCGTGGGCACGATGATCTACAACCAGCGGACCGGCGAGTTCTCCGCGCGTCGCGGGCCGATCTTCGCCAACGTCGTACTCGCGGACGAGATCAACCGCGCTCCGCCCAAGGTCCAGTCGGCGCTGCTGGAGGCCATGCAGGAGCACCAGGTCACGATTGGTGGTGAGACCTTCGCGCTGCCCGAGCCGTTCCTCGTTCTGGCGACGCAGAATCCGATCGAGCAGGAAGGCACGTATCCGCTGCCGGAAGCGCAGGTGGATCGCTTCATGCTCAAGTTGCGCGTGTCGTACCCGGGAAAGGCCACGGAGAAGGAGATCATGCGGCGCATGGCGGGCGGGCAGCTGGCCGACCTGAACGTCGTGGTCACGCCCGCGGAGATCTTCGAGGCCAGGCGTGCGATCCACGACATCTACCTGGATGAGAAGATCGAGGACTACATCGTCGACATCGTCCATGCGACGCGCGATCCGGGCGCGTACGGCGTGCCCGCGCTGGCTCCGCTCATCGAGTACGGCGCCTCACCCCGGGCCACCATCTACCTGGCCGTCTGTTCGCGGGCGCACGCCTATCTGCGCGGTCGTAACTACGTACTGCCGGACGATGTGAAAGCGATGGGGCCGGACGTGTTGCGGCACCGCCTGATCACGAGTTTCGAAGCGGACGCCGAAGAGGTCACGTCCGACGACATCGTCGCGCGCATCTTCGGAGCCGTCCCCGTGCCGTGATGGGCTGGCTCGCGGACCGGCTGTCCCGCCGCGCCCCCGCGCCTGCAACCGCCGCATCGCCGGCGGGCACCGCCGCGCTGCCCGTGCCCCGCGAGATCCTCCGCCAGGTGCGCCGCATCGAGCTGCGCACGCGTGGTCTGGTCAACGCCATCTTCGGCGGCGAGTACCACTCCGTCTTCCGGGGCCAGGGCATGGAGTTCGCCGAGGTGCGCGAATACCAGTCCGGCGACGATGTGCGGCACATCGACTGGAACGTGACGGCACGGATGGGCCATCCTTACGTGAAGAAGCACGTCGAGGAGCGGGAACTGACCGTGCTGCTCGCCGTGGACCTGTCGGGCTCCGAGCATTTCGCGACGCGGGGTCGGTTCAAATCGGAAGCCGCCGCCGAGATCGCGGCCGTGCTGGCGCTGTCGGCCGTGCGCAACAACGACCGCATCGGACTGATCCTGTTCACGGATCGGATCGAACACGTCGTGCCACCGGACAAGGGTCGCAAACACGTGCTGCGGCTGATCCGCGACATGCTGGCGTTCCGACCGGCCGGCGTCGGCACGGACATCGCCGGCGCACTGGACTTCGCCGCCCGGCTGTTGCCGCACCGGAGCATCCTGTTCGTGATGAGTGACTTCATCCCGGGGCAGGGGGGGTG
>JBFFZF010000289.1:0-4561 GCA_041568755.1 Longimicrobiales bacterium | reverse complement strand
TACGCGTCGCTGGACGCGTGGTTCGAGCGCCTCTGGCCGGAAGCGCTGGCGGAGCCGGGCGTCGTGCTCGTCGACTTCAGCGAGACGCGCAACCGCGTCATCGTGGGCGTCGAGAACCTCGGCTCGGCCGGACAGATGCGCGCGATCGCCGCGCGGCTGGGCATCCCCGACGCGGCGCTCGTGGTCGAGCAGGTCGAGCCGATCGTCGAACTCGCGACGCTGCGCGACGCCGCGGCCTCGATCGGCGGCGGCGTGCAGATCCACTTCGGCAACTACCTGTGCACGCTCGGATTCAATGCGCTGAGCGGGACGCAGGAATCGTTCATCACGAACTCGCACTGCACGAACATCCAGGGCGGCGTCGAAGGCACGCAGTACTACCAGCCGCTGTCCAGCGTCGACCCGACCGTGATCGGGACCGAGGTCGATGACCCGGATTACTTCCGCAACGGACCGTGCCCGCGCGGCGGCCGCTGCCGCTACAGCGATGCGGCGCGCGTGCGCCAGGAGTCCGGCCGCACGTTCACGCGCGGCCAGATCAAGAAGGTGCAGAGCCTCGGATCGCTGACGATCACGGGCGATTACACGATCACGGCGAAGTTCCAGCAGCCCGGCCTGGGCCAGGGCTGCGTGCTGGAGGGCACCGTGCTGAACAAGACCGGCCGCACGACCGGCTGGTCGCAGGGTCCCGTCAGCAACAGCTGCGTGACCGTCGGCGTGTCCGGCACGAACAAGGTGCAGCTCTACCAGACGATCGTCGTGGCGAACGTCGCCGGCGGCGACAGCGGCTCGCCCGTCTGGCAGCCCGCGGGCGGCGACAACGTCATGCTGCACGGCATCCTGTGGGGCGGCGGTTCGTCGACGTTCGTGTACAGCCCCATCTTCAACGTCGAGTACGAGCTGGGCGCGCTGACGGTGACCGGCGGCGGAACGCCGCCGCCGCCACCCCCGCCGGGCACGACCATGCACGTGGGTGACATGGACGGGACCGCCAACGTCAAGGGCAAGAGCGGCAAGTGGTCCGCCGATGCCACGGTCCTGGTGCACGACTCCAACCATGGCGCCGTCGCGGGCGCCGTCGTGACGCTGTCCATGTCGGGGGCCGCCACCGGACAGGTTTCCGGCACGACCGACGCGAACGGTTTGGTGACCCTGAGTACGGGCAACCTGTCGTCGGGCAACAGCGTGACGTTCACGCTCGTCAGCGTGACGCACGACACACTCACCTACGCAGACGCCGATACGCACGACCCGGATGCCGGTGAAAACGGCAAGACGGTGACCGCCAGCCGGTAAACCGGTCGCGCGGACGGCGCCGGCCTCGACCCGATCCCCAGGATCGGGTCGAGGCCGAATCGTTTCCGCCCCGTCCCGGGCGCGCAACACCGCGCGCCGCCGGTGCGTAGGGATGGCGGGCGGTCCGTCCACACGGAGAACGAGCGATGGGGATCATGGATCAGTTGCGGCGGTTGCTGTCGAAAGCGAAGGAAGAGGCGGGCGAAGTCGCGGCCGTCGCGCGCATCAAGCTCGACGTGCGCACGCTCGAGGCGAAGCGCGATCACCTGCTGCGCGAGATCGGCCGCCAGGCCCTGGCCCTGCACCGGGAGGGCCGCGGCGTCCGCGAGTTCGATACGGCCTGCGCCGACGTGCAGAAGGTCGAGGCCGAGATCCGGGACCGGGAGGAGGAACTGCGGCGGGTGCGGGTCCGGCCCGACGGCGCGGACGCGGCAGGCACGACCGCCTGACCGCCAGCCGGACGGGCGGTCGGCGCGTCCGGACGGGCTCGACCGACGGTTGACGTCCCGCCCCGGCTCGTCTATCCTGTTCGGCCAGCGACGACCCCGCCGGCGCCGTTCCAGAGGCCTGCGGGGTCGGTTCGTCCATGGTACCGGGCGCCGCCGCCGGGGTAACAAACGCGGGCTGGTGATGCTTGAAAATCCGGGAAGCGAGTGCGGATCGCGGCTGCGCCGCTGGACCCGCTGCGCGACGTGCCTTCGGGCCGCCGCGCTCGGGCGCCGGCCCGCTGCCGAGGAAAGTCCGAGCTCCGCAGGGCAGGGTGCCGGCTAACGGCCGGGCGTCGCGAGGCGACGGAAAGTGCAACAGAGAGCAGACCGCCGATGGCCCGCGAGGGCACAGGCAAGGGTGAAACGGTGGTGTAAGAGACCACCGCGCTGCCGGCAACGGCAGCGGCACGGCAAACCCCACCCGGAGCAAGGCCGAATAGGGGACGAGGCGCGGCCCGCGCCGACGGTCACGGATGACCGGCAGTCCCGGGTAGGCCGCACGAGGCCGCGGGTGACCGCGGTCCCAGAGAAATGGTCCGCCTCCGCCGCAAGGCCGGAGACAGAACTCGGCTTATTCGCTTCCCGGACCTCAGTCGCGCCCGTAGCTCAGTTGGATAGAGCGTCGGCCTCCGGAGCCGAAGGTCAGTGGTTCGAATCCACTCGGGCGCATTCCCTTCCCACCCTGTCGGTGGCGGCCGGACCCGGCGCCGCCGTGACTCTTCCGACCTTCCGCGCCCGCCCTTCGCGACACCCGCGTCGGCCGTCGCGAAACCTCCGGGTCGCATTCGCCGTACAAGCGTCAGGTTCTGTTTACGAACCGGCATCGCCACCCCTCCCCGGCACGACCCCCGGGTCGTTCGCCGGTGTACGGGAGCGGTGCACCCGGGTGCAACACATAGACCGAGAGGCGCACAATGTTACGGATCCACGGCCGCACGGGCGGCCTGATGCTCATCCTCCTGTTGGTCACGACGATGGCCGCCTGCCGCGGCACGGGCCGGCTGTCCGAGTTCGAGTTCAACGAAAGCACGCTGGCCGTCCGTTCGAGTGTCCCGCCGCAGCCCGAGGTGCTGACCGGGCCGTGGTTCCTGGACTGGTCATCGGATCCCATCCGCAACGTGATCCGGGCGGGCACGCGTATCGTGAAGGAGGTCGAGGCCTCCGAGATCCGCACGCGTCTGGACAGCGCGTCGGCGTCCGTCGACCTGTCGGGTCGGCTGGCCACGCGCGCACACGAGCGGGCCGGCTTCTACCTGCGCACCACGCCGGCGACCGATGAACGCAGCGCCGACTATCTGATGGACGTGGTCGTGCGCGAGTACGGCATCGACGCAGAGGACTGGGAGGCCGCGGCCCACTTCTTCGTGAAGGCCAGGCTCGTGCTCATCGATGGGCGGACCGGCACGCAGATCTGGGATACGGAAGTCACGTCCCGGGACCGCATCTCGCCGGCCGTGTTCGGGCCGGGCGCGGTGCGCGATGTGGTGACTGCCCGGGCCCTGGCCAGTCAGTCGGTCCCGGAAATCGCACGCACGCTCGAGCGGCTGGCCGACTACTCCGCCGACCGCGTCACCGAGCGGCTGCGCGAGGCGCTCGCGAAGGTGCAGCGCAGCAAGGCGTGACCCCGGGGTCCGGAGCCGGCCGGGTGCTCCGCGTGCAGCGCGCGGACGCACAACACGTCGTCGACGTGATGGCGGAAGCGTTCTTCGACTACCCGGTCATGCGCTTCGTCCTCGGCCCGGCCGCGCCGGACTACGCGGCGCAACTGCGCCGGCTCGTCGAGTTCTTCGTCATGGCCAGGGTGCTCCGCGCCGAGCCCGTGCTGGGTTTCGGGCCCGGCGCGGACGCCCTGCGTGGCGCGGCCACGGTCTCGTACCCGGATCGCGATGTGAAGCCGGCCGGCTTCGATGCGCTGCGCGATGCGGTCTGGCGCGAACTCGGCGCGGAGGCCAGGGAGCGCTACGTCACGTGCGGGGCGGTGTGGAAGACGCTGGGCGTCGACACGCCGCACATCCACGTCAACATGATCGGGGTCCGACGGACCTTCCAGGGGCAGGGCATCGCGCGACGACTGCTCGAGGAAGTCCACGCCCTGTCCCGGCAGACGCCGGGTTCGACGGGCGTCACGCTGTCGACCGAAGACCCCGCCAACGTTTCGTTCTACGAGCACATGGGCTACGCTGTCGTGGGCCACGCGGCGATCGCGCCGGAACTGGAGACGTGGAGCCTGTTCCACGCGACGTGAGCGGCCGTGCAACGACTCCGGTCCCGAGGTCATGAAGGGTTCCCGAACACGACACCTGGTCCTGATCCTGGGCGACCAGCTCGATGCCGGCTCCGCGGCGTTCGACGGATTCGACGCGCGCCGCGATGCGGTCTGGATGGCCGAGGCGTCCGAGGAGAGCACGCACGTCTGGTCGCACAAGGCGCGCATCGCGCTGTTCCTCGCGGCCATGCGGCACTTCCGGGACGCACTGCACGAGCGCGGCTGGACCGTCCACTACCACACGCTCGACGCGGCGGAAAACCCCACGACGCTCGCCGACCTGCTCACGGCCGACCTCGCCGGACTTCGTCCCGAGAAGATCGTGATGGTCGAGGCCGGCGACTGGCGCGTGCAATCGTCCCTGGAGGCGGCCGCGCAGTCGGCGGGCATCGAACTGGAGGTCCGCGCCGATCGCCACTTCCTCTGTTCGCACGACGATTTCGCCGGGCATGCCACAGGCCGCAAGCAGCTGCGCATGGAGTACTTCTACCGCGAGATGCGGCGCCGCACC
>JBFFZF010000288.1:0-4579 GCA_041568755.1 Longimicrobiales bacterium | reverse complement strand
GCCGCCCCCCTTGCCTCGAGCCCGCCCGGATACGAGGCTCCTGCCCGTCTTGCCCGGACGCGATGTGACCGGACACACGTGCGCGCCGTCCAGAGCACCGGGACCCGCCTTCTCGAACCGATCGCGACAGGACCATGACGACCGAGGCAGGCAGCGGCTACATCCCCTGGCGACGGCGCCGGACCGCGCCCGCGCCGGATGGCCCGGAGACGCCACGCCAGTTCGGCGCGTTCGCGGGCGTGTTCACGCCGACGCTGCTGACCATCCTCGGCGTCATCATGTACCTGCGTCTGCCGTGGGTCGTCGGCAACGCGGGTCTGGGTGGCGCCTTCCTGATCATCGGTCTGGCCGTGGGCATCACGCTCACGACCGGCCTCTCGCTCTCCTCGATCGCGACGAATACCCGTCTGGGCGCGGGCGGGCCGTACGCGATCGTCTCCCGTTCCCTCGGCTACGAGGTCGGGGGCAGCATCGGGCTGCCGCTCTACCTGTCACAGGCGCTGGCCGTCGCCATGTACGTGTTCGGGTTCCGCGAGGGCTGGAACTGGATCTTCCCGGACCACCCGGCCCTGCTGGTGGACCTGGTCGTGTTCGCTGTCGTGCTCGTCATCGCCTACGTCAGCGCGGACCTGGCCTTCCGACTGCAGTACGTGGTCATGGCCGTCATCGCCCTGTCCCTCGTGGCCGTGTTCGGCAATCTCGAGGTCTGGCGGTCCCCGGCGGAGATCCACCTGCTCGGATCGTACCGGGGCGCGCCGGAGGACGGGTTCGCCGGGACGCACTTCTGGGCCGTGTTCGCCGTCTTCTTCCCGGCCGCGACGGGGATCCTGGCGGGCGCGAACATGTCGGGCGAACTGAAGAACCCGCGGCGCAGCATCCCGGTCGGCACGCTGTCGGCCATTGGCGTCAGCTCCGTGGTCTACGCGGCGCTCGCCGTCTGGGCCGCCAAGGCCGGGACGGTGGACGAGCTGACGTCCAATTACACGATCATCGTGGACCGCTCCCTGTGGGGGCCCATCGTGCTGGCCGGGCTGCTCGGCGCCACGTTCTCCTCCGCGCTCTCTTCGCTGGTCGGTGCCCCGCGCATCCTCGCCGCGCTGGGCCGCGACCGGCTCGTGCTGCGCGGCGCATGGCTCGCGCGCACGACGAAAGGCGAACCTCGCCGCGCGATGATCGTGACCGGCGTGATCGTCCTGGCCGGCCTCATGCTCCGCAACCTGAACGCGATCGCGCCGCTGATCACGATGTTCTTCCTGCTGACCTACGCGGTCGTGAACGTGGTCATGCTCGCCGAGTCCAGCCTGGGTCTGATGAGCTTCCGGCCGACGCTGCGCATTCCGCGCATCGTGCCGCTGCTGGGTACGGCCGGCTGTGTATTCGCCATGTTCATCGTGAACCCGACATTCAGCCTGGTGGCCGTCGCAGTCGTGGTGGGCATCTACCTGTGGATCCTGTGGCGCGGTACCACACCGCGCACGGGCACGGTCCGCAGCGGCATCTTCGTCGCCTTCGCCGAGTGGGCCGCGGGGAAGGTCATGGAGCTCGACATGCACACGGCCCGTGCATGGAAGCCCAGTCTCGTCGTCCCCGTCCGTGACCCCACCCGTCTGCGCGGCGAGTTCCGGATCCTCGTCGACATGTGCAAGCCCGAGGGCTCGCTCAAACTCCTGGGCATCGCGACCACCGAGACGGTGGCCGACCTCACGCCACGCGTGCGCAACCTCAACACATCGTTCCAGTCCGCGGGTGTCATGACGACGGCGTCGATCATCGACTCGGCCGGGTTCACCGAGGGCATCGTCACCGGACTCCAGGCGCTCGGCAGCGCCTTCTTCCGGCCCAACGTGCTGTTCCTGACCCTGCCCGACGATGTCGAGCGGCACGCCGAACTGGAGGGCATCATCCGCGAGGCCAAGCGTCTGCATGTCGGCATCATGCTGCTGGGCTATCACACCCGCGCCGGCTTCGGGCGTCAGAAGGTCGTCAACCTGTGGCTCTCTCCGCGCCCGCCCGGGCAGCCACTGAGCACCTACCTCGACGCGACCAACCAGAACCTCGCGATCCTCTCGGCCCTGCGCATCGCGCGCGCCTGGGACGGCGACTTCAACCTGCTCACCGTCGTCGGAGACCCGGCCTCCGCCGCGGCCGCGCACGACGGCCTCGAGGAACTGCGCGACCTGTGCCGGATCCCCGATCGCGCCCGTGTCCACGTCCTCGTGGGAACGTTCGAATCGGTGGTCAGCCAGGCGGACCAGGCCGACCTGGAGGTCTTCGGGCTGTCCCACAACCAGCCGCTGACCTTCATGGCCTCGCTCGTCGAGAAGACGCGCGCGTCCTGCCTCTTCCACGGCGACTCGGGTGAGGAGGATGCGCTCGCCTGATCGGCGTCAGCTCTCGTCGACGGTGACGGCGATGGGGAAGTGGTCGCTGAACCCGTCCGCATCCCGGCTGCTGCCCCGACCGTACCGGCGCGGGCCGGGATAGACGCTCCCCGAAACCATGTCCGGAAACCGCACGATCGCCGTCGTGTCGGGCAGGACCCGCACGCCGGCTGCGCCGGTCAGCAGCGACCGCGACGCGAGGAACTGGTCCAGCACCGCCGCCACGTTGTTGTAGTAGTGCGTGCCGTGCGCCTGCCCGACGAGCGGCCACATCAGGTTGAGGAACGCCCCCGTTCGCGCACGCGTGACCTTCGCTCGCTGCCGGTAACTGCGCGCGTGCTCCGTCAGCGAACGATCGCCCGGCTCGTCGTTGAAATCGCCCATCGCCAGGATCGGCGTGTCCTCACCGTGGACCTCCCGGATCCGCTCGTGGAAGTAGCCCAGCGTCTCCCCCGCGATCAGGCGGAACGGCTCGGTCTCCCACTGCCCTCCGCTGCGCGCCGGCCAGTGGTTGCCCACCACGACGAGCGTCCGGCCACCGGCCGTGCGGAAATTGACCTGCACGAGATCGCGCGTCGCGCTGCGCTTGACGATGTAGTGGAAGAACGTCGCCGTCGGCGTGAAGCGCGCCGTGTCGTACAGGAACGCCACATCGATGCCCCGACCGTCCCGCGTGTCTGCATGGACGATGTCGTACGTTCGCCCGAGCGGCGCGAGTGCATCGCGCAGCAGCGTCAGCACGTGCCGGTTCTCCACCTCGCATACGCCGAGCAGATCCGGGCCCGCGCCGCCGTTCAGTCGCCGGATGACCGACGCCAGCTGCGCGATCTTCCGGTCCAGCACGGCCTGCGTCCAGCCTGACAGCTCGCTGCGCAGCACGCGGTCCAGCTTGTCCGAGCGCCGCGGTGAGCCGGCCACGTCGAACAGGTTCTCGAGGTTCCAGAAGGCGATGCTGTGGCGAGGCATTCCGGACTCCCGGCTGAAGGGGTGGCTGCCCCGCCGACCGGCGCCGTCGGCCGGGCGCGCCGACTGCATGGTGCGCCCGCCTTCCCCCGACCGGCAACCCGGCGTGCCCTGGCTGTCGCGCCGGAACGGCGCACGTGCCGCCCCAACACCACACCTCCGTTCGCGGCCCCCGGCGCCACCTCTCCACGCGTGCCTGGGTTTATATCCAGCTATGACAATGGTTTATCGGATCAACGTGGATCGGGGAGCGGCGCCCGCGCACTGGCCGGACCTTTGCTTCGACAGGCCGGCGCAGGTTGCAGCGCTCCCCCGGATCGCGGGTCAGGCGGTTGCGACGACCGCCTGGCCCGTCGATTCTCAGGACCATGGACGAACAGCCGATGCAGGCAAGTCCCCTGACCGCCCGGCCCGACGCCGGCTCCGGCGCCGTCCTCCCCATGTGCTACCACTGCTCCTCCACCGAGTCCATGGAGCCCCAGGGCCGCGCCGCCGCCGTCCCGGTCCTGACCCGACTCATCCCCGGCCTCCGCTGGCGGTTCTGCCGCCACTGCCACCGCCATTTCCTGACATTACGCCGGACCCGCCACCGCGCCTGACCTCGCCTGACCCGGCCGCCCGCGCCGGCTATTGACACGAGAGCGGAGTTCCCATAACCTTCCCGTCTGTCCCGGAATTGCATCAACCCCGGGACGACCCGGTGGGAGCATCCAGACCTGCGGCAGCCTGCCGTGCGACGAACCACCGGGGGTCGGGAACGACGAGGCGGGCTGAACACCCCCAGGGGACCTGCGCCGACGCGGCCGCTTGCATGGCTCGCGTTCCGCTCGCCCGCCTCCCGCGGCCGTCGCCTCGAGCGACCGTGCCGCGACCGACCAGCTTAGCTTTTGGAAGACGCGCACATCTGCCCGCGAACGTTCGCCCGACGCGTGTCGAGGCGGGCAGGGCGGGTGGAGGTGGAGCGGTCAATGAGAGCGGCGTGAGCCGGGGATCCATAGTCGCGGGAGAACGAGAGCATGGGCAAGGCGAAGTTCGAGCGGACGAAGCCGCACGTGAACGTGGGAACGATCGGGCACGTGGATCACGGCAAGACGACGCTGACGGCCGCGATCACGCGGGTGCAGGCGGCGCAGGGTCTGGCGGACTACGTGTCGTTCGACAACATCGACAAGGCGCCTGAGGAGCGGGAGCGCGGGATCACGATTGCGACGGCGCACGTGGAGTACCAGACGGCG
>JBFFZF010000287.1:0-4656 GCA_041568755.1 Longimicrobiales bacterium | reverse complement strand
GATCCGCCCCGCACCCACCAGCGCCACCCGCCAGCGCCGCTCCAGCCCCAGGATCGAGCGCAGCGCCGAGGCCAGCTCCGGGACCGAGTACCCCAGCCCCCGCTTCCCGAACGTGCCGAAGAACGACAGATCCTTGCGCACCTGCGCCGCCGTCGTGCCGCACCGCTGCGCCAGCTCCTCGCTGGACAGCGTCGCCACGCCCTCCCCCTGCAGCTCACCCAGCAGCCGCACGTACAGCGACAGCCGGCTGACCGTCGATTCCGGTACCTTCCTCAACGCTCCGCCCGCGGGCCTTGTGAATGGATTCACAAACCTAGCCCGGGGCAAGGGTACAGTCAACGGCGCCGCGGGCAAGGCCGCACGCGTCCGGTGGGGCAGCTTCTGCTGTTCGCGCACGCACCGTTCGACGTATGATGGCTGGGTTGCGGCGCCGGCAGCGGGGCCGGCGGCAGACAGGTCCACCAGTTTCCGGAGGTTCGTATGCGGAGATTCGTTGCGCTCCCAGGTCTCGTTGCGGCCGGGGTCATCTTGGCCGCGTGCACGGAGGGACCCGCGCCGGCCGAGCCGACGCTCGAGCCGGCGTTCAGTGCCGGCCCGGTGGTCGAGCTGGTGACCGGCAGCGGCAGCTTCGTCGTTCCCGGGCCGGACGACTGGCGGACGTTCGCATTCACGGCCAGGCGCCATGCCGACGGCACCGTATCCGGCCAATGGGAACGCATCCGCCGCCAGCCCGGGAACGCATCCGGCACGAAGAGTCACGGCGTCGTCACTTGCTTCACCGTGATCGGCAACCAGGTCTGGCTGGGCGGCACGACGACGAGCGGGTTGTTCAGTGAGCCACCCAACAACGAGAACGCCTGGCGGGTCGTGGACAACGGGCAGGGCGCAGCAGCGCCCGCGGATCAGATGAGCCTCGAGTTCGTGGGCGGCGCGCCGGGGTTTGCGGCCAACTACTGCGCGTTGACGCCGGCTACCCCGCCGCTCCTCGACCTCACCGCAGGCAACATCACGATCCACTGAGGAAGCGACACAGCGTTCGCGACACCCGGCCGTGAAGGGCGCCCGTGCACCTAGTGTGCGGGCGCCTTTCCGTGGTCTGCACGGATTTACCCTCGGCGGTTGGGGACTCTCTTGTCCTTTTCCGGCGGGGGCTGCCTGGGCAGCGCGCGCGCCAGCCGCAGCAGTTCGTCAGGCGCGAACGTCTCCGGCCGCCGCTCGAGGTCGAAGCCCGTCGTCTGCCGCACGTGCTCGACCTGATCGGGAGGAAGTTCATACGACGGGGACGCGCGCAGCGTCTTCTGCAACTGCTTGCGCCGCCACTGGAAGGCAACCTGCGTCAGCGTGCGGAGATCCTGCTCGTCCTGTTCGCTGAGCGGGAACGGCCGGATGGGCGTGATGCGCACGACCGTCGAGTCTACGTTGGGAACAGGCCGGAACGCCTGACGCCCGACGTGGAACAGCCGTTCGACGCGCGCTACGGATTGCACGCCCACGGTCAACGCCCCGTAATCTTTCGAACCCGGCGCCGCCACGATGCGATCCGCGACTTCCTTCTGCACCATGAGCACGATGTCCGCCGGCCGCCGCTCCCGCTCGAGCAGCCGGAAGATGAGCGGCGAGGTGATGTTGTAGGGGATGTTACCGATGACTTTGACCCGCCCGATGTCCTCGAACCAGGATGCCGCATCGAACACGAGCGCATCCCCATGCACGACCTCCACCCCCACCCCCCGCCGTTCACCCTCTGAATCCGTTGTCCCTTCTCCGCGCCCTCCGCGCTCTCCGCGGTGAACCATCCGTTCGAGCGCCTCCTCGCCCCGAACCTGAAGCGCGCCACGAAGCTCCGACGCCAGATCACGATCCAGCTCGACTGCGACGAGCAGCCGGACACGTCCCGCGAGCAGCCGTGTGAGCGCGCCGCGCCCGGGCCCGATCTCCAGCACCTCATCATTGGTCCGCGGATCGATCGCCTCCACGATCTTGCGCTGGATGTTCTGGTCGACGAGGAAGTTCTGGCCGAGCGACTTCTTTGCACGTGCCATGGTCCCCGCCCCGTTTCGCCGTGCGTCAGCCGCGCACGAGCAGCATGGTCCGGTCGTCGGGCGGCAGGCCGGACCGGCGCGGCTCGGAAGCTTCGAAGGTGTCGGCGACGATGGTCTCGAGCGGCTGGTCCCGCATGGCCACGACCATGTCGACGAGCGCCGGCTCGCCGCTCTGGCTGCCGCGGTGGTCGGCGAGTGCGTCGGACAGGCCATCGGTGAAGAGGAGCAGCATGTCGCGCCCGGCGACCCAGCGCGCGATGCGCTCCCCGTGCGGTTCGACCGGCATGGTGCCGAGCGGCGGACCCGTCGCGCCGAGGCGGGTGACCTGGCCTTCGCCGTCGATGCGCCAGGCCTGCGGGTGGCCTGCGTTCGCGTAGCTGATCAGTCCGTCGTGGCGGTCGAGCACGCCGTAGAACAGCGACAGGTACATCTCGGTCTGTTCCAGCTCGCGGATGAGCGCGCGGTGCACGTGACGCAGCACTTCCGCGGGCGAGTCGGTCGAGCGTGCATAAATGCCTACGGCGCTGAGCGTGAGCGCCATGATCAGCGCGGCGCCGAAGCCGTGGCTCGATACGTCACCGATCAGCACGCCCAGCCGATCGCCGGGCAGGCGGTACAGCTGGTAGAAGTCGCCGCCGACGGATTCCGCGGGCGAGCAGCGCGCGGCGATCTCCGGCGGCGCCTCGAAGGCGCCCGGATCGGGCAGCAGCTTGAGCTGCAGATCGTGCGCCAGTTCCAGCTCGCGCAGCAGTCGTTCCTGGCGCAGCGTTTCCTGCATGAGCCGCTGCGTCTCGATGGCGGCGCCGATCTGGCTGGCCACGGCCGCGAGCAGGCGCTCATCGCCGGGGCCGAAGCGTGCGCCCGACTGCCTGCCCACGAGCGTGAGCACGCCGATGCTGCGCGCGCGGCCGTCGGGCGGCGTGAAGTTGATGGGCACGGACAGGAACGCGTCGTCGCGGCGTGGGCTGGGTTCGAGCCGCACGGACTCCGAACCGGTGTCGCCCCGCTCGATGTTGAGCACCTGGTCCTCGCGGAAGACCCATGCCGTGGCCGAGTCCGGATCGTTCACCGCGATGGGCCCGCGCAGTCCTTCCTCCCCCACGGCCGCGACGAGTTCGAGCGCGTCGACGCCGGGACGGTGCACCCAGAGCGATGCGCGCCGCGCGCCCAGCACGTCCATCACCTCGGCCAGCATGCGATCCGTCGCGTTCTCCGCGACCAGCGCGGAGCCGACGATCTCGTTGATCGTGTAGAGCAGGCTGATCTCTTCGTAGCGTTCGGACAGCTCGGCGGCCGTCAGTCGCGCTTCGCGGTCGTGCGCGAGCGCATCACGGAGTGCGTCGACCAGCCCGTCCATCTCGCCGGGCGTGCAACTGCCGGCCCGCACGCGCAGCACGAACGCGGAGCCCTCGCCGATGCCGATGCGCGCGCTCTTCCACGCGTCCGGCTCCGCGTCCGCGGGGTCCGGCTCCGGCCGGCCCGCGTGCGGGTGCACCCCCACCCAGCCCGTCCCGCCGGGCGACGCCGCCTGAACCAGATGCGGCTGCGCGGCGGGGTGCATGCGTCCGAACCAGTCGAGCAGGGTACGCGCGAGGGCGGGCAGTGCCGGGGCGCCCTCGATGGCCTCGGCCCGTTTCGTCTCTCTCCCGGCCAGCGGGTTGGTCAGGACCATGAGGATCGAGTTGCCGGCTGCGTTGTACTCGACGCGGTCCATCAGTTGCCGGATGAGGAAGATGCCGCGTCCGTTCGGCTGGGTCAGGTTCTCCGGCAGTGTGGGATCGGGGATCGTGTCGGGGTCGAAGCCCGTGCCCTGATCCGTCACGCGCACGGTCACGTCCTCGTCCGTGAAACGTACCTCGACGCGCACACGTTTGTCACGGTCCTCGCGGCTGCCGTACAGCATCGCGTTCGCGATGGCTTCGGTCAGCCCGACGCGCAGGTGCAGGCGCAGGCGATCAGGATCGAAGCGGGACTTCCGGCCGACGGCGAGGACGGACTCGACGGCGCCTTCGATGGCGTGCAGATCGGTGGCCAGCTCGAAGTCGAGCGTGCGGTCGGTCGCGTCGGGGGAGGCCGGAGCGGGCGTCACCGTCCCGTCCCGGTCAGAAGGAGGCGAGCGCTTCCTCGCGATTGGCCGTGATGTGGAAGAGTGTGTCCAGCTTGGTCAGCTCGAACAGCGTGCGCAGATCATCGTTCAGGCTCGCGAGGCGCAGCTCGCCGCTCTGCTCGCGGATCTTCTTGGACAGGCTGACCAGCACGCCCAGGCCGCTCGAATCGATGTAGCCCGTGCCCGCGAAGTCGATGAGGAAACGACGCGCCCCGCCTTCAAGGTGATCGAGCACCGTCTGCTTGAGTTCCTGGCGGTTCCCGACGATGAGCTGGCCCTTCACATCGATGACCGTCACGTCGTTGACTTTCTGCACGTCGAAGCTCATGGCGCACCCCTGTTCCCCCGTGAATGGGCCGAATCATGGGCCGGTGGCCCGCTGTCCGGCAAGTCCCCGTGCGGCTCCTGCGCCTGGACTGCCGTGATGCACGCGACCCGCGCCACGTCCAGCGCTGAGGCGCCGCGCGACAGGTCGTTCATCGGCCGGTCGAGGCCCTGCAGGATCGG
>JBFFZF010000286.1:0-4662 GCA_041568755.1 Longimicrobiales bacterium | reverse complement strand
GGTCCTCGCCGTCCTGCCCCTGCTGATCGCGACCGCCGCACCGCTGCCGGCGCAGGAGGGCTGGACGCCGGAGCGCATGCTCGAGGTGAAGCGCGTGGGGTCTGTGCAGGTCTCGCCGGACGGCGCGCGCGTCGCGTTCGTCGTGGGCGAGCCGCGCATGGAAGGCGAGCGCAGCGACTGGCTCTCGCACATCCACATCGCCCGCGCGGACGGCACTTCGGCCTTCCAGCTCACACAGGGCGACAAGTCCGCGACCTCGCCGCAGTGGTCGCCGGACGGCGCGTGGCTGGGCTTCATCTCCTCACGCGATGACCGCGCCAGCGTCTACCGCATCCGTCCGGACGGGGGCGAGGCGGAGCGGCTGACGGAGGAGAAGGGCGGCGTCTCGCAGTTCCGCTGGTCGCCGGACGGCCGCTGGCTGGCACTGCTGATCACCGACGCGAAATCGGAGGATGAGGAGAAGGCGGAGCGTGAGAAGCGCGATGCGCGGGTGGTCGATGAGAACTACAAGCTGACGCGGCTCTGGCTGGTCCCCGTCGAGTCGGACGCGGAGGGCAGGCGTGTCGCGCGCCGGCTGACGGAGGGCGATGTGCACGTGACGTCCATGTCGTGGGCGCCGGACGGCCGGTCGATCGCGATCGCGCACCAGCGCACGCCCACGGTCTACGAGCAGAACGATGTGTCGGTCATCGACGTGACGAGCGGACGCGCCACCGCGATCGCGGCGACCGGCGCCAACGAGAGCGGCCCGGTCTGGTCGCGGGACGGGCGCTGGATCGCCTTCACACGCAGCGATGATCCGCCCACGTGGGGCTTCGTTTCGCGCGTGCACGTCGTGGCGGCCGCGGGCGGCGAGCCCCGTGCGCTGGCCAACACGTTCGATGAGCAGCCCGGCGTGATCGGCTGGTCCGCCGATGACCGGAGCATCTGGGTCACGGAGACGCGCGGCACGCGCTCGCGCATCTACGCGCTCCCGGCCGGCGGCGGTGCGCCCGTCGATCTCACGAGCGATGGCGGCGTGGATGGCGCGTCGCTCAACGAGCGCGGCACGCACCTGGGCTTCACGCGCCAGGCCACGGACCGGCCTGCGGAGGCGTTCGTGAGTCGCACCGACCGGTTCGCGCCGGTGCAGGTCAGCCGCGCACAGACGGTCATGGCGGACGCGCCGCCGCTCGGGCGCACGGACGTGCTGCGCTGGAAGGCCCCCGATGGTCTGGATGTCGAGGGCCTGCTCACGCTGCCGGCGGGCTACACGCCGGGCGCGCGCGTGCCGCTGCTCGTCATCGTGCACGGCGGGCCGACCGGCGTGTTCACCGAGTCCTTCATCGGCTCGCCGGGTCCGTATCCCGTCGCGGCCTTCGCGTCGCGTGGCTACGCCGTGCTGCGCGTCAACCCGCGCGGCAGCAGCGGCTACGGTCGCGCGTTCCGCTACGCGAATTACGGGGACTGGGGCGGCGGCGATTATCGTGACATCATGGCCGGCGTCGATCACGTGATCGGATTGGGCGTCGCGGACGCCGACCGCATGGGCATCATGGGCTGGAGCTACGGCGGGTTCATGACGTCGTGGGTGATCACGCAGACCAAGCGGTTCCAGGCCGCGTCCGTCGGCGCCGGCGTCACCAACCTCATGAGCTTCACCGGCACGTCGGACGTGCCCGCGTTCGTGCCCGACTACTTCGGCGGCGAATACTGGGAAGTCTTCGACCGCTGGGCCGCGCATTCCGCGATGTTCAACATTGGCGGTGTGACCACGCCCACGCTCATCCAGCACGGCGAGCAGGACGTGCGCGTGCCGATCGGCCAGGGGTACGAGCTGTACAACGCGCTGCGTCGGCAGAACGTGCCCGTCCGCATGGTCGTGTACCCGCGCCAGCCGCACGGCATCCAGGAGCCCAAGCTGCTGCTCGACGCGATGCAGCGGAACCTGGACTGGTTCGACGAGCGGGTCCGCCGCGCCGGCCGCACGACGAGCGAAACGCCGGGCCGCAACCGTTGAACGAGGGAATTGCATGTCGACATCACGCCGTGCCTTCATCCGCGACCTCTCGGCCGGGCTGACCGCCGCAGGCGGCGCCGCCGCCGCGCTGGCCTGCGCCCCGGCCTCGCCTGCGAACGAGGGCGATTCCGAGCGCCTGCTCGTGCGCGATCCGGATCACGTCGAGCCCGCACCCGTCGGTATGGACCGGCTGCCGCTGGCCTGGCACCAGGAGCGGACGCGGCTGCTCAAGGAATCCGCCGCCGCCGAACACGGCGCGGAGGCCGTCGTGCTGGGCAGCGATCCCAACATGGTCTACTTCTCGGGCTGCTACCGTTCGAGCGGCCAGCGCTCGACGTGGGTCATGTTCCCGCTGGCCGAGACCGATGCCGCCTACTGGTACTCGCCGGGCATCGACCGCGACCTGATCACGTCGTGGTGGTGCACCGAGAACGAGTACTACTTCTGCTTCCCGCACGCCGAGGGCGGCTTCCCGAATCGAGGCGAGGTGCGGCGCGGACCGCGCGTGGACCTGTGGGCGTGGCTGCTCGAGCGGCTGGGCCGGCGCGGGCTGGACGGCCGCACGATCGCGATCGACCGGACGCTCTCCGTCCGCGAGCGCGAGACCGCGGCCCGTGTCCTGCCGCGCGCGCGGTTCGTCGATGTCTCCGCGATCTGCCAGCGCATGCAGATGGTGAAGACGCCCGAAGAACTTGCGCTGATCCAGCGGGCGTACCGCTACTTCGACCGCATCCACGCGTTCGCGCGCGACTACATCCTCGAGCGCGGCACGGACCTGACCGACTTCGAGCTGGGCCAGGCGCTGCGGGCCTACGGCATCAACCTGCTCATGCAGGACGTGGTGCGCGACGGCCGGCCGCATTCGGCCGTCGGCATCGAGGTCACATCGAACTACGTGCGTGCCGGTGTCGCCTCCGCGTACCCGCACCCCAACCAGTTCTTCCACAGCCGCATCGAGCGCGGCAAGACGGTCTACGTCAACACCGACATTCTGCTGGGCGGATTCGGCGGCGAGTGCTACCGCAACTACCTCATCGCGCCGTGGACGCCGGAGCAGGAACGGCTGTGGGAGGTCGTGGCCGAGACGATCGAGATCCAGGAGCGCGAATCGAAGGCCGGCGCGGTGTGCGCCGACATCGCCGTCGCCATCCACGAGCACCAGGTGCGGAGCGGCATGCAGGACTTCATCTACCACCGTCCCGCGCACGGGCAGGGCCAGTTCCTGACCGGCCACCAGCCGCCGTACATCGCGCTTGGCGATGACACCGTGCTGGCCGAGGGCATGACGTTCAGCATGGAGCCGGGCCTGTACGACGCCGCCAACGGGATCGGCATCAACCCGAGCGACAACCTGCGCGTGACCGCCACGCGCGGCGTGCGCTTCAGCAGTGTGCCGTTCTCGAGGGACTGGAGCTTCCTCACTCTGTGACGTACGTGCGTCTCGCGGTCCTGACGCTGCTGTGTGCTGCGGCGTGCGCCGGCACCGATCCGAGCGGGAACGGCGGCCCGGACACGGGCAGCTGGACCGCGAAGGCGCCGTTGCCGACGGCGAGGCAGGAGATGCCGTCGGCCGTGATCGGTGAACGCATCTACACGCCGGCCGGCTTCGACGCGGCGGGCGGCACGACAGCCGTCCTCGAGGTCTACGACGCGGGCGCGGACCGCTGGACCACCGGGCCGCCGATGCCGGAGGGCCGGCACCACCCGGGTGTGACGGCGAGCGGCGGCCGGCTCTACGTGCCGGGCGGCTACCAGGCGGTGGGCGGCGCTTCGGCGACGGTCTTCGTGTTCGATCCGGGCACACAACGCTGGAGCACGGTGCGACCGATGTCTTCGCCGCGTGCCGCGCACGTCGCGGTCACACTCGGCGGCCGGATCTACGTGATCGGCGGCGTGCGTGGCGGCGCGGTTTCGACCTCCGTCGAGGAATACGATCCCGCGACGGACACGTGGCGCGCCCGCGCGCCGATGCCGACGCCGCGCGAGCATCTGGCCGCCGCCGTCCTTGGTGAGAAGATCTACGTCGTCGGCGGGCGTGCGCCGGGCAACACGCGTGCGCTCGAGGTCTACTCGCCGGCCACGGACACCTGGGAGCGGCTGGCCGACATGCCGACCGCGCGCGGCGGCCTGGCCGCGGCGGCCACGGACGGCAGGCTGTACGTCTTCGGCGGCGAGATCCCCGGCGTGTTCCCGCACACGGAGGCGTACGATCCGGCGGGCAACACGTGGCGGCGCGTCGCGGACATGCCGACGCCGCGCCACGGGATGGGCGCGGTCACCCTCAATGGCGTCATCCACGTGATCGGCGGCGGTATCCGCGCCGGCTTCGGCGCGTCGGCCGCCCACGAGGCGTTCCGTCCGCGCTAGTCCGGCCACGCTCGATCGCGGCGTCAACTGACCGTTGACGGCGGGTTGGCGCTGAATTCACGCCGGCCTCCCATCGTGGCGGCCATGAGACCCGTTGCGCCGTGCGTCGCCGCCTTCGCGCTGCTGATGGGCTGCGCCAGCCCGCCCACATCGCTGCCCCCGGCGCCCGCTGCGGCCTCGATCCAGGTCGTTCCTTCGCCATTGACGCTGTTCGTCGGACAGACGGGCACGCTGACGGCCACCGCCTACGATCGGGCCGGCGTGGCGCTGGCCGGGACGACCTTCGCCTGGAGCAG
>JBFFZF010000285.1:0-4711 GCA_041568755.1 Longimicrobiales bacterium | reverse complement strand
GCGCTGGATGGCGATCCGGCCGCGGTCCGCGCCATCACGCTGCGTCAGCTGGCCTCGCACACGGCGGGCCTGATCCGCGAACCGGCGCTCGACGGTGCGGCGACCGGTCCGATCGACGGCTGGGAAGCGAAGATCGTCGCCTCCATCCCGAAGACATCGCTGCGCACGCCACCTGGCCAGGCGTACAGCTACTCGAACATCGGCTACGGCATCCTGGGCCTGACGATCTCGCGGGCCTCGGCCGTCCCGTTCATGCGTCTGGTCGAGTACGATGTTTTCGCGCGGATCGGCATGGCGTCCTCGTACTTCATCGTCCCGCCCGTTGCGTGGCCGCGCGTGGCGACGGGTTACGCGAATGATGGCAGGGGCGGGATCGATGCCGGCCTGCCGGCCCGCGAGCACGACGGCCGCGGGTACAAGGTGCCGAATGGCGGCGTGTACTCGACCGTGGGGGATCTGGCCCGTTTCATCGCGCTACTGACCGGCGCGTTGGGCGACGACGTGCTGACGCCCGCGACCCGCGCGAGCCTGCTGGCCGTGCACACGCCGCGCGACACCCCGAACGGCTACGGGCTCGGCTTCCAGATCTCGACGGACGCGGACGGCAACCGGTTCGCGGGGCACGGCGGATCCGTGGCCGGCTACACCGCGCACCTCGCGTTCCATCCGGAGACGCGCATCGGCGTGGTCCTGCTGCGCAACTACAACACGGGCCGGACCAACCTCGGCGCTGCCGCGCGCGCGTTGCTCAGCCACCTCGTCACGCTCACTGCGGCCGCGCGTTGATCGCGCAATCGCCGTCCACACGTTCTGCATGGCCCGGGAGGAGAACCGCATGCCGTACAACCTGCGTCGCACCAGCCGTTCGCTCCTCTTTCAGCTGGCTCTGCTGCTGCCCCTGATGGCGCACGCGCAGCGGCCGACGTCGATGGCGGGCAGGTCGACGGTGTACGCGCCGCACGGCGCCGTGGCCACGAGCCAGCCGCTGGCCAGCGCGGCCGGGCTCGCGGTCCTGGAGCGCGGCGGCAATGCGATCGACGCGGCCGTCACCGCCGCCATCGTGCTGACCGTGGTCGAGCCGCACATGGTCGGCCTGGGCGGCGACCTGTTCGCCATGGTCTGGTCCGCACGGGACGGCCAACTCCACGGCCTGAACGCGAGCGGCCGGTCGGGCTCGCTGATGACGCGCGACGAACTGCTCTCGCGCGGCCGGGATCGCGTCCCGTCGCGGGGCGTCGAGCCGGTGACCGTGCCGGGCTCGGTGAGTGGCTGGGCCGCGCTGCTCGAGCGCTTCGGCACGATCACGCTGGCGGAGGCGCTGGCACCGGCCATCCGCATCGCCGAGGAAGGCTTCCCGGTCACGCCGATCATCGCGGCCGACTGGCAGGCCGAGGTCGACGCGCTGCGCCGCGACGCGGGCGCGCGGTCGACGTACCTGCTGGAGGGCGAGCGCGCGCCGCGCGCCGGCGACTGGTTCCGCAACCCCGACTACGCGGAGACGCTGCGTACAATCGCGGCCGGCGGTCCCGGCGTCCTGTACGGCGGGCCGCTCGGCAGACGGGTTGCCGACCATGTGCGCGCCGCCGGTGGCTTCCTGACCGTCGAGGACTTCGCGAAGCACCAGGTCTCGTGGGTCGAGCCGGTTTCGGTGCCGTACCGCGGCTACCGGCTGTGGGAGCTGCCACCCAACGGTCAGGGCATCGCCGCGCTCGAGATGCTGCGCATCCTCGAGACGTACGATCTGGCTGCCATGGGCCACAACTCGGCGGCCTACCTGCACCACCTGATCGAGGCCAAGAAGCTGGCGTACGCGGACATCGAACATTACGTCGGCGATCCGGCGCACATGCGCATCCCGGTGGACCGCCTGCTCGCGGACGACTACGTCGCGTCGCGCCGCGCGCACCTCGATCCGGCGCGCGCGGCCGTCCGCACGGAGCCGGGCGCCGCCACGACGGCCAGCGAGACGATCTACCTGGCCGTATCCGACGGCGAGGGCAACATGGTCTCGTTCATCAACAGCCTGTTCAGCGCGTTCGGCTCGGCGGTCGTCGTGCCCGGCACCGGCTTCGCCCTGCAGAACCGGGGCAGCGGGTTCACCCTCGAGGCCGGGCGCGCGAACACCGTGGCGCCGGGCAAGCTGCCCTTCCACACGATCATCCCGGCGTTCGTCACGCGGACGACGCGGGATCGAGGTGTGCTCCGCTCCGCGGCGGGCGAGGAGCCGTGGCTGGCGTTCGGCGTGATGGGCGGGGCGATGCAGCCGCAGGGGCACGTCCAGGTGTTGCTGAACCTGCTGCTTTTCGGTATGGATCCACAGCAGGCCGTGGATGCCGCGCGCTTCCGGCACCTGAGCGGAGCGCGCGTCGCCATTGAATCGCCGGTCGACGAAGACGTGCGGCGGGCGTTGCGCCTGCTGGGTCACGAGCTGGTCGATGAGCGCGACATCGCCTTCGGCGGTGCGCAGCTCGTCATGAAGCTGCCGCGCGGCTGGGCTGCCGCGTCGGATCCGCGCAAGGACGGCATGGCCGTCGGTTACTGAAGAAACGGAACGGGGACGCGGACGACCGACATGAGCGAACAGGATTTGTCCATCCGCATCGATCCGGCCGGCCCGGGTGTCTACCGGGTCCGCGCGCAGTACCGTCGAGCCACCAGCACGAACCATCCCGTGCTCTTCCCTGCGCTCGACGACAAGGAGCTGATGGCGCTGGGCACGATTGTGCACGGCCCTGTCCACCTTCCGCGCGACACGGGTCGCGCCGGAGCGAATGCTCCGGAGGCGGCGCCGGAGCCCGACCGCGTCGGCCTCGACCTCTACAAGACGCTCTTCGCCGGCGAGGTCCGCGACCTGCTCCGCGATGGTCTGAACTGGGCCCGCATGCAGCGTGCGCCGGTCCGCATCCAGCTGCAGCTCGATCTGCAGGATCCGGAAGCCGCATGGATCGCCAGCCTGCCGTGGGAACTGATGGTCGATGAGACGCACCGCCCGCTCGCCCTGCTGCGCGAAGTGACACTGGTCCGGGCACTCGACATCAACCAGCCCCTCCTGCTCAGGCCGTTCCAGCCCCCGCTGCGGGTGCTGTTCGTGATGGCCGACCCGCGCAGGAACCTGGATCTGGCCGAAGAGCGCGCACGCATCGAGAAGGAACTTGCCGACCAGAAGGCGCACATCTGCCCGGATTTCATCGAGCACGCGACGTGGGTCGATTTCGAGGAGCGCCTGCAGTGGGAGGACTACCACGTCATCCACTTCATGGGTCACGGCGACTTCGAGAACGATACGGGCGTGCTGATCTTCGAGGACGGGCCCAAGGCCGGCGACGAGATCGGGCTGCTGCTCAGCCGTGAACCCGAAGTCCGCCTCGCCGTGCTGAACGCGTGCAGGACGGCGCAGGTGCCGAGATCGGGCGGGCAGCACGCTTTCGCCGGTGTGGCCGCCGCCCTGGTCAGGGCCGGTGTCCCCGCTGTCGTCGCCATGCAGTTCCCGGTGACGGACGCGGCGGCCATCGCATTCTCACGCCGGTTGTACGGCGGCATCGCCCGCAGCTACTCGATCGAGGAAGCGCTCGGCGGTGCACGCATGAAGATGCGCGCCGCAGCCGAGGGCGGGCACGAGTGGGCCACTCCCGTGCTGTTCCTGCGCGGCGATGGCGAGATCTTCACGGCTTCGACGGCAGGCACACCGGCCGAGGGCACGGGGCCATCGGCGGCGGCACACGACGACCAGACGCAGCAGACCGAAAAGTCGTGGGACGCCGAACCGCCACCGGTGCGCCCCCGCGAGCAGCCGCCGGCAGCGGACCGGGTCACGGATCGGCCTGCGCTCGGGGGCCAGACGTTCGAGGCGACGGCGCGAGCGGCAGAACCCGCCCCGGCTCACCCACCCGCCGGCCGGGTCAACGCGGACCTCAGCAAGAAGTGCGACGCCGATCTGGAGGAACTCCGACGCCTCAAGGAAACGTTCCAGCTGGACCCCGACGTCTACCGCACCATGCAGGAGAAGATTCTGGCCCGTCGCTTCCTCACCGAGGACACACCATCGAAAGCGACCCTGGCCGAACAGGGCCCGACGGCCACCTGGGACTGATGCGGCTGCGCCTCGCTCTCTGCTGTGCCGCGCTCGCTGCCGCAAGCCACGCGCCCGCCACGGCGCGGGCCCAGACGCTGCACTTCGACGCCGGCTTCGACCGGTCCGTCACATCCGTGGAACCGCTGAGCTCGCCGACGGGATTCCGACTGGCCTTCGCCGCGGACGAGCTGGCCGGCCGGTTCGGCGTCCTGATCGTGTACCGGCGCCTGTGGGAACCGGCGGTGCGCCGTGACCAGCTGTGCAATGCCTTCTTCTGTGAGCCTGGCCCGTTCGATGTGTTTTGGGCTTTCAGCGTGATCGGTGCGGGACTCACGATGGGCGTGCACCCGTTCGACGGCTCGGATCTGCTCTTCGCGCTGAACGCCTCGCTGTACCGGCAGATCGAGACGGTCCGGATGATCGAGGGCGATGGCGTCACGTCCAACGATGACGTCGGGCCCAACCCGGGGCTCGGCGCGTCGGTCGAGTTCCGGCTGCCGCCCGTCGTTGCCACGCTCCGGCCCATGATCTTTGCGCGTTATGACTTCATCGCGCCGCACCTCTGCCTGGCCGACGCCTCGTGCTGGGGCAGCCGCCACGTGGGCAGCCTCGGCGCAGGACTGGCCTGGACGATTCGCT
>JBFFZF010000284.1:0-4730 GCA_041568755.1 Longimicrobiales bacterium | reverse complement strand
GTCTCCCGCCGTCCCGCCCCCCTGACCTATTCCCTGGTGAGCCTCAAAAGCAGTACATGCTCAACCCCGGCCTCGTCCACCTGCACCCCGAGGACATACCGCTGCCCCACCTCGAACGGCGTGAACCGCGACGGCAGCACCACCTCGCCCAGCCACCGGCCGTCCGGGTCGAAGACCTGGCACCGCACGGGCCGGTCCGGCGTGACGCGGCCGTGCGCCTCGGGCGCCCACACGTTGCCGAACGGGTCGAGCAGCAGCCGGGCGTAGGCGGGCCGTGTGGTCGGGTCCGGCAGCTGCGCGGCGATCTCGCGCAGGAACGGCGGCGCGTCTTCGGACGGCACGGCGGCCGCCCGCTCCGCCCGCACTTCTTCCGGCGTGACGCGCAGATCGAACGCCGGTGCACGGGCGATGTGTCGGATCCGTCCGTCCAGCCCGAGCACCGTGACCTGCAGCGTCTCCGCGTCACCGATCGCGATGCGGTCCCCGCGCGCGGTCATGTGGCCGTCCCTGCCGAACAGCGGGCGCGCATCACCGGCCTCGAACTGGAACCCCTCGTACCCGGGCAGGATGGCGAGCGTGTCCGCGCCATCGCCCCGCACATCGGTCTTCACGATCGCGTACGGCACGCGGTACAGCCCGTACTCGACGATTGGCTCGAGGTGGTGGCGGATCGAGACGATGGCACTGTCGCCCGCAGGCCAGGCGCGCCAGACGCGCTGGTTCGCGTCGGGTACGTTGAACGTGAACACCGGGTGGCCCTGTGGATCGTACAACGTGAAGCGCGCGAGCCACGAATCGAAGGCGAGCAGCGAGTCGCCGCGGATCTCGTGCACGCTCGTGAGCCGGCGGTACTCGCCCGGCCCATCGCCGGTCCGGCCCACTTTCCCGTGGAACGCGCCATCCGGTCCGAACATGCGGATCTCGTTCGAGCCCTCGTCCGCGACCGCGATGCGCCCGTCGCGCAACCGCGTCGCGTGGCGCACCCGGTGGAACTCGTGCCCCGCCCCCTGGCCGGACGTCGCGAGGTCGAGCACCGGCTCCGGGTCCACGACCCACGCACCGCCTTCCGCCCAGCGCGGCGCCTGACTCTCGACGATCCGGACGCCCGCACTGTCCCGGCGCACCACACCGTCGCGCGGGCCATCGCCGGCGCAGCCGGTCCACCCGGCCAGTGCGCAGGCGAGCACGGCGCAGGCAACGCCCGGCGCAGGCACTCCCACCCGATGCATGCTCGATTCTCCCGGTTCCGCACGCAGGAGTGCGCGCGGGCCCGGGAGTCTAGCGCGTGATCGGGCAACCGGCCAAGCCGGGCCGGTCCCAACTCAGTCGGGCAGCGATCCGTTCTGGATGAGTGGCGAGCCGCCGCCGCCCAGGAAGCGCCAGCGCCCGTCCTCGCGCAGCAGCGTCATCGAGACACGCTCCACGAACGAGACCTCCACGCCACCTTCGCCGCGCGTGAAGCGGCGCAGCCCCCAGTGCACGATCGCGACATCGCCTTTCACGACGATGCGCGCCGGCCGCACGTCGTCGGCCACGAGCTGCAGCCCGGCCATGTCCACGGGTGCCACACGACGCACGAGATCCTTGCCGAAAGGCAGCACGTCTTCCGCCCACCAGAAGCTGTACTCCTCGTGGAAGCAGTCGAGCAGCGCGGCCTGGTCCTTCCGCTCGACCGCGTCGAAGCAGTCGCGCACGGTCTGCCAGACCTCCTGCTGCTGCGGGCCCAGCGTCTGCGCCGCAGCCGGCATCGGGAGGAGGACGAGAAGCGCAGGGACCAGCGAACGGACATGCATCATAACCTCCTCGTTACGGCGGATGACAACGGGCGATGAGTTCTGCGGGGGACCGCGCGTGGAATACTGAATAGTGTGACCGGTTGGCCGGACCGGACAAGACTTTCGTGTTATTGTCGCGACGCGGCGGGCTTCCGCGGCGCCGGCACCGGCTCGATCACCGCTTCGCTGTGCACGGGGAGCTGCGCCGTCGTGCCGCGCGCCAGCGGCCGTGTGCCGGTGCGCACACCCGCCTCGAGTCGCACGATGCGACAGTCCTGATGCGGACACGTGATGCGCAAGGCGCTGCGATCCGCAGTCACACGCACGTCGATCCCCGCGGCCACACGACCGCTGTGCTCGAGCTTCCGGAGGCGTGACGCCACCGAGGCTTCGGCCGCGCTGTCGTCGGACAGCGCGGCCTGGAAGCACAACGGCCGGCCCTCCGGCGGACGCGCCGCGAAATCCGCGTCCCACGCGCGCGCCGTCTCCGTGTGCAGCAGGCCGCAGCCGTCGTGCGCCACGCGCCAGACCCACACGAAATCGCCGGTCCCGTGCGCCGTCGATTTGGCCAGCACGAGCCGATCACCGGTCTGCCTCGCCCGGGCCAGCGGCTGCGGTCCGTCCTCCGCACCGCGGCGAGGCGCCCAGCGCCCGAGCGGGAACGTCCATGGCGTGAGTCGCACCACGTCGCGGAACGCGCCGTCGATCCAGGCCTGGCCCCAGTCCACCATGGTCAGCCGGATCGCGTCGCCCGGCTGCTCCACGATGCGCAGCTCGCCGTACACGTCGCCGGGGCCGGCATGCACGGGATCGAGGACCCAGACGCCCCGGACGTCGGGTGCCTGCACGCTCACCGTCGACGGCGAGCCCGTGAACAGCGCCATGGGCGCGACGGCACAGGCAAGCGTCAGCCCGCGCGATCGCGCACCCGTGCGCCCTCGCCGCTGTACCTGCCGAACCCGGCCGGAGAACGCGGCCGTGCGGTCGGGCCCGGCAGCCCGTTGCCGTCGCCTCATGCGCTGCCGCCCGGGGCGCGCCGCATGGCCCAGCCCGTCGGCCCGCCCGACAGCGACACGGAAGCCACGACCTCGAAGCCGTGGCGCTCGTACAGCCGCAGGTTGTCCGGCGAGCTGGTCTCCAGATAACACGGGAGTTCTTCCGCGTCGGCCCACGCCAGGCCCTGACGGATCAGCGCGGTGCCACGGCCGCGGCCCTGCAGCTCCGGGTCGACGCCGATGATCATGAGATACCAGTGCGGTCCGGGCAGGCAGGTCTCGTGGATGTGACCGACCGAGGCGTTGGCGCGCATGAAGCGGACGAACGGCCCGGGCCCCATGCCCCAGGCCGCACGGAGCAGCCCGGACCGGACGAGTCCGCCCGGCGTGACGACGTGACCGGGCGGGATCCACACGGCCACCGCCCGACCGTCGTCGGTGTGCAGAACCCGGCCGTACCGGTACCCGTACTCGAGCGGCACGCGGTTCAGCCCGTGCAGCGCGCGGGCGCGCCGCCGTGCGTCCGGGAAGAGCCAGGTGAACATGGGATCCGCGTCGAACGCGCGCTGCAGCGTCAGCGTCGCGCGATCCAGCAGGTCCGCGCCCAGCGGGGCGATCTCGTCCATCGGGTTTCTCTTCTCCGTTCAGCGGTCCGCGCCGCGCAGCCACGCCTCGAGCCGCGCGTAGAACGTCTCTTGCGCCGCCCGCTCCAGCCACGGGAAATGGCCGCACTCCGGCAGCTCGACGTACTCGAGCTGCGGCAGGAACGGCAGCAGTCCGTCGCGCGTCTCGGGCCCGGGGTGCGGGTCCTTCACGCCGTGCAGCATCAGCACCGGCGCGTCGATCCTGCGGAACGCCTGCGGGTACACGCCGTCCACCTGCAGACGCAGCATGTCGTCCCAGCTCTCGCGGTTGGCGCGCGCGTCCACGCGCACGTTCTCCGGGTCCTCGCTCAGCAGGTCGTGCGAGTACGGCCGCGTGAGCAGCGCGACGGTCTTCGCCAGCCGCTTGTCGGGATCCGGCTCCTGGCGCGCCAGCGCATCGATGCGCGCCTGCCCGTCCGGCCCGAGTCGCTCCGCCACGATCGCCTTGAAGCGTTCGCGGAACCGGCCGTCGAACGTGCCGCAGCCGATCAGGACGAGACTGCGAGCGCGGTCCGGGTGGTCCGCCGCGAACGCCAGCGCGAGCATCGCGCCCCACGATGAGCCGACCACGTGCGCACGGTCGATGCGCTCCGCGTCGAGCAGCGCACGCAGGTCCTCGATGTGTCGTCGCACGGTCAGCGGCGCGCCGCCGCTGCTGCGCTGGAACGGCTCGAGCACGCGGGCCCCGTGCGCCAGCCGGCGCGCGATCGGCGCCATGTGGCCCGCTGCGCCCGGCCCGCCGTGCACGAGCACGACGTGCGGTCCAGCGTCGCCGTAGCGGCGCGCCTCGATCAGGCCGGACCTGCCATCCCCCGTCACGATCGGGCCAGTGCCGTGCAGAGCGAGGCCGCGAGCGCGTCCAGCTCCTCGCGCGGCGCGAGTGGAACGTTCTCCCAGCGGTACACGACGCGGTCGTCCTCGATCGCGCCGCACTGCGCCGACGTGATGTCCCACGCGTGCTCGAGCGGCAGCACGATGAGGTGCGCGTGCGCGACGCCGAACCCGTGCACGATCATGCCCACCCGCCGCGGCGCGAGCACACGACGCAGCACACGCGCCAGGCGCTGCCCCGCCAGCAGGATCGCCGTCGCCGTCCCGTCGTCCAGGTCCATGAAATGGTCGGCATGCCGCCGCGGCACGACGACCAGCTGCCCCACCCGCACCGGCCGGATGTCCATGAACGCGAACACGCGCTCGTCCTCGTAGACGACGCTCGCCCGCTCCCGCCCCTCCACGATCGCACAGAAGACACAATTCAAGGGCACCCCCCCACCGTCCGTTCACCCCCGCATAATAACCCCCCGCCCCTCGTCCCC
>JBFFZF010000283.1:0-5014 GCA_041568755.1 Longimicrobiales bacterium | reverse complement strand
CGTCACGAGCGCCGTGTACGCGGACGTACCCGGAGCGCCACCCGCCACGATCGCGGCTGTAATGTCATCCAGCCGGAAGCGGCAGTTCTGCGTGAACGCGTTGTCGGCCGAGCCGGCAATCGGGCACACGCCATCGTTCGGGAACGCAGCCCACGGCGACACGTCATAGCGCAGCCTGTGGCCGGCCATGTCGCGCGTCAGGAGCTGGACCTGCGTCGCGTTGGAAACCGCACCCGTCGGCAGACCGCCGCCGCTGTTGCCTTCGATGCTGCGCGGGAAGCGCGTCACCGTGAAGGCGCCGGCATCCGTCCCGTTGATCGGGGACGGACCGAACGTGCCGATGCTCGTGCGCACGCCGCTGATCGCGACGCCGCCGAAGCCGGGGAAGAAGACGTAGTGGAAGTAGCTGCCCAGGTCGACCGCGTCAGCCAGGGCCGACGTGAACGAAACGGTCGAGCCGCCGGCGATCGTCGCCGGGCTGACAATGCCGCCCATCGTGGGAGGCGTGATGTCATTGAGCGTGAAGCGGGTCGACGTGACACTGAAGTTCCACGCCTGGTCACGGACGAACACCGTCAGGCGGTAGTAGCCATCCGGCGCCGGGTACGTGAAGGCGCCGTCATCCGCTACCACACCCGCGTTCGTCGTGCAGCTGATCGTCACACCCGTGTCCGGGTGCAGACAGACCGTGCCCGCCGCCGTGATGCGCTCGAGCTTGATCTGGACCGGGTTCGCAAGGAAGCCCGAAGGCCCGATGCCCGAATCCGTGAAGCCGATCGTGCCCGCCGCGATGCCCGTGTTGACCGTCATGTCGGCCGGGCCGGCGAGGTGCGTGTGGGTCGGGATCGTCTCGTCGTAGCCGATCAGCTGCGCGCCCGTGGCTGAACCCAGCGGCAGAGCAGCGTTCGGACCGGCCCACACCGTCCGCGCGTTACCGAGCGCGTCCGTCGTGGTGACGTTGACGACGTAGTTCGGGACCGGCGACTCACCCGGACCGCCGTTCGCGGTGCTCAGGCTCGTGCCCGTCGTCACGGTGACCTCGGAGCCTGCCGTGCCCGCGCGGAACACGCGCGTCTGGCCGGCCACGCCGCCATCCGTGTCAGAGTAGAAGTTCGCGCCGCTCTGCACGATCGTCGCGCCCGAAGCGAAGGCGAAGATCGGGCCGAGGTAGCAGGCCGCCGCCGCCGAGCCGGGGCACAGCGCCGCCGGTGTCACATTGAAGTTCGTGACGATCGGGGCCAGGTTGTCCAGCCGGAACAGATTGAGGAACGGCCAGAAGTTGACGTTCGCGAAAACGCCGCAGACAGGCTGCGGGTTGAGCGTCGGATCCGGGTTGATGCAGGTCGGGCCGGGCTGGCCGCCGACCGTCAGCGACGTCACGAAGAAACCGGCCGTCGCAGCCTCGATGCCCGCCACGCTGGACGCAGCCGGCGTCGTCGCCTTCTGCAGCGTGATCGAGAACGGGGCCGCCGCATCCGTGCCGACCGCGCCGAACGCGTTCAGCGTGATGCTCGTGACCGCGTCACCCGCCACACCCGTGAAGACCACGGGCAGGAAGTCGCCCTGGATGCTGCCCTCGCACCAGACGAGGCCGGTCGCCGCATTGTTCCGGCAGTTCGTCGGCTGGGCCAGACGCGCCACAATGAAGTTCGAGTTGTTGAACAGCATGTCGGCCGACTCGATCGTCGCCGCGACCGTGCCGCCGGAGCGGATGATCTCGACGCGGACGCGGTAGCCGGGGCCGTTCAGGAACGTGATCGTCGCGGCATTGCTCACGCCCGGCGTGCCCGTGTAGGCCGCCGTGTTGACCGAGCAGATGATCTCGACATCGCTCTGCGCCTCGTCGCCGCCGATCCCGGCCTCACCGGCCGTCCCGGAGAACGTCTGCTCGCAGACCCGCGTCGAGGTCGTGCCACGGACGATGAACGTGCGAAGCGCGGTCACCTGCGAGCCCGCAGGGAAGTCCGCGTTCAGCGTGATGTCGATCTGGCCGAACACGTTGTTCAGCGCGACCGGGATCGTCGTCGCGAACTGCGTGATCGACTTGATGCTGACCGTCGGCGTCGGCGGCGGCGGCGGCGCAACGCACGTCAGCGTCGCTGCTGCACGCGCACTCGCCAGGGCCGTCGATGTCGCCGTGATCGTCGTCGTGCCCGCCGTGGCGCACGTCGTCGAGCCTGCCGCGCTCGGGTTCGCCGCGACGGCCGTGTTCGAGGACGCCCAGGTCACCGTGCGCACGGTCGAGGCGTTGCCGCCCGTCACCTGCGCCACGAACGTGGCCGACTGGCCCACGTTCGCCGTCACCGCACCCGGCGTCACCGATACCTCGATCGGCGGATCCGCCGGCGGCGGGATCACGACTTCCGTCTTGTCCTCGCACGCCACGCCAACCAGCGCGAACGCCAGCGTGAGTCCGAGAATTCCAGACTTGTGTCTGTTCATACCTTTCCTCCCAAAGAGGATGATTGTGATCGAAACCACTTCACTCCCGTCAACGACACAAATCCCCCATTTCGTCGAGCGGCGACGCTGTGCGTCTCCGTTCACGAATTCACGGAACCGTTCACGAGGCTACCGGAGGATCTTCCGTTCGGGCGATCCAACCTCGCATCCGGCACGTTCCGGGAGATTTTGATGCCGTTGATCCACCCGCCTGTGCGGGCCAGGGCGGCGCGAGTATAGGCGCGCACGCGCGCGCCGTCAACTCGCCTTCGCCCGGGCGGCACTCAGGTACACGGGGAGGAGCACCTGTGGCCGCGGGTTACGGCGCGGGAAAGATGCAGGCCGTCCCTGCCAAAGTCAAGGAACCCGGCACGCGCGGACCCAACGCCGGCCGTCGGGCCGGCGCGAGATGGTGTGGGTCGCACTCAAATCGTTGCGTGACAAAGGTTTCAACGGGTTCTTGATCGGACATGGCGCGATCTGACACCCCTCCCCGGCCGGAGTATCGGCAGCCGGCAGGCCCCGGCTTGAGCCGGCGCTCCGTTGCGTTGCCGCGCCGCTCCGGGAATCAGACCTTGACGTAGAGGCGGAACCGGTGCATCGCCACGGCCCAGGCGGTCCAGAGCGCCACGAAGGCGAGGGCGAACAGCAGCGAAGCGGCCTGAGGGGGTGCGAGCGGGGCGAAGACGGTCTCGAAGATGGCCGTCTTGAGCGACACGGTCTCGCCCCCGGCCTCGATTCGGATGATGCCGAGCAGGCGGGCGAAGATGCCCGACAGGAAGAACGCCAGGATCGCGTTCCGGCCGAACGCGACGAAGGGCCCGGTCCCGCGGTGGACGCCGCGCGCGTCGATGATCCAGTAGCAGGCGGCCAGGGTGAGCGCGGCCATGCCGGACGTGAAGACCACGTACGAGCTGGTCCAGAGCGGCTTGTTGATGGGGAACCAGAGGCCCCAGACCAGTCCTGCCCCGGTCGCGGCGGCGCCGGCCAGCAGCAGGCCCCGGACGATCGCGCCCTCGCCGCGTCCGGAGCGAAGCCACCAGCCGGCCCAGATCCCGGTGAGCACGGTCGCGATCGCGGGCAGCGTGCTGAGCAGGCCCTCCGGATCCCACGTCCGCGACGCCGACCACAGGTGCGCCTCGCCGAAGACGGCCCGATCGAGCCAGGCGCCCAGGTCCCGGCCCGGCTCGAGCACGCCGGCCTCGCCGCCCGGGACCGGGACCCACGAGAGCAGGGCCCAGTAGCCCAGCAACAGGACCGGCGTCGCGGCGATCACCGCCGTGCGGCCGCCGCGCAGCAGGATCAGCGAGGCGGCGAGGTAGGCGAGCGCGATGCGCTGCAGGACGCCCGGGATGCGCAGGCCGGCCAGGTCCAGGTAGTTAGGGAAGCCGTGCAGCAGCAGGCCCAGCCCGAAGAGGATGAGGGCGCGCCGGACGGCGCCGCGCACGAGATCGCCTTCCGAGGCACCGCGGGCACGACGGGCCGCGACCGAGAAGGTCATCGACACGCCGACGATGAACAGGAAGTACGGAAAGATCAGGTCCGTCGGCGTCCAGCCGTGCCATTCCGCGTGACGCAGCGGCGGGTACACGGCGGCCCAGGTGCCGGGATTGTTGACCAGCAGCATCGCGGCGATGGTCAGGCCGCGGAACGCGTCGAGCGAATCGAGCCTGCGGAAAGCGGGCTGCGTTCCAGGTCGTGGGCCGGCCGATCGCGATGCCGGGGACCCCGGGACCGCAGCCCCGGCAACCCCATCACGCATCACGATCGGCCATCCCCATGCCCGCCTAGCCGTTGCCTTCCTGGTTCGTGACCGCCTTCATCGCGCCGCGCGCGTGCTTCCTGAACCAGTCCCGCAGGTAGAGCTGCGTGCGAATGAAGTTCGACGGCTTCGACGACGTGCCGTGCCACTCGTCGTTGAAGCGGACCATGGCGGTCGGGACCTTGAGCATCCTGAGCGCCTGGTAGAACTCCTCGGTCTGCGCGATGGGCGTGCGCAGGTCGTTCACGCCGGTCATCAGCATCGTGGGCGTCTTCACGTTGCCCACGTACATGAGCGGTGAGCGGCGCAGGTGCTCGCTGGGATCGTCCCACGGGTACTTCTCGAAGTTGCGGTACCAGTTGGGCCCGTCGGTCGTGCCCACGAAGCTGAGCCAGTTGATCACGGGGCAGTTCGACGAGGCGGCCGCGAACCGGTCGGTGTGCCCGACGATCCATGCGGTCAGGACGCCACCGCCGCTGCAGCCGTACACGAACATGTTCTCGGTGTCGATGTAGCCCCCGGCGATGACCTCGTCGACGCCCTTCATCAGGTCGTCGTAGTCCTTGCTCGGGTAGGCGCGGTTGATGGCGTTGCCGAACTCGGTGCCGTAGCCCGAGGAGCCGCGCGGGTTGGTGTACAGCACGACGTAGTCGTTGGCGGCGTGGTTCTGCCAGGAGAAGTTGAAGCCGACGTTGTACATGCCGTGCGGCCCGCCGTGGATCGAGAGCATGAGGGGGTACTGGCGCGATGGATCGAAGTCGGGGGGCTTCACGATCCAGCCCTGGATGTCCCAGTCGTCGACCGATTTGT
>JBFFZF010000282.1:0-5042 GCA_041568755.1 Longimicrobiales bacterium | reverse complement strand
GTCCATCTGACCGCGGACGGTGCGGGCGTGCATGGAGTCCGTCGCCAGGCCCTGCATGACGAGCGCGCTGTCGATCGTGCGATCGGCGATGGCATCGGTCGCCTCGACGGACTGCGACACCATGCCGCCGCTCTGCATGACCGCGCGGTGGAACAGCCCTGCGGCGAGCGGCGAGATCATGAGTCCCATGATGTCGTGACCGCCGGCCGACTCACCGGCGACGGTGACGTTGGCAGGGTCGCCGCCGAACGCGGTGATGTTGTCCCGCACCCACTCGAGCGCGCGGATCTGATCGAGCGTGCCGAAGTTGCCGGACCGCTCGGCCGGCGTGCCGTGGCGCAGAGCGGGGTGGGTGAAGAAGCCGAACACGTTCATGCGGTACTGCAGCACGACGGCGACGAGGTTGCCTTTCGTCGCGAGGTTCTCGAGATCGTACGTGTCGGCATCGCCGGCGATGTTCGCGCCGCCGTGGATCCACACGTAGACGGGCAGACCGGCCTCATCGCCAGCGGGACGGTAGACGTTCAGGTACAGGCAGTCCTCGGAGCCGACGGCGTTCGGCTGCGAGACCCAGGCCTCGTCGACCTCGAGCTGTGCGCACGGCGCCACGTCCGCGACGGCACTGCGCACACCGTCCCACGGCGCCGGCTCCTGCGGCGCGCGCCAGCGCAGGTCGCCGACCGGAGGCGAGGCGAACGGGATGCCTTTCCAGACCAGCGCGCCCGTCGCTTCGTCCTGGTAACCCTCGAGGATGCCCTGCGCGACGGTGCGGCGCAGCGGATCGGCATCGCCGGCACACGCGGCGCCGAGAATCACGCCGAGCGCGATCACGCCCCTGCGGAGCCTGTGCTGGTCACGTGCCATCTTCTCCCCCACCGTCGATCGGGTTCTGTTCGCTGCTGCGCGCCATCGGCGCAGCCCGGTGTCAGCGCGTGTGATCCTCCGGATCGAAGTTCTCGATCCTCCAGATGTCGGTCGACATCTCCCGGTAGATGCAGACGAGCCGCCGGCCATCGTTCGAGCGTGTGACGTAGGACGGCGCGCCGCAGTGTTCGCCGAGATCGTGCAGGAGTTCCGGGGGCTGCCGATCGGTGTGCAGGCGCCACAGCCCGCCATGAGCCGTGCGGCCCTGCCTGTGCGAATACGAGATGATGAACCGGTCTCCTGCCTCCCACGCCTGCGGCGTCTGCCACTGCCATTCAGGCCACGGCATGTCGGTCACATATGCCGTTCGATCGAAGGTCGTCCATTCGTCGCGGAACACGGTCTTCCAGTCGGGCCTCGCGTCATCGAGGCTCGCGACGTCCACCCAGATAGGCAGGATCCCCTGCGCCCCGATCCCGAAGTGGAAGGCTGCGACGGCGTGGCCATCGGCACGTACGAGAAACCCCCAGGAAAGGCCCTCGCCGGGCAACTCGAAGAGTTCCTCGGTCGTGTTCTCCGCCCCGTTGATCGAGACGACGCTCAACACGCCGGTGTGCGCCTGGAAGAAGATCCGGGATCCGTCCGGGAACCACGCGTGCGGCGGAAACCGGCCGGTGGCCACCCGGGCTCGGCGATGCGTCTGTCCGCCCGCAGTCGACACCGTGTAGAGCCAGGAGCCATCCGCTTCGAAGCCAATGTAAGCGAGCTGCGTTCCGTCGGGCGACCAGCGCGGATGCATCTTGTGGCCGGGCGTCACGGTCAGCGCGCGTTCCCGTCCCCCTGTGAACGGGCGCAGATACAGGTTCGTTCCAAGCTGGTCCTCACGCAGATAGGCAACGGTCTGACCGTCCGGCGACAGCGCCGGGTGATCGCGCATCGTCATGCCGACAGCGAGCGTCGATTGGGCCAACCCGCCGGGCGCGGCCTCGAGCGTGCGGAGATGGGTCCGCTGACTGCTGCGCGCGAATACCAGGAACCGGTCGTCGGGGCCGACATCGAAAGTCCCGCGCGCCTCGATGCCGGCACGTTCGATGCCGCCGATGACAATCTCGGGCGCCCTGTCGAACGTACCGGACGCGCTCGCGACGCCAACACGAAACAGGTCGCCGCCGATGAGGGTGTACAGGGCATCGCCGGTGGCATTCCACCGCACGCGCAGCCACGCTTCGCCGACCCAGCGGTCGACGCGGATCTGATCGGCGATCTGCCAGTCGCGGCCGACGATCGTCAGCGTGGGTCCGGTCTGCACTCGTCCGAACTCCTGATGGCCGATCAGCGCGAGCCAGTTTCCGTCCGGCGACCACTCCAGCATGGTGGCGGGCACCGACAGCGCATGCGTCTCGACGGCCCCGGACGATGCCCGGGAGCGAATGACCGGCAGATTCTCCCGGCCTTCCGGGTACTCGATCCAATCGACCTGATCGCCGGCCGGGTGCCAGGTCGCTGCCCAGGTGATCCCGGCTGCGAGTGCGGCAGGCGTGCCACCGAGTCGCGGCATGGTGTACAGGCCGCTCTGCGACGGTTCGTCCGCGTAGATCGCACTGAACAGGATCCTCTGCCCGTCCGGACTCCAGCCGATGGACCGGAAGAGCGTGGGGCCGACCTCCCGTCCGTTCACCGGGATCGTCGGCCCGAGCGGGATGGGATCACCGCCGGCGAGATCCTGCAGCATGAGCTGGGGGCGGCATTCCTGCGCCGACGGACATTCCGAGACGATGTAGACGATCTGCGTGCCGTCCGGCGATACCGCGGGATCCCAGGCGACCTCGTCGAACGTGATGCGCGTGCTCACCGCGCTCGCTGCCGTCGCGTCCGGTGCCGTGACCGGCCTGGCGAAGTATCCGATGGCGGCCGCAGCGACGAGCGAAGCTGCGATGGCCGCGCCCCTCCACCGTGCAGCCGTGGTATACGAGCGGCGCGGCGCATGTCGGACGAGCGTGCGATCGCCGGCCAGTGCGCGTCTGAACTCCCCCGCGGACTGCAGCCGGTCCGCCGGCAGTTTCTCCAGCGTCGCCTGCACGACAGCCGCCACGTGCACGGGCACGGCGCGTCTCAGTTCCGTGACCGGCCGCGGGTCGTCCGTCAGGATCTTCGAGAGGATCGACTGTGCTGTGGGACCCGTGTGCGGCGGCTCGCCCGCCAGCATCTCGTACAGCACGCAGCCGAGCGAGTAGATGTCACTTCGGCCATCCAGCTGCCGGTCTCCGCTCGCCTGCTCCGGCGACATGTAGTGCGGCGTGCCGACGCTCAGCCCGGTCTCCGTCAGCCGCGCGCCGCCCGCCTGCTGCACCGCCAGCGCGATGCCGAAGTCCGCGACCTGCACCCGGCCGTCGCGCAGCAGGATGTTCGCCGGCTTGATGTCCCGGTGGATCACGCCTTTCCCGTGCGCGTGCTCAAGCGCGTCCGCGACTTCGGTCGCGATGCGGATCGCCTTGTCGACGGGCAGCTGCTTCTCGCGGTCCAGCCGGTCGCGCAGCGACTCGCCCTCGACGTACGGCATCACGAAGTACAGGAACCCGTCGGCCTCGCCGCTGTCGAACAGCGGCAGGATGTGCGGGTGCTGCAGGTTCGCCGTGGTGCGGATCTCGGCCAGGAACCGGTCGGCGCCGACGACGGCGGCGAGTTCGGGCTTGAGGACCTTGAGCGCGACTTTGCGGTCGTGCTTCATGTCGTGCGCGAGGTATACCGTCGCCATGCCGCCGGCGCCGAGTTCGCGCTCGATCGTGTAGCGGTCGGACAATGCGCTCGAGAGGCGAGCGGAGGCATCGCTCATGCGTGCCCCCGGCCGACCAGGCAGACCCGTGGCGCGGACGGCGCTGCTGCGCATTGCATCAGTTGCAGCCTCCGAATGCGTAATCGCCGGGCCGGTAGTCCGCCCAGGGCGTCCAGGTCTCGAGGAACGCACGCACGGCACGCTGGACGGCGGGCGGCTCGGCATCGAGCGCGCGCCGGACATCGGCCACCGTCAGCTCATCGGTGTCCATACGGATGTGTGCGTTCGCCGGGTCGGCATCGAGGTGCAGCGTCCGTGGGGCACCCGGCGTGTTCGTCCACGGCCGCCACTCCGGGAGCCCGGACGCGGCGTCGTTCGGGTTGCCCGTGCGCATGAACGCCGCCTGCCAGGCAACGATCGCATCACTCAGCGCGAGCCGGCCCGGCCGGTTCGCGGCCGTGAAGCCGCGGAACAGCAGCCAGTCCGCGACGCCTTCGGCATCGGCGTTGCCCTGGAAGAACGGGATCTCGATGCTGTGCGCCGCGCCGTAGATCTCCTCGAGCGGCTCCGGCAGCACGCCGCTCCTGCCCCAGTCGAACGCGTACACGTAGACGTCCGTCTGATGCGTCGCCATGCGTCGTACCAGTTCATCGACCATCGTCGCGCGCCAGAACGCGCTGCCGTACTCGCGGATCTTCTGCCACTCGAGCCGGGCCTGTTCCGTCGTCAGGACATCGCCCAGCGCGCGCGTGCCGCGCACGACATCGGACAGCCCCTCGTAGAGGAACGGCGCGATCACGCCCATCTCCTGCGCCGTCGCGCCGGCCATGATGGGCACGCGCATGTACTGGCCGCGCTCGATCGTGCACAGCAGGTCGCCCGGGATGACGGTGCCGTCCTCGATGAGGTTGCCGACCGGGATCTCGGTCCTGCCGGGCCCGCCGGCGTGCGCCTGGATCAGTTCCGCCGCGTCGAGCCCGGCCAGGAACGCGGAGATCTCCGCATCGTCCATCTGACCGCGGACGGTGCGGGCGTGCATGGAGTCCGTCGCCAGGCCCTGCATGGCGAGCGCGCTGTCGATCGTGCGATCGGCGATGGCATCCGTGGCCTCGACGGACTGCGAGACCATGCCGCCGCTCTGCATGACCGCGCGGTGGAACAGCCCGGCGGCGAGCGGCGAGATCATGAGTCCCATGATGTCGTGACCGCCGGCCGACTCACCGGCGACGGTGACGTTGGCAGGGTCGCCGCCGAACGCGGTGATGTTGTCGCGCACCCACTCGAGCGCGCGGATCTGATCGAGCGTGCCGAAGTTGCCCGACCGCTCGGCCGGCGAGCCGTGGCGGAGGGCGGGGTGTGTGAAGAAGCCGAACACGTTCATGCGGTACTGCAGGACGACGGTGAC
>JBFFZF010000281.1:0-5101 GCA_041568755.1 Longimicrobiales bacterium | reverse complement strand
GTCGGGTTGATCGTGCTGGCGTACGCCATGCGTCGCACGCGGCCCTCGCTGCCCGTGCTGTTCGTCGTGCTGGGCACGCTGATCGCCGGTGCCATGGCCCGCAGGAACCTGCCGCTGTTCGCGCTGGCGTCCCTGCCGCTGGTGGCGATCGAAACGGGCGAGGTCTGGCGCTCGCTGCGCTGGCGCTGGCTGACGTGGTTGCGCCAGGTGTTCGCGGCGGGGGATGCGCATGCGCGCGCCGTGCGCTACGCTCCGTTCGGGGCTCTCGTCATGATCGGCGTGGCCCTGGCAGGCGGCTCGGTCGCGGGCTGGCGCCTGGTGCCGGACGCCTTCGATGCGAGGGTCTTCCCGGTCGAGGCGGTCGAGGCGGCGCGTGCGGCGGGGCTGGAGGGGCGCATCTTCAACGAGTTCCGCTGGGGCGGGTATCTTGTTTATGCATGGCCGGAGCAGCGCATCTTCATCGACGGGATGACGGATTTCCTGGGCAACGACGTGTTCCGGTCCTATTTGAAGGTGGATGCCCTCGAGGACGGCTGGCTGGAGGAGCTTGCGCGCCATGACGTGTCGATCGTGCTGGTACCGCGCGATTCCCGGGTCGCGCGTGCGCTGATGGAGACCGGCGCGTGGGCCGTCTGGCACGAGGACTCGACCGCGGTCCTGCTGCAGCGGAGACCGGCATGATCGACGCCCTCGTCCCGCTGCTGCGCGAACGGCAGGCGCCGGATGGCGGCTGGGGTGCGCGCGAAGGCATCGTATCGTCCACGGAATGCACCGCGCTGACGCTCATGGCGCTGGCCGCCGCCGCACCGGAGCGCGGCGAGGAGCGGGCGGCGGCGGTGGCGTGGCTGGACGCGCGGCAGAATGCCGATGGCGGCTGGCCGCTGGGCGGTGTGCCGGCCGAGTCGACGTGGGTCACGAGCCTGGCGCTGATGGCGCTGCGTGGGCAAGCCGATCTCGCGGAGCGCCGCGCGCGCGGGCTCGCGTGGATCCTCGGCGAAGAAGGTGCCGGTCCGACGTGGTGGCACCGGCTGCGCGAGTTCCTGCGCGGCCAGCAGGACGTCGAGCTGGACTTCTCGGTCAACGGCTGGCCGTGGGCGAGCGGAACGTTCAGCTGGGTCGAGCCGACATCGTACGGGATCCTCGTGCTGCGCGGCGAGCCCGCGATGGGCCGGCAGGCCCGCGGTCGGGTCGAGGAGGCGCAGGCGCTGCTGCGCGACCGCGCGTGCCCGGGCGGCGGCTGGAACTACGGCAACAAGCGCGTGCTGGGCGTGGACATCGAACCGTACCCGGACACGACGGCGCTGGCCCTGTTGGCGCTGCAGCGGGCACCGCGCACGACCGTCGTGGACGAAGGGCTCGCGGCGCTCGACCGGATGGTCACGGACCCGCTGGCGTCAGGGCTGGCCCTGGCCCTCGGGACGCTGGCGCGCCGGGCGTGGGGCCTGGATGCCTCGCCCTGGCTGACCCGGCTCGAGACGCGTTTCGCGGAGACCGGGTTCCTGGGCGAGACGCGCACCCTCGCGCTGGCGGCGCTGGCCGCCGCGCCCTCGTCCAACCCGTTCCTGATCGGACAGGCATGACGGATCGACGCACGTTCCTGAAGGCTGCGGCCGCCGCGTCGCTGGCCCCGGGGCTGAGCCGGTGCGGGCCGGAGCAGCTGCCGCCCCAGCCCTGGCTGGATGCGGCGTGGCGCAAGCCGGAGCGCTCGCCCGTTGCCATCCTCGCGGCGGACGCGTACGACGGCCGACTGGTCGACACGGTGCGCCGCGGCATCGAGCTGTTCGGGCCGGACGTGCGCGGGCGGCGCGTGGTGCTCAAGCCCAACTTCGTCGAGTACGATCCCGACGGCGCGGTCAACACGCACCCGCTCCTCATCGCGGCCACGATCGAAGCGTTCCGTCAGCTGGGCGCGGGCCATGTGCTGGTGGCGGAAGGGCCGGGACACCGGCGGGACAACGAGTACATTCTCACCGCATCCGGTCTGTACCACACGCTTCGGGACACGGGTGCGCGCTACGTCGATCTCAACATGGACGTCGCCCGCACGATCGCGCGCGCCAGCCTGTACACGGAACTGGAGCGGCTGCACATCGCGGAGACCGTAGCGGGTGCGGACCTGCTGGTTTCGATGCCCAAGCTGAAGACACACCACTGGGCGGGCGTCACGCTCTCGCTCAAGAACATGTTCGGCATCATGCCGGGCGCGATCTATGGCTGGCCCAAGAACGTACTGCACTACGCCGGCATCGAGCAGAGCATCCTCGACATCAACGCCACGTTGTCGATGCCGCGCTTCAACATCGTGGACGGCATCGTCGGCATGGAGGGCAACGGCCCGATCCACGGCGTGCCGCGGCGCAGTGGCGTACTGGTGTTCGGCGCCGATCCGGTGGCCGTGGATGCGACGGCCGCGCGCCTGATGGGCATCGAGCCGGAGCGCGTGTGGTATCTGCTGCAGGCCAACCGCTTCATGGGCAACATGGTCGCAGACCGCATCGACCAGCGCGGCGAGAGCCTGGAGGCGTACGCGCAGGACTACGACCTGCACGAGTCGATGCTGCGCCTGCGGCCCGGTCCCCGGTCCGCGTCGGGCTGAGCCGCTCGGGGGAGCGCGACCCGCTCAGGCCTCGCGGACCCAGCGGACCAGGTCGCGCAGCGACGGCCGCGCGCCGGTCGACAGGATGCCGATCCGGAAGATCTTCCCGCCCGCCCACGCCATGAAGAACAGGCCCAGAACGAGCAGCCCGAGCGAAGCCGCGATCTGCCCGGCCGGGATCGGGGCGGCCGCGATGCGCATAGGCATCGTGATGGGCGACGTGAGCGGGAAGAGCCCGAGCGCAACGGCCATGCCGGACATCGGCTCCGCCGTCACCCGGAACGAGACGAGCAGCGGCAGGAACAGCGGCAGCATGAGGGGCATCTGCACGGACTGGGCTTCCTGTTCGCTGGTCAGGGCGGCGCCGGCTGCGGCGAACACCGCCGAGAAGAGCAGGAACCCCAAGGTGAAGAACAGGATGAACAGCACGGCCTGACCGGCCGGGATCGAGAGTGCGGCGAACACCTCCACCGGCACGCCCGCGCCGCGAGCGATGAGATCCGAGCGTGTCGCGATGAGGATGATGGCCCCCGTCCAGATCGCCACCTGGAAGAGCGCGGCGGAGCCGACGCCCACGACCTTGCCCATCATCAGACGGCTGGCATTGACCGAACTGACCAGGACCTCGGCGATGCGGTTGGTCTTCTCCTCCAGCACGCTGCGCAGGACGCTGGTTCCGTAGATGGCGGTGATGAAGTAGATCAGGAACGCCAGGATGTAGGCGAACATGAACGTCGATTCGGCGCTGCGGCCGGCCTCGCCCGTGTCCGTGACGGCGGCGTCATCGACATCGACACGGCGCAGCAGGTCCGTCATGTCGGCGCGGTCCAGACCGGCCGCGCGCAGGCGGGCCGCCTGCACCGCCTCCGATGCCGCGTTGCGCAGGTCGCGGACGACCACCTGATTGGCGATGCTGCGGGCGCGGAACACGAATCGGTTGGACTCCATGATGTCGGCCGGCAACACGACGTAGCCGTCCAGCTCCTCGCGCATGACGCGGGCGTTCAGCGTGTCGATCGACGTGGCGGCGGTGCCGGCGACGCGCTCCATCGTGTACTGGTTGCCGGAGCCCGTGAACTGGCCCATGTCCAGGAAACTCTCGAAGCGCGTCCCGATCTCGAAGGGCGCCTCGTCGACCCGCGCGAAGGTCCGTTCGACGCTGCCGCCGGCCATCATGCGGGGCATCACGAAGACGGCCACCATGAACACGGGGAACGCGATCGTGCCGATCACGAAGGCGCGCGTGCGGACGCGCTCCAGGAACTCGCGCCGCACGATGATCCAGGTCTCACGCACGGGCCACCTCCCGGTCCGAGCGCGCCGCGCGTGTCACGTGCTCGACGAAGATCTCGTGCAGCGACGGCTCCACGTGCTCGAAGCGGGCCAGCGGGACATCCAGCCCGGCCGCCTCGACGAGCACGCGGCGTGCGTCGGTGCCCGGCGCCAGATCGACGTGCCAGCACGGCCCTTCCCGTGCACGCGACAGGAACAGCGGGCTGGTCTGCAGGAAACGGTCGACCTGGGCGGACGCGGTATCGAACTCGAGGACGAAGCGGTTGCCGCGGTGCTCGCGGCGCAGGTCGCGGACGCGGCCATCGACAATCTTGCGTCCGCCCGCGATGATGCAGACGAATTCACACATCGCCTCGGCCTGCGCCATGTTGTGCGTGCTGAGCACGACGGTCCGGCCCTCGTCGCGCGCATCCACGATGGTGTCGCGCAGGATTTCCTGGTTGACGGGATCCAGACCGGACTGCGGCTCGTCGAGGATGAGCAGGTCGGGCTGGAACAGCACGGTCGCGATGAACTGGCACTTCTGCTGCATGCCCTTGGACAGGGTTTCGACCTTCGCACCGGCCCACTTGCCCAGGTCCATGCGGTCGAGCCAGGCGTGCGCATCGCGCTGTGCGGTGCGCCGGTCCATCCCCTTGAGTTCCGCGAAGAACACGATCGCGTCGAGGACCTTCATCTTCTTGTAGAGACCGCGCTCCTCGGGGAGGTAGCCGATCCGGTCCTTCGCCTCGAGCGCGGTGCGGCGGCCGAGCACCGACATCTCCCCTCGGTCGGGAAAGAGGATCGAGAGGATCATCCGGATCGACGTCGTCTTCCCCGCGCCGTTCGGGCCGATCACGCCGTAGAGCGCCCCCTCCGGCACGACGAGATCGAGATCGCGCACGGCGACCGTCTCGCCGAAGGTCTTCGTCAGGCCTCGCAGGACGACCGCGTCGGGCATCGAGTCTCCCGGAACCGCGCACACCGGGCGGAGGCGGCTCGAACGAACGGCGGATTGTACAGGGTTTCGCCTATCTCCGCGTCGCCTCGGCGATCGCGCGCTCGAGATCCTCGGCGCTGAACGGCTTCGTGATCAGGACGGCGCCGACGGTCGAGGCGAACCGCCGCGTTTCTTCGGCCGAGCCGTCCCCCGTCGCGAAGATGATCCTCCGCGCGAGCGAGGGCGCGCGCACGGCGATCGCGGCTTGGAGATCGCGCCCCGACCCGCCGGGC
>JBFFZF010000280.1:0-5176 GCA_041568755.1 Longimicrobiales bacterium | reverse complement strand
GTCCTGCAGAAGGCGCTGGCTTACGCGCGCGAGCGCGGCGAGGCGCTGGGCAAGAAGGTCGAGCCGAGCCTGACGACGAATGCGACGCTGCTCCGACCCGAGGTCATCGACTGGCTGGTTGCCAACGAGGTCGGCGTGACGGTCTCGATCGACGGGCCCAAGGCGCAGCAGGACCGGTTCCGCGTCTTCAACAACGGCTGCGGCAGCTACGACGTGGTGCTGCCGAAGATCCGCTACCTGCTCGAGCGACACCGCTCGCGGCCGATTGGCGCGCGCGTCACGCTCACGCGTCAGAACCTTGACGTGATCGGCATCTTCCGGCACCTGACCGAGGAGATCGGCTTCACCGAGGTCGGCTTCGCGCCCGTGACGACGTCGACGAACCGGGATTACGCGATCCGCGACGAGGGCTTCGACCGGATGCTCGAGCAGTTCCAGGCGCTGGCCTGGGAGTTCCTCGCGCACACGCTCGAGGACCGGCACCACGCGTTCTCGAACGTCAAGGACACGGTCGAGGAGATCCACAAGGGCATGAGCAAGGCGTACCCGTGCGGCGCCGGCATGGGTCTGGTGGGCGTGGCCACCGACGGCGATGTCGCGCTGTGCCACCGTTTCGCGGGCTCCGCCGAGCACCGCATCGGGTCGATCGAGGAAGGCATCGACCGCGCGCGCCAGGAGCAGTTCCTGCGCGACCACCACGTCGCGCACAAGACCGACTGCGCCACCTGCTGGGCCCGCCCGATCTGCGCCGGCGGCTGCTACCACGAGGCGCACACGCGCTACGGCACCACGACCCGCCCCAACCTGCACTACTGCGACTGGATCCGGTCCTGGACCGACACGTGTCTGCGGGTCTATGCGACGCTCGCCGAGCGACGGCCGACTGTGCTGGAGAGGTTTGACTTGTCGGTATGACGGACTGCGGGAATGGGGATGGGGTGGAGGATGGGGATGGGGAAGGGGAACACACGGATCAGGGCGGGAATGGGGATGAAGGCGAATGATGGGGATAGGGCACCGGATCACGGCGGGATGGCGGGTATGGGGCGGCCTGGCCGGGTTCGCGATGTCGTTGCCGTACCCCATCCTTCATCCCCACATCCCATCCCCGTTCCCGCCGTTCCCGTAAACCAGACGTGCGCCGCGAACGCATACAATCGATGAACGCGAGAGGAGCCCGATCGTGAACCATCTTTCCCCGATCAACCGCAAGGCGAAACGCATCGACGCGCTGGCGGAGCAGCGGGACGTCGTCGCGATGCAGCAGTCGGGCGGCGGCAGCCAGGGGCCGCACATCCCGCTGGGCTGCTCGTTCGTGTTCTCGCCGGGCTGGGAGGCGGACAGCAGCGGCGGCACCGCGGGCCTCTGCCAGCCCGTGGAGCGCGACCTGTTCGACTGCTACCTGACGTGCTTCTGGCCGGCGCACGTGCCGGACCTCTACAACCACGCGCCGGACTGGACCGCGAAGTGCGCGGCCGCGCAGAAGGACTGGCGCAAGATCGATTTGATTTTCCCATGAGGGAGAGGGAGAGGGAGAGTTTCAGGGAAAGGGAGAAGGGTAAAGGGGAAGGTGGTGCCTTTTCTCTTACCCTGTGCCTGGGCGTGCTCGCGCTTGCTCTCGCGGCGGGGGAGGTGGAGGGGCAGAGGGCATCGGGCGGGAACGGGACGATCCTCGTGGGCACGTATGCCAGGAGCATCTTCGTGGTCGACGAGGCCACGCTCACGGTCCGGGACACGATTCCGGTCGGCGTCGGCATCCCCATCGGCTTCGGGCTGTCCACGGACCGGAAGCGCATCTACGTGAACGACGCCACGTTCGAGAACGTCGAGATCATCGACCTCGACACGCGCGCGTCGACGGCGCGGTTCACGCTGTCCGAGGGCAACCGCAAGGTGCGCATCTTCGGCTTCAACCTCGACCCGCGCGAACGGTTCGCCGTGCTGCTGGTCAAGACGTACGAGAAGAAGATCGACCGCTTCGAGATCGGGCCGCCAACCCTGCTGCGCTACGACCTGGCCACGAAAACCGTGACGGACACGATCCCGTGGCCCAAGGGTGAGGAACGTGAGGGCGCGCGCATGCTGTTCGCGCCGGATGGCGGCCTGCTCTACTTCTTCACCTCGGACGACATCCTCATCTATGAGACCGAGGGCATGAAGCAGGTCGATCGCTGGGACCTGGGCCAGGCCCTCGAGGAAGGCATGGGCCGCTTCAATTTCGGCTTCCCCGATGACCTGTACGAGGAACCGGGCTTCTACACGGGCATGTTCCGCGTGACCGATCCGGTGCAGAACCGCACGATGATGGGCGTCGCGCGCGTCAACCTGATGGCGAAGAGCGTCGATTTCTACACGCTCGGCCCGTCCCAGCCCGTGAGCTTCAGCATGGCGCCGGACGGGAAGAAAGCGTACGGGCTGCGCCAGCAGGTCGGCAACTTCGAGTTCTGGGTCTTCGACCTGGAAAACCGCCGCGTGCAGGGTCGCACCCCGTTCGCGGGCCGGCCGCGCATGCAGCTGACGCCCAGCTCGAACGGCCGCTTCCTGTACGTCCACGGCGCCGGCTCGACGATCGACGTATACGACGCGCAGACGTTCCGTCTGATCCGCTCGGTCTCGCTCGGCGCTGACATGACGGAATGGCTGCTGCTGCCGCCCCCGGGCGCCCGCCCGCGCTAGTGTCCTGAGTCCGAAGGATCTTGGCATTCGGACTCAAGCCACGAACGCGCGCCCCGCAGCGCGCGCCGGCGCCCCCCGCCGTACGCCGTCCCCATCCTCCATCCCCACCTCCCATCCCGATTCCCGCCGTTCCTGACAGGCGGTCACGCGCACACCGGCACGGCTGATGGATAACGACCTTCGCCGCGCCCTCGCCTACCTGCTGCCCTACCGCGGCCGCCTCGCGTTCGTGCTGGTGCTGTCCCTCACGGGGACCGCGCTCTCGCTGGTGCTGCCGTGGCTCTCGAAGGCGCTCGTCGACGACGCGCTGCTCGCGCGCGACGTCTCCGCGCTGCTCCGCATCGTCGCGCTGTTCGCCGGCCTCACGCTGGCCAGCTTCCTGCTCAACGTGGCGAGCGGGCTGCGCTACACGCGCATCTCCGCGGAGATCCTGTTCGACATGCGGCTGACGCTGTACCGCCATCTGCAGCGTCTGTCGCCGCGTTTCTGGGCGGCGATGCCGCTGGGCCAGATCGTATCGCGCATCAACAGCGACATCGGCGAGATCCAGCGCGTGATCGCGGAAGTCGCACTGGCGTGGATCGGCAACATCGTGTTCCTGACGGGCACCGTCGTGCTGCTCGCTGTGCTCGACCTCCGTCTGTTCCTGGTCAGCCTGGTCGTGCTGCCGCCCGCGATCTGGGCGCTGGTCCGCTACCGGCGCCGGCTGGAAGGCGAGGTCGCGGTGCTGCGCGAACGGAGCGCGGGGATCGGCACGTTCCTGATCGAGACACTGCAGGGCGTGCGGCTCGTCGTCGGCGCGAATGCGCAGGAACGCGAGGCCACGCGGTTCCGCGCGCACAACGACGGGTTCATCGACGCGCTCATGTCGATGCGCCGGCTGACGTACCTGTCCGGCGGCCTGCCCGGGCTGCTGCTGTCGGCGGGCAGCGCGATCGTCTTCCTGTACGGCGGCGCGCGCGTCATCGACGGCTCGCTCACGATGGGGACGCTGGTCGCGTTCATCGCGTACCAGATGCGCCTGCTCGGGCCGGTGCAGGGCCTGATGGGGCTGTATGCGAGCCTGGCCACGGCCCGCGTCTCGTTGCGCCGCGTCAACGAGCTGCTGGACGTGCGCGCCGAGGTCGTCGAGACCGACGACGCGGCGCCGTTGCCGGCCGCGCGCGGTCACCTCACGCTGGAGGACGCGTCCTTCTCGTTCGGCCGCGGCGCCGTGCTGCGCGGCGTCAGCCTCGACATCCGGCCCGGCGAGATCGTGGCGATCGCCGGCTCGAGCGGCGGCGGCAAGTCGACGATCGCGGATCTGCTCGCACGGCAGCTCGACCCCGACGCGGGCCGCGTGCTGCTGGACGGCCACGACCTGCGGGCGCTGCGCCTCGAGGACGTGCGCCGCCACGTCGCGGTGGTCGAGCAGGAGCCGTTCGTGATGAACGCATCGCTGCGCGAGAACGTGCGCTACGCGCGACCGGACGCGACCGACGCGGAGATCGAGGCCGCGTGCCGCGCCGCCGGCCTGGCCGATCTGATCGAGCGACTGCCCGACGGGCTCGAGACGCACGTGGGCGAGCGTGGGCGCGCGCTGTCCGCCGGCGAACGCCAGCGCCTGGCCATCGCCCGCGCGTTCCTGGCCGATCCGGTCGTGCTGGTGCTCGATGAGGCGACGGGTGCTCTCGATGCACCGACCGAGGCGCAGGTCATCCGTGGCTACGAGGCCGTGATGCGCGGCCGCACGACGATCGTGATCACGCACCGGGCCGCGCTCGCGCTGCGCGCCGATCGCGTCGTCGTCCTCGAGGACGGCCGCATCGTCGAGGACGGGCCGGCCGCCGAGCTGCTGGAACGGGCGGGCGCGCTGCGCACGCTGTTCCCCGGCGATGCGGACATCGCGGGCCACCGATCGCCGGCCCGGGGCTGACACGGCCTGCTGCGACGCGCGCGCACGATGCCGACGCTGACGTTCACGCTCGATCAGCCGCCGTTCGCGGGCCGGACCGGAGCCGGCGTGCGCGTGGCCGTGATCGACAGCGGCATCCACGCGATGCACCCGCACGTCGGCGGCGCGCAGCCGGGTGTGCGCATCACCGCGGGCGGGCAGGACGACGACACGACGGACCGGATCGGTCACGGCACTGCAGTGGCCGCCGCGATCCGTGAGAAGGCGCCCGGTGTCGATCTCGTGCCGATCCGCGTGTTCGACGACGCGCTCGAGACGACCGCCGCCGTGCTGGCCCGCGCGATCCGCGCCGCACTCGACCACGAGGCGCGACTGATCAACATCAGCATGGGCACGACGAACGCGGCGCACCGCGACGTGCTGCAGGAGGCCGTCGACGCCACCGGTGTGGCGGGCGTGCTCATCGTTTCGCCGCAGTCCTCGGCCGGGCTGCCCGCGTGGCCCGGCTCGCTCTCTGGTGTGGTGGGCGTGCTGGCCGACGCGACCTGCGCGCGCGACGCGCTGCGCCTTGCGACGACCGGCGATCGAGGTGCCGTGTTCCACGCC
>JBFFZF010000279.1:0-5206 GCA_041568755.1 Longimicrobiales bacterium | reverse complement strand
CAACCCCCATCCCCATTCCCGCCGTTCAACATCATTGCATCTGAAATATCCACCGACTATTCTTTCACTTGATGAGTACAGTAAAGCAGGTCTCGGTCCCTGAGCCGGCAACGGTCCTTACGAAGGCGGTGCTGGCGGCGGCGAAGCGGCTGGGGCTGCGGAACCGGGAGCTGGCGGCGGTGATCGGCACCAGCGAGGCGAGCGTATCGCGGCTGGGTCGGACGCGGGCGCTGGAGCCGGCGAGCAAGGAGGGCGAGCTGGCGCTGATGCTGGTGCGGATGTACCGGAGCCTGGACGCGCTCGTGGGCGGGAACGACGAGCAGGCGGGGGCGTGGCTGCGGGCGGAGAACGAGCATCTGCGGGGCGTGCCTGCGGAGCGGATCCAACGGGTGGAGGGGCTGGTCGATGTCGTCCAGTATCTGGACGCGATGCGCGGGCGACTCTAGGGTCGGGCGGCTGGCGCTGGTAGGCCGGCGTGCGGTCGAGGCGCAGCACCAGGTCTCGACGCGCAAGCTGGTGGACACGGCGGCGGAGCAGGAGCTGCTGGAGGAGCTGATCGAGGGGGCGAAGCCGCCGGACCCGACGCGCGGGCGCCGGCATTACCTGCTGTCGACGCCGTTCCGTTACCCGCCGCTGCCGCACGGCTCGCGTTTCGGCACGCGCCACGAGCGTGGCATCTGGTACGGTGCCGAACGGGTGCGCACGGTCTTTGCCGAGGTCGCGTACTACCGGCTTCTGTTCTTCGAGGGCACGAGCGCGGAGCTGGGTGTGGTCGCGACGTCGCTCACGCTCTTCTCAGTCAAGATCAACACAACGCGCGGCATCGACCTGACGGTTGCGCCTTTCGACCGGTACCGGGCGAAGCTGACGTCGAAGAGCCGTTACGCCGACACGCAGCCGCTGGGCGCGGCGATGCGCGCGGCCGGTGTCGCGGCGTTCCGCTACGCCTCGGCGCGCGATGTGGATGGTGGCGCGTGCGTCGGTGTGCTGGACATCACGGCGTTCGGACGTGCGCGGCCGACGTCACTGGAGACGTGGCACTGTCTGGCGTCCCGCGAGCGCGTCGAGATGCTGAAGCGCGACTACTTCGAGCGCGCGACGCACGCGTTCCCGCGGGCGCAATTCCTGGAGGGCGGCACGCTGCCGCTGCCGGCGCCGTGACGTTCCGTCCCGTCCGTTCCCTGTCGGTGGCAGCAGGATGCCTGCGTTCAGGATCGAGGGATATCGCGTGAAGTGAAGGGCGGGACGGCGGGAGACGGGACGGCGGGAGACGGTACGGCGGGAGACGCGGGGCGGGAACGGCGGGAACGGCGGGACCGGTGGGAACGGCGGGGACGGCGGGAACGGTGGGAACGGCGGGGACGGCGGGAACGGTGGGAACGGCGGGGACGGCGGGAACGGTGGGAACGGTGGGAACGGCGGCGACGGCGGGAACGGTGGGAACGGTGGGAACGGCGCGGCGGGGGGTCACCTCGTGATCGGGCTTTGCTGATCCGGTCGAGTAGCGGAAACTCGCGGTCGAGTCAGGCTGACGAAGACCTGTATGGTGCGTGTGTCGGTGCCGGTCATCGCGAACGCGATGTAGCCGCGCAGGTTGATCCGCGCGTGCTGTGGAAGGCGGCGTGGAACGTCGCGGGCGCGGGCTGCAGCCAGGCGGGGTCGTCGGGCCGGCCGAGGATCGTGGCGCCGGTCCCGAGCCGCAGGGCGCCGGTTGCGCGGCGGTCGGGCGCGGAGCCAATCTGCCAGCGAGGGCGCGATCGGGACCGCGCCTCCTACCACACCAGCCCTGAGGAATTCATGAAGCGCACAATGATCGCGGTCGTGGCGATGGCGGCTCTCGGTCCGCCCGGTACGGCGCAGGCCCAGACGTGGAGCGTCGATGACCCGGTGCTCAAACGGATGTGGACGCTGGGCATGGAGCAGTCGCAGGCGCACGTGCTGGCGCAGGTGCTGCTGGACTCGATCGGGCCGCGGCTCACGGGTTCGCCGGGCCAGCAGGCGGCGAACGACTGGGCGGTGAAGATGCTGACGAGCTGGGGCGTCACGGCGCGCAACGAGCAGTACGGCACGTGGCGAGGCTGGCGGCGAGGCATCACGCACATCGACTTGATCCGGCCGCGCGTGCGCACGCTGGAGGGGACGATGCTCGCGTGGAGTCCCGGCACGCGGGGGGCGGTCGAAGGCCCGGTCGTCGTCGTGCCCGATGTCACGGACGCGGCCGCGGTCGAGGCGTGGGTGCCGTCGGTACGCGGCAAGTTCGTCGCGATCGCGTTCCCGCAGCCGACGTGCAGGCCGAACAGCCATTTCGATGAGTACGGCCAGCCGGGCGCGCTGCAGCGGTTGAACGCGATGCGTGACTCCGCGCGCCAGGCGTTCCAGCGCCGCGTTCCGACCGGGCAGGCGCTGGCCGCGTTCCGCCAGAGACTCGAGGAGGCCGGCGCGCTGGGCATCCTCGACTCGAACTGGTCCAACGACATCGGCGTGAACAAGATCTTCCAGGCCACGACGCAGCGCATCCCGACGCTCGACCTGAGCTGCGAGGACTACGGCCTGGTGTACCGGCTGGCGGAGCGGAACCAGGGCCCGGTCATCCGCGTGACCGCGCAGGCCGAGTTCCTGGGCGAGGTCCCCGTGTTCAACACGATCGGGGAGATCCGCGGCAGCGAACTGCCGAACGAGTACATCGTGCTGTCCGCGCACTACGACTCGTGGGACAGCGCCTCGGGCGCGACGGACAACGGCACGGGCTCGACCGTGATGCTCGAGGCGATGCGCATCATCAGGGCCGCGTATCCGCAACCGCGGCGCACGATCCTGATCGGCCTGTGGAGCGGTGAGGAGCAGGGGCTGAACGGCTCGCGGCGGTTCGTCGGCGCGCACCCCGAGGTCGTCGAAGGACTGCAGGCGCTGTTCAACCAGGACAACGGCACGGGCCGGGTCACGAACGTGTCGATGCAGGGTCTGGTCAACGCCGGCATGTCGTGGGGCCGCTGGATGTCACGGCTGCCGCAGGAAATCGCGAGCCACATCGATCTGAACATCCCCGGCTCGCCGGGCGGCGGCGGCAGCGACTACGCGTCGTTCATCTGCGCCGGCGCGCCCGGGTTCGGCATCAGCTCGATCTCGTGGAGCTATGGCACGCACACGTGGCACACGAACCGCGACACCTACGACAAGGTCGTGTTCGAGGAGATCCGCAACAACGCGACACTCGTCGCGATGCTGACGTATCTGGCGTCCGAGGACCCCGTCAGGGTAGACCGCACGCGCCGCACAATGCCGCAGCGCGGCGGGCAGCCCGTCCCGTGGCCGAATTGTTCGCCGGGCAGAGGGAGGTCGGGGAACGACTGACGGCGGGTACCGGGATGGGGGTTGGGGATGAAGGATGGGGGAACGACGGACGGCGGGTACCGGGATGGGGGTTGGGGATGCATGATGGGGACGGACACAGCGGGCATGCACCGCCGTTGCCGTCCCCGCCGTTGCCGTCCCTATCCTACATCCCCACCCCCCATCCCCATTCCCGCCGTTCTCCTTTCTAGAACAGGCTTTTCCAGAGCAGGAGGAATCCGACGATCAGCAGGGCGATGGCGAGCGGCAGACCGACGACGGTCAGGCCGATCGGGATCGCGAGAACGATCAGCGCCAGACCGAGAAGGACGCCGATGATGCGACCGGTGAGCCGGACCACGAATGCGAGCAGGTCCCACACGGCCGCGATCGGCCAGAAGATCCAGGGAGCGGTCTCCCGCGCGGACTGTGCCATGGTGGGCCCTACGCGGTCGCGGCCCGTCCGGTTTCTGGCGTTGGGGCTGACTTGTGTGCTGGCCACGGGGTGCGGGGCGGCCGGTGATGGGCCGGGTGGACGCGCAGTCGGGGCAGGCGAGCCCCAGGCGGCGGTTTCGCCGCTGGGCGTTCCGATGGAGCCGCTCGCGGCGACGGCGGAGCAGGAGGCGCGCATCCGGGCGGCCGACGCGGCGCTCCAGATCGTGCCGGGGGATGTCGAGCGGGTGCTGGAGGCGGCGCGTGCGCGAGAGGCGGTCTGGCGGTACGAAGAGGCGCTGGCGCTGTACGGCCGCGCGCTGGAGGTGGTGCCCAACGACTGGCGCATCTGGTTGAGTCGCGGCCACCGTCAGATCCGGCTGCGCCGGTTCACGGCGGCGCAGCACGACCTCGAGCGCGCGAAATCGCTCGACCCCTGGGGCTTCAACACGGCGTACCTGCTCGGACTCACGTACTACCTGCACGGGCGCTTCGATGCCGCGGCCGACGAGTACATGCGCTGCATCGAGCTGGGCCGGAACCGGCTGGCACGCGCATCCGTCGCGACGGCGGGCGGAGACGCGCGCAGCTGCGCGCTGTCGCACAGTGATGTCGCGTCGCGGGTCGCGATCACGGCGTGGGCGTGGCGAGCGCTGCAGCGCGCCGGGCAGTCGGCCGAGGCGGATCGCCTGCTCTCCGGCATCCCGGAAGGACTCGACATTCCTGCATCAGGCAATCCCGTATACGCATCCAGCCCGATCCAGCCGGACGACAACACGCACTATTACCTGACGTTGCTGCACTACCGCGGCCTGATGAGTGAAACGGCACTGCTCAACTCGCCGCGGGTGCCGGAGGCGCAGTGGTCCACCGTCGCCTACGGTGCGGCTGTGAAGCGGCTGATCGCCGGCGATACTGCCGGCGCGAAGACGCTGCTGCGGGAGATCCTCGCACAGCCGACCTGGGCGCGGCTCGGGCACGTCGCGGCGGAGGCGGACCTGGTGCGGCTGGGCGAGACGGCACCGGTGGCGCGATGAGCCTGCGCGCACTGGTCGTCGCCGGGCCGGGACGGCCAGGCGGCGGCGTCTCGGCAGGTCTGGGGCGCGGGATTCTCGCGGAGCAGAGACGCCGCGGTGAGCGGGGGGCGTGGTCCCGGGTGCCGCGTTCCCGCCACCGCGTCGGGGCGGCGCGCCACACAGATCGGCCCTGTTAGCGAGACCCCTCGGCGGTATAGCGCGACTGTTACGCAGCGCGCCGGCCCGACAGGCGCGCTTCAGCGCGGCAGGAGCGCGGCCTGGTCCACGACGCGGCCACGCTGCACGACGGTGCGGATCCGCCGGGTGTTGCGGATGTCGTCGATGGGCGAAGCCTCGAGCACGACGAACGTGGCTTCATCGCCGGTGGCGAAGCCCCACGGCTGCTCGAGGAAGGCGGCCGCGTTCGT
>JBFFZF010000278.1:0-5246 GCA_041568755.1 Longimicrobiales bacterium | reverse complement strand
ATCGGCGATGGTGATCGCCTGCAACGCCATCAGGCCGCCTCTTCGGAGCAGCTGGCTGCACTTCGAAAAATAGGTGTCGAGGTACTCGTGGCCCACCGCCTCGATCATCTCGATCGAAACCAGCTTGTCGTACGTGCCGTGCAGGTCGCGGTAGTCGCGCAGCAGCACGGTCACGCGATCGGACAGCCCGGCCGCCGCCACGCGCCGCGTGGCCAGCTCGAACTGCTCCTGCGAGATCGTCGTCGTGGTCACGCGGCAGCCGAAGCGCGAAGCGGCGAAGATCGCGAAGCCGCCCCAGCCGCTGCCGATCTCGACCAGGTGGTCGTCCGGCTGCACGTCGAGCAGAGCCGCGATGCGGCCGTACTTGGCCAGCGATGCGTCACGCAGCGAAATGCCCGGCCGATCGAACAGCGCGCACGAGTACGTCAGCGTGTCGTCGAGGAACGTCGCGAAGAACGCGTTCGACAGATCGTAGTGCGCCCGGATGTTGCGCCGGCTGCCCGCCCGCGTGTTCGCGCGCAACCAGTGCAGCAGCTGCCTTGCCGGCTGCGTCAGCCGGGCCCAGCCGGTCTCCATGCCGTCGACGATCTCCCGGTTGCGCAGCAGCAGCCGGACGAGTCCCGTGAGATTGTCCGTGCTCCACCACCCCTCGGCGTACGCTTCGCCGGCACCGACCGCGCCGCCGAAGGCGATGGCCCGGTGGAATCGGGGATCGTGGACGACGATGTGGATGGGCTGCGCCGCGGCATCACCCCAGCGCTGCTTCTTTCCGTCTTCCTCGACGACGAGCTGCCCGTGGCGAAGATCCTTCAGCCGGGCGTGCACCGCCCGGCGCGCGATCGTATCGGTCAGGAACATCGGGTTCTCCCAACTTCGGGTGTGGATGGAACGGAACGCGCCGCAGCCACAGCCGCAGCGCCTGCCAGTAAATGCCTCCCACCACGCGCGCCGTCATCCACGGATAGCGGGCCAGCGAGGCGGCCAAAACATGTCCGGTGAGCGGTGCGCGGCGCAACGCCAGCGTCGCATCGAAGACGCGCGCGCCGTTGCGGTGGTTCTGCATGTGCACGGCGAGCCGGTCGCCGGGCCGCGTGAAACGCCATTCGTAGGTCATGTCCATGGGCATGAACGGCGACACGTGGAACGCCTTGTCCATGCGGGCCCGGTGTCGTGTACGACCCGGCTCGACGGGCAGAACGTACGCGTGACGCTCGCCCCACGGCGTGTTCGTGACTTCCGCCACGATCGCCTCGAGGTCCGTCCCGGCCCCGTCGAAGCAGTAGTAGAAACTTACGGGATTCTGCATGTAGCCGAAGTAGCGCAGATGCGTGAGCAGCCGGATCGGACCCGACGGCCGCCCGCCCGTCCGCTGTTCGACGAGCGCGCGCACCGCCTCATCCAGCGGGACCGTCGCATCGCCCAGGTAGTCCGGCCGCCGGAACCAGGCGGGCGCGGGCCGGCGCGCCGACCACAGCCAGCGTCCATCGAACACCTGCGGCAGCTCGGCCAGGTCCAGGTACATCATGAAGAGACCGTAGCGGAACTCGTGCGCGACAGGCGTGTGACGGCGGTGGCGGATCGTGCCACGATACACGCAGCTGTGCATCAGGCCACCCGTCCGACCGGCACGCGCACGGCTTCCTCGATCTCGCGGACGACGGCCAGACCGCTCACGACGCCGTCCTCGTGGAAACCGTTGCCCCAATAGGCGCCGCAGTAGTGTGTCCGGTGCGCGCCGCTGATCCGGCCGCGCGCGGCGCGCGCGCTTTCACCCTCGATGGTGGCAATCGGGTGCGCGTAGCGGACGCGCCCCAGCACGCGCGCCGGATCGATCAGATGCCCGCCGTTCAGCGTCACGCAGAACGTGTCCGGCGCGTCCAGCGACTGCAGCACGTTCATGTCGTAGGTCACGACCGCCGGCGCCGCCGGGTCCGCCGTGACATGGTAGTTCCATGCGCCCCAGGCCCGGCGACGCCGGGGGAGCAGCGACGTGTCGGTGTGCAGCACGACGTCGTTTTTTTGGTACGGCAGCGCACCCAGCACCTCGTGCTCGGCCGGTGACGCATCGGCGAGCAGTTCCAGCGCCTGGTCGCTGTGGCATGCGAGCACGACCCGATCGAAAACCTCGCCATCGATTTCGACGCGGTCCGCGTAGCGCGCCACACGGCGCACGCGATGGCGCAGCCGGATGCGCCCGGCGAACGGTGCGGTCAGCGCCTCGACGTAGCGGGCCGAACCGCCACGCACGACCCGCCACTCCGGCCGATCGTCGACGGTCAGCATGCCGTGGTTGTCGAAGAAGCGCACGAAGAAGCGCGCCGGCATGTCGAGCACCGTGGCGCGCGGGACCGACCAGATGGCCGAGCCCATGGGCAGCAGGTACGTGTCCGCGAACGCGCGCGAGTACCGACCACGCTCGAGCAGCTCGCCCAGAAGCAGGTCACCCTCTCCGGCCCCGTCCACCAGCGCGCCCGCCTGCCGGTTGAAGCGCAGGATGTCCGCCAGCATGCGCAGGAACGAGGGCCGCACCAGGTTCCGCTTCTGCACGAACAGCTGGCGCAGCGTCGAACCGTTGTACTCGAGCCCGCGCCGGTCGTCGCGCACGCTGAAACTCATCGTGCTGGCCTGCGTCTCGACGCCCAGCTGGCCCAGCAGCCGCGTGAAGTTCGGGTAGTTGCGCTCGTTGTAGACGATGAAGCCCGAATCGACCGCGTACGACCGTCCACCGGAGCGAAGTTCCCACGTGTGCACGTGGCCACCCACACGGTCCGCCGCCTCGAATAGCGTAATCTCATGGGCCGGGTGCAGATGGCGCGCCACGACCAGGCCCGCGACGCCGCTGCCGACGATCGCCACGCGCATCAGACCGACCTCAACAGCCGGGCGGGCACGGGCCGCAGATCGCGGATCACGCCCAGCCAGCTCAGCACCTTGAGGCCCCAGTACGTGAGATCGATCTCCCACCAGAAGAAGCCCTGACGTGTCGCACCCGGATACCGGTGATGATTGTTGTGCCAGCCCTCACCGAACGTGATCAGCGCCAGAACGAGGCTGTTCCGGCTGTCGTCGTCCGTCTCGTAGCGCCGACTGCCCATGCGGTGCGCCAGCGAGTTGATCAGACACGTCGCATGGAACAGCACGACCGTGCTCACGAAATAGCCCCAGACCAGCCACGGCAGTCCGCCGATCGCGAACAGCGTCACGGCCAGCGCAATGGGCACCACGACGTCGTAGCGGTCCAGCCAGCGCAGCTCCGGATAGCGCGCCAGATCACGCACCTGCCGGAGATCCGTCGGAAAGTTCTCCGCCGCCGTGATCCATCCCATGTGCGCCCACCAGAAACCGTGCTGGCGAGGCGAATGGACGTCCAGCTCGGTGTCGGAGTGACGGTGGTGCTTGCGGTGGTGCGCCGCCCACCAGAGCGGCCCGCGCTGCGTCGCACTCGCCCCCAGCAGCGCGAACACGAACTGCGCAACGCGACTCGTGCGGAACGTGCGGTGCGAAAAGTAGCGGTGGTAGAAACCCGTGATCGCGAACATGCGCACGACGTACAGCGCCACGCCGACCAGCACCGCTTCCGTCTGCCAGCCCACCACGAAGACCCCCAGACACGCGACGTGCAGGCCGATGAACGGGAGCACACGCACCCAGTCGACGCGCCGCTCCGCGGCTGGCCCGCCCGCCTCCGGCAGCGGCGCCGCGCTCGTGTCGAACCACGCCACAACCCGGCGGAGCGCCGCCCGCCGCCCGGGCGGCCGTTCGCGCGCGCCACGGCTCGACACCGCCTGGCTCGCCCGTTCCCGCGTCGAGGCCTCCTGTTCCATGCACCGTCTCTCCGATCCGACTCCGTGTCCGTTCCTTCCCGCCGCCCCATCTCACGCTCACAATCTACGGCCTTGTTCATAGTATGTCCAGTATTTTAATTAGACAACGCTCTAACAGATTGCGGGACCTGATGTTGTGGGGGGCTGCCGGATGGTGAAATGAGTCCCCGGTGGTTGAACGGAGCCCGCGGCGGTGGCCTGGTGGCCCATGAGGGCGCCGCGCGGCGCGGGGGCCGACCGCTCGGGGCCTTTTCCCTACACCGGCCCGGCTGTTGCCCCATGGCGGCGGGCGACGGAGGCCGTATCGTGGCGGGTGTGGGCGGCCGCACATGCGGCGCCACACCTCGAGTGCAAGGGAGGGATCATGGCAGCGGAGGCGCAGCACGAGGCCGGCGGCGCGGATCCGGTGCCCGCGCCGCCGCGCATCACGGAGATCGTCATGGTCTCGTGGACGGTTGCGGGCGGGATCTTCTGGGGCGGGATCGCCTTCCTGTTTGCTGGTCTGTTCGACCCGGTGATCGGGGCCTCCGGACCGGCCACGGCGTTCGCGTTCGGTGCCGCCGCCGGGTTCGTGCACGGCCTGGTCCTGTCCCGGGTGGGCCGTCCGCTGCACGTGACGCCGGTGGTCTGGGGGCAGCGGGCGCGGCTGGGCGTGCTCTGGTCGGTGCTCGCCTCACTGCCCGCCCTGGCCGTGGCACTGTGGATCGCGCTGGGTCCCGGGGCGCTCCGCTCGGGGCAGATCCTGATGCTCGGCCTGTCCGTCATCGCGACCGGTGTCGGACTGCTCGTCTGCATCTGGGCGGCGTACCTCGGGGTGCAGGCCGTGCGCAACCTGGGTGCGCGCTGGCCCGAGTGGCGGCGAGGGGTGACCGCGGGCGTGCTGAGCTTTGCGCTGCTCGCGGCCGTCCTTGCGCTGGTCCAGCCGCGCATCTGGTGGACCGACGTGCGCGTGACGTTCATGGGTGCCGCCTGGCTCGCGCTGGGCCTGACACTCTGGATCGCCCTGCCCCTGGCCGCGCTGGCGTTCCGCACGCGCCGCCGCTGAACCCGGCCCGACCGCGGCCTTGCCGCAGCGGACGACGCGCGTTGCGTGAACAGAGGATCAACCGCGGAGATCGCGGAGGGCGCGGAGAACGGCTTCTGAATGTTTGAACCGCGGGCCCGGAGCACTGCGGACGGTCGCGGCCGCCCAGAACCGCGGACTGGCCGTCGTGACCGACCCCTCCATCCGTTCCCTCCGCGCCCTCCGCGCCCTCCGCGCCCTCCGCGGTGAATCCAGCCGTTCGGTCTCCGTCCCGAGGCGCCCCTTCCCTGGCGGGTCCGGGTGTTGTGCGTGGGTCGGCCGCCGATTATCTTCATTCGCGTATGTAGCAGAAAGGACGCGATGAAAGGCGAGAACCTGGGCGAGTTCGAGGAGATGGT
>JBFFZF010000277.1:0-5267 GCA_041568755.1 Longimicrobiales bacterium | reverse complement strand
GTTCGCCAGCCCGATCACGGTACTCGGCGGTGTGGAGCCGGTCCGCGCGCGTGCGGCCGCGGTGAGCGCCGATTTCTTCGCCGTCATGGGCGTGGCCGCGGCGCACGGCCGGCTGTTCGGTGCCGACGACGTCGCGTCGGACGCACCACCCGTCGTGGTCGTGAGCCATGCCTTCTGGCAGAACCAGCTGGGCGGCAACCCGGACCTCTCGGCGCGGCCCCTGCGCGTGGGCGGTGAGGTGTACGAAGTCGCCGGAGTTCTGCCGGCCGGTTTCACGTTCCCGGGGGACACCGACCTCTGGGCACCCGCGACGCTGGAAGACGTCCACAGCCGTACCTCGCACAACTGGGCGGTGGTCGCGCGCCTGCGCGATGGTGTGACGATCGAAGCAGCCCAACGCGAGATGACGGACATCTCCCGGCGTATCCGGGCCGAATACGGCGAGGAGGCGAACGCGGTGGATGCGCGCGTGCGCTCGTTGCGCGATGAGCTGGTGGGCGGGTCCCGTCGCCCCCTCGCGCTGCTCCTCGCCGCCGCAGCCATCGTCCTCCTCGTCGGGTGCACGAACCTCGCCAGCACGCAGCTGGCGCGGGCGAGATCCCGCCGGCGCGAGTTCGCCGTGCGCGCGTCGCTGGGTGCGGGCCGGTCCCGCCTGGTCCGTCAACTGCTGACGGAGAGCCTGCTGCTGTCCCTGCCGGGTGCTCTGGTCGGTGTCGTCATCGCGGCCGGCACGGGGCGTGCCCTGGACCTTTTCGGGCCCGCGGCTCTGCAGGATGCCGCCATCGGCATCGACGGCGGTGTGCTCGCGTTCACGCTTGCCGTGACCGTGCTCGCCGCGCTCGTCTTCGGCGCGGGGCCGGCGCTGCGCGTCGCATACACGGAACCCGCCGCTGTCCTGCGTTCCGGCGCGCGTGGCAGTACGGGCGGGATCCGCATCTGGAACGTACTCATCACAGCCGAGGTCGCGCTCGCCGTGACCTTGCTCGTTTCTGCCGGACTGATCCTGCGCAGTTTTCAGCGTGTCATGGCCATTGACCCCGGCTTCGAACCGCGCGGCGTGACGACCGTGGCGATTTCGGTGCCGGAGGCGTCGTATCCCGACGACGTCGATGTCGCGCGATTCTACGGGCAGCTGCTCGAGCGGGTCCGCGCGGTGCCGGGTGTCGTGAACGCCGGACTCATCAACCATCTGCCCTTCGGCGGCGTCGCGATCAACGGAGATTTCGTCATCGAAGGATCGGGCACGGCGGACGGCTATGCCGATTACCGGGTTGTGAGTGACGACTACTTCGCGGCTCTCGGCGTGCCGGTCCTGCGCGGACGCGACTTCGATGCCCTGCTCGACCGCCGCGACCATGCCACGGCCGTGATCGTCAACGAGACATTCGCCCGACGCTTCTTTCCCGCCGGGGATGCCGTCGGCCGGCGCATCCGTGCTCTGGCCAACGACTCGTGGGTCTACGGCCAAGAGGACTGGCTCACGATCGTGGGTGTGGCGGGCGATGTCCGTCACAGCGGGCCTCTCAGTGCGCCCGTGCCTGAAACGTACGTCTACACGGGCCAGCGCCCGTACCGGGCGCGCGATGCGTTCATGGTCGTTGCCGTCCGGGACGGCGCAGCGGATATCGCGATCGCATTGCGCCGTGCCATCCGCGACGTGGACCCCGAGATTCCCGTCGAGATGGTGCCCATGGAGGCGCGTTTCGCGGCTGCGTTCGCCGCACGCCGCTTCGGTATCGGCGTGCTGGCCGCGTTCGCCGGCGTTGCACTTGTGCTGGCCGGTGTCGGAATCTTCGGTGTCGTGGCGTACGCAGTCGAACGGAGGCGCCGTGAAATGGGTGTTCGACTGGCCCTGGGCGCCGCCCCGGGCGGTGTCGTGCTGCGCACCGTGCGCCACGCCATGACGGCTGTCGCGATCGGGATCGCGATCGGGATCACGATCACTGCAGCGACGACACGGCTGCTGCGCAGCCTGCTGTACGAGACGGCCGCGACCGACGCGCTGGCCTTCGCGGGCAGCATCTCGCTGCTGGCACTGGTCGGTCTGCTGGCCAGCTGGCTGCCGGCCCGACGTATCGCCGGCATCGATCCCGTGCGCACCCTGCGCGCCGACTGATCGCCCAGGCCGGCGTCCTCTCGCCGGTCGTCGATCTCAGTCCGCGCGGATGGCGCGCATCGGGTCGATGGCCGTCGCGCGCCGCACGGGGACCAGCATCGCGAGCAGCGCGACGACCAGCAGGATCGCAGGCGCCAGCGCGAAGCTGACCGGGTCACGCGGCGCGGTCTCGAACAGCAGCGAGCGGACGAGCCGCGCAAGTGCGAAGGCAGCGACCATGCCGATCGCGATGCCGGCCAGCGTCAGCCCGAGTCCGCGGCGCAGCACGTCGCCGGCGATGCGGCGGCGCGTCGCGCCGAGCGCCACACACACGCCGATCTCGCGCACGCGGTGCAGCACCACGAACGACAGGACGCCGTACAGCCCCGCGGCCGCGAGGACCAGGGCGAGCACGCCGAACAGACCGGTCAGGCGGGCCGTGACACGGAAACGCGCGATCTCGCCATCGAATACGGCGGACAGCGTCGTGACCTCCGCGATGGCGACGTCAGGATCCAGATCGTGCAGCGCCGCCCGTACGGCATCCACATGGGCGAGCGGCGGCCCGGCCGAGCGGATCAGGAACGTGACCCAGGGCTGGAAGAACTGGTCGAGGGCCAGGTAGGCACGCATCACGCCGGATTCCCCGAGTCGGTGATACGTCGCGTTGCGGGTGACCCCCACGACCGTGAACTCCAGCCCGCCCTCGCCGTCCAGCGGGAAGCTGCCCCCCACCGCATCGCCCGCGCCGAAGAACGCCGCCGCCAGCGCTTCGTTGACGACCACGACCGGTGCCGTGCCGTCCCGGTCGCGCGCGTCCAGCGGCCGGCCGCGCACGATCGGCATGTCCAGCGCGGCGAAGAAGTCGGGGGAAACCGCATCCAGGCTGATTTCCAGCGGCTGCTCGAACGTGGCGCCCGGCCACGGCTCCAGCGTCGTGGTCCAGTCGCCCTGGAACGGGACCTGACGCAACGTCGTGGCGCGCTCGATGCCCGGCAGGGCGGACAGCTGTTCGAGCGCGCCGCGGACGAAGGCGCGCCCGCGCTCCGCATCGTAACCGTGGTTGCGCAGGTTCACCTCGACGAGCAGTGCGCGCTCGGTGGAGAATCCGACATCGCGTTCCCGCGCGGCCGTCAGGCTGCGCGCGAACAATGCCGCACCCGCAACCAGCAGCAGCGAAAGCGCGACCTGCAGGATGACCAGACCGCTCTGCACGCGCCCGGCTCGTCCGGCCACGTGGCCGCGGATCAGGTCGGCCACGTCCGTGCGCGCTGCGCGCAACGCGGGCGCAGTGCCCACCACGACCGCCGTGAACACGGACACGAGAAGCGCGAACGCCAGGACACGACCGTCGATCGGCGCGTTCGTGATGGGCACGGGCAGCAGCGCGCCGCCCAGAGATGTGCCCCAGACGGAGAGGAGCAGACCCACCACGCCGCCCGCCAGCGCGAGCAACAGGCTCTCGGCAAGGAGCAGGCGGACGACTCGGCTGCGGCCGGACCCGATCGCCGCGCGGATGCCCAGTTCCCGTCCACGGGACGTCGTCCGCGAGAGAAGCAGGATCGCCGCGTTCGCACTCGCGATCGCCAGGACCAGGAGCACGACCGTGAGCAGCACTCGCGTGATGCCGCTCAGGACGCGGCCTGTCGACGGGTAGTACCGGAACTGAGCGGAAACGAGGACGGACTCGCCCTCGTTGTGCCTCGGGTGAAGTGTCGCGATCCGGTCGGCGATCGCGACGAGCTCTGCACGCACGCTCTCGAGGGAGGCCGCCGGCGCCAGCCGGCCGACCACGACGAGCCAGTTCTCCCGGAACTCCGGAATGCGCTCACGCCACGCCGGACGGCTGGCCGGCTGGATCGCATCGCGCATCATGACGGGGATGAACAGATCCGGCAGCGTCTCCGCCGGTCCCAGACCGCGGAACGCGGCCGGCGTCACGCCGACCACAGTGAACGGCGTGCCGTTCAGCCGGACCGTGCTGCCCAGAACGCCCGCATCTCCGCCCAGCGCGCGCACCCAGTAGCCGTAGGAGACGACCGCGACCGCGTGCGTGCCCGGCGTCGTGTTCTCCTCCGGCGTGAAAAAGCGGCCGAGCGCCGGATCGACACCGAGCACGCCAAAGTAGTTGTCCGTCACCGGCCAGACGCGCGCCTCGACCGCAGCCTCGCCCGAGTGTGCCTTCACGACCGCGCCCGACGAACTGTAGGCCATCAGCCCGGACAGCTGCGTCGCGCCTTCCCGGTAGTCGAGGTAATCCGGATACGATACCGACCCGCCCTGGCCCGGCGCCGATGAACGGAACACGCGCACGAGCCGGTCCGGCGCCTCCACCGCAGGCGGTGAGGCGAGGAACAGACGACTGGCCAGCGAGAAGATCGTGACGTTCGCGCCGATGCCCAGGCCCAGTACCAGCACGGTCATCAGCGCGAAACCCGGGCGGCGCACCAGCGCGCGCACGCCGAAACGCAGATCGTCGATCACGCCGCGCGCGACACTGCCCCGTCCGCCGCCCGCCTTCGCCGCGCCGTGTTCACGACGCCTGCCCGCGGGCAGCACACGCCCCGCCCAGGCCCACAGCACGACGAGCCACGCTTCCCGGACACAACGCCAGCGCGCAGCCCGTTCGCCGTGCTCGACGCGCACACGCACGTGAACGTCTTCGAGATCCGCCAGCGCGCGCCGCGCGCTCTCTCGACGCAGGAACAGCAGGAGCACGGCGCGCGCGAGCCACGGCAGGCGCGCAGGACGTCGATCGGTCACGACAGCGCCGTGCGGGCGGCCCGCCACAGCGCTTCGCGCGCGCGCCGGCTCTCGCGCAACGCCTCTTCCCCCGTCGGCGTCACCCGGTAGTGCCGTCGCGCACGCCCGCCCGGCTGCGCGCGCGGCTCGCCCAGCCACGACTCGACCAGCCCTTTCCGATGCCCGCGATCCAGCGCCGCGTAGATCGCGCCGAGCGATGCCCGCCGCCCGGCCCGCGTCTCCAGCGTCTCCTGAATCGCGGCCCCCGTCGCCGCCTCCTCCCCCAGCCCGGCCACCGCGAGCAGCACCATCTCCTCGAACTCGCCCAGGTTCTCGCCTTTCATCGCGTCCTTTCTGCTACATACGCGAATGAAGATAATCGGCGGCCGACCCACGCACAACACCCGGACCCGCCAGGGAAGGGGGGCCT
>JBFFZF010000276.1:0-5292 GCA_041568755.1 Longimicrobiales bacterium | reverse complement strand
CCCACGGACGCGCTCGCCGACACGGTCGCAGTCGCGGCCGGGGCCGGCGCAAACCGCACGGCGAGCGGGATCAACAGTCCAGCTACGAGCGCCGCGAGCCACACGAAGCGCACCGGACGCCCGTGCAGCGTCAGCGCCGCCTCCGCCGCGCGCGCCGCCACCGCCAGCAACACGCTCACCGCGAGCAGGTAGACCATCCACGCGATCATGAGGCGCCCCCGTCGTCTTCCCGCAGCTGCTCTTCCAGCAACTTGCGCATCCGCTCCAACTGCTCGGCCGGCAGGCGACGCGACGAGACCAGCTGCGCCAGCAACGCATCCGCCGCGCCGTGGAACATCTTGTCCACGATGCGCACGATCGCATTGCCGCCGGCCTCGTCCGGATCGACCGTCGCGTAGTACCGGTACGCGCGTCCCTCGCTCTCGTGACGTACGTAGCCCTTCTCCTCCAACGTCTGCAGCACCGACAGGACGGAGGTGTAGGCCAGCTCGTCCTCGAGCTGCTCGCGGACTTCGGTGACCGTGCCCGACCCGAGTGCCCAGAGGATGCTCATCACGTCGAGCTCGCGGTCGGTGAAATAGCCTTCGCCCATGGTGGCCTCGTATCTACGGGAGTTCCCGTAGAAGGATGGGGCGAGGCCGGGGCCGTGTCAACGGGTTTTGCCGTAGATGGGACCAGCGGCGAGCCGACGTCGCTCCGGCCGGGGCCGCCCGTTAGCTTGCGGCGCGCCGCCGCGAGGAGCGACGAGTCAACTGTCCGAACGACTTACGGCGATGGACCGGCGATCCGCGGAGCGGGGGGGGTCGGGTGAGCCGGGCGCGCGCAAAGAGCGAGGAGCGAGCATGAACCTGTGGGAGGCGATCGTCCTGGGCATCGTTCAGGGCGTGACGGAGTTTTTCCCCGTCTCGAGCTCCGGTCACTTGGTGATGACCGAGGAGCTGCTGGGACTGTCGATCCCGGGCGTTGCCTTCGACGTGTCGTTGCACGTCGCGACGCTGGTCTCGGTCATCATCGTGTATCGCGAACGCCTGTTGGGCTTCGTTCGCGGCGCGGCGGAGCGCCAGACGTGGAGTTACGTCGGCCGGATCGTTGTGGCGACGATTCCGGCGGCGATCGTGGGTGTGTTCTTCGAGGACTGGTTCGAGGCGCGTTTCGATGACCCGATCTTCGCGGGCACGATGCTGCTCGTTACTGGCGCCATCGTGTGGAGCAGCCGCTGGGCGCTGGGCACGGAGCGGGCACGGTTGCCGGAGCTGTTCCCGATGATCGTGGCGCTGGCGATCGCGTTGTTCATGGGCACGCTGGTTCCGTTCCTGGCGGTCCTGGTGGCTGCGGGGCTGATCATGGGAGTGGCCCGGCTGAGTGCGGGCGTGGCTACGGAACGGGAGCCGAGCTGGCCGACGGCGGCGGCGATGGGGGTGGCGCAGGCCCTCGCGATCCTCCCCGGTGTCTCCCGGTCGGGCAGCACCGTGATCACGGGGCTCTGGCGACGCCTCGATCCGGTGGCGGCGGCGGAGTTTTCGTTTCTGATGTCGATCCCGGCGATCCTGGGCGCAGCCGTGCTCAGCCTGCCCGAGCTGATGGAGACCGGGTCGACGGTCGGCGTGCCCCAGCTGGCGGGTGGGGCCATCGCGGCGGGCATTGCGGGCGTCCTCGCGATCCGGTTCTTTGTCGGGATGCTGCGCAGGCAACGGTTCCACGCGTTTGCGTGGTACTGCTGGCTGGCCGGCGGGCTGTTCCTGCTGACGCGCTGAGGGAGCCAAACCGATAATTCCGTGTAGGACACAAAGCCAGCTCGAGGCAGGCGAACGTTACGGGCTGCCAGCAAGGGTCCCCGCGTTTGCGGCTCCGGGTCGCCGAACCTCCGCCCGGGAGTGCGCCATGCTCAGGATCCTCGCCATTACCGCCCTCGCCGTCGGCACGACGGTCGCCACGGGCTGCGCCAAGAAGGGCGCCCGCCCGGCGAGCAGCGAGACCGTCACCGTCATCGTCGACAATCAGAACTTCTACGACGCGACCGTCTACCTGCGTTGGAACAGTGACCGTCGCCGGCTCGGCCAGGTCGGCGGTTTCAACAAGAAAGAGTTCGTGACGCGCTGGAACGGGCCGGAGCTGCAGGTCGAGGTGGATCTGCTGGCAGGCAACCGTCACCTCGGCGACCGGATCCCCGTGAGCCCCGGCGAGGTGGTTGAGGTGGAGTTGCCCCCGAACCTGGACCGTGTTCGGACGCGGATCGGCAGTTTCCCGACGTACAAGAACTGATCGACTGGTGCGCTCAGGGGCGCGTTCGTGCCCCGGAGCGCGCGATGCCGCCCGAGCGGGCGCCGCGACCATGACGGCGCCCGCATCCAATCAACGAGCCCACAGTGACATGATTCCACCACGCATAGCGTTGGCGTGCTTCGTTCTCGCGGCTTTCTCCGGCTGTGGCGGCGACCGAACGTCGCCGCCGAACATCATCTACATGCTGGCCGATGACCTGGGCTACGGCGAGTTGGGCGCGTACGGCCAGACGCACATCCGAACGCCGCATCTCGACCGAATGGCGGCGGAGGGCATGAAGTTCACGCAGCACTACGCGGGCAGCCCGGTCTGCGCGCCGTCGCGCGGCACGTTGCTGACCGGGTTCCACACGGGACATGCACAGGTTCGCGACAACTTCGAGCTGGGCGGCTGGACGGATGAGGAAGAGCGGGGCCAGATGCCGCTCGATCCGGGCACCTTCACGATCGCTCGCATGTTGAAGACCGTGGGATACACGACGGGCGCGATCGGCAAGTGGGGGTTGGGCGGGCCCGGCTCGACCGGCGAGCCGAACCTGCACGGCTTCGATTATTTCTTCGGTTACCTCGATCAGAAGCAGGCGCACAACTACTACCCCACGCACCTGTGGCGGAACGGCGAGCGCGTCGCGCTCGACAACGCGTACTTCTCCCCCCACCAGAAGTTGGCCGGCGACGCGCACGACCCGGCGGCGTACGAGATGTACGCGGGCGCCGAGTACTCGTTGGACGTCATGGCCGACGACGCGCTGCGCTTCATCCGCGAGCACGCCGGCGAGCGGTTCTTTCTGTATCTGCCGTACACGGTTCCGCACTTGGCGCTGCAGGTACCCGACTCGTCCCTGGCCGAGTACGAGGGGCAGTTCGACGAAGTGCCGTATACGGGCGACCGCAGCTATCTGCCCCACCCGAAACCGAAGGCGGCGTACGCGGCGATGATCACGCGCATGGATGCGCACATCGGCCGGATCATGGCGCTGCTCGTGGAGCTCCGGCTGGACAAGCAGACGCTCGTCATGTTCTCGAGCGACAACGGGACGACCTACTCCGCGCCGGTCGATGCGACGTACTTCAACAGTACGTCCGGCCTGCGCGGACTGAAGGGATCGGTCTACGAGGGCGGCATTCGCGTGCCCATGATCGCGCGCTGGCCCGGCGTGATCCGGCCGGGCACGTCCACCGATCACGTCTCCGCGTTCTGGGACCTGATGCCGACGCTCGCCGAGCTGACCGGTGCCACCGTGCCCGACACGATCGACGGCATCTCGTTCCTGCCCGCGCTGCTCGGCCGGGACGCGCAGGTCGAGCACGACCACCTGTACTGGGAGTACCACGGTCTCTGGAACGGCGCGCAGGCCGTGCGCATGGGGAACTGGAAGGGCGTCCGCCTGGGCGGCCACGACCGTGCGGACGCGCCCATCGAGTTGTACGATCTCGCGGCGGATCCGTCCGAGACCGCGGATGTCGCCGCAGCCCATCCTGACGTCGTGCGCCGAATCCGCGCCATCATGCAGAGCCGAACCGAGTCACCGATCGAACGCTGGAACTTCGCACGCCGCTGACCTTCGCCAGAAAGGAAATCCATGCGTACACCCGCCTGGCTCCTGCTCGCGGCCGTCCTTTCGTACGGCACGGCCTGCGGCCCTCGTGATGCGCCGGGTATCGAGACCATTACAGAGGTTTCGCTCGCCGCGGATCTGCACGCACTGGCGCACGATTCGATGCAGGGACGCCTGGTCGGCACACCCGCGATCTCGCAGGCAGCCGAGTGGATCGCCGAGCGATTCGCCGCGCTCGGCCTCGTGCCCGCCGGCGAGGATGGCTCGTGGTTCCAACGCGTGGATCTGACCTGGTTCAGTCCCGGCAGTGGCACGAACCGGTTGCTCGTCACCGGCGCGGGGGGCGCGCGCGCTCCGGGCGATGGCTGGACGCCGATGGGCATCAGCGCCAGCGGGAGCGCGAGCGGCGAGGTCGTGTTCGCGGGCTACGGCATCGTCGAGCCTCGTCTCGACTACGACGACTTCGGAAACAGCGACGTGAACGGCAAGGTCGTGCTGGTCCTGGAACGGGAGCCGGGCGTCGCCGATCCGGCGAGTCCGTTCGACGGCGTGGTCACGGCAGAGGCCTCGCGTGACTGGCGCAAGGTTTCGAGTGCGCAGGAGCGCGGCGCCGTGGCGGTGCTGTTCGTACGCGATGTGCACGTGCGCGACGACATCGACGATTGGGCCGCCTACCACCGCGCATCGTGGCCGGAGCAGCCTCGCCGCATCGAACGGTACGTCCTCGCGAGCTGGGCGGAGCAGGTCCGCGTACCGGTCGCCCAGATCTCGGCCGCGCTCGCGGAGCGGCTGGTGGCGGGCTCCGGCCGCTCGCTGGCCGATCTGGCGGCCGCCGCCGAGGCCGCGCACGGTGGACACGGCGTCGTGGCGTTGCCCGGCACGCGGGTCGAGCTCAACACGTCGGTGCAACGGAACATCACGCCCGCACGCAACATTCTCGCGCTCGTCGAGGGCGCCGATCCGGTCGTCGCCGAAGAGGTCGTCATCATCGGCGCGCACCACGATCACAATGGCACGGAGGGTCCGGAGATCTTCAACGGCGCCGACGATGACGGGTCCGGCACGGTCGGTGTGTTGGCCATAGCTCGTGCCTATGCCGAGGCGCTGCGCGATGGCAAGCGGCCGCGACGTTCGGTGCTGCTCGCAGTATGGGATGCCGAAGAGCGTGGACTGCTTGGCGCGTGGCATTATACGACGAGCCCGCGGTTCCCCCTCGAGCGCACAGTCGCGAACCTGAACATGGACATGATCGGCCGCAACGAGGAAGTTCCGCCGGAGGGCGGCGGCCGGTTCAACGGCCTCGCGCCACAGGTTGCCGACTCGAACGCGAATGCCATCAACATCCTGGGCTACAGTCGCACACCCGATCTGGCGGCGACGATCACGGCCGCCAACGAGAAGAGCGCGCTCACCCTGCGCTTCCGCTACGACAACAATGAGTCCAACCTGCT
>JBFFZF010000275.1:0-5310 GCA_041568755.1 Longimicrobiales bacterium | reverse complement strand
GTCTTCCACCACGTCGGCTCCCCGATCACCGTCCCGTCCGGTCCGTCGATGCCGCCTGCTGCACAATGAACTTGATCGCTTCGAGCGGAACATCGAGGCGCTCGATCTTGGCCGCGACAGCCGGGTAGACGGCGCGGCTGGCCAGCAAGATCACGATCCGGTTTTCGGGGATCGAGATGCCCATGCGCAGCACGCCGCGGTCCTCGCCGAGCGGCCGCAGCCGGTGCAGGAACGTGGTGAGTTGCACCCAGGAGAACGTGGCCTCGTGCACGACGATCGTCGCCGTGTCCGGGCAGCGCGGGTGCGCGTTCAGGAAGCGCCGCAGCAGCGGCGCCAGCAGCGTCTTCGCCTTGGCGCTCTGCGAGAGGTCGACCAGGTTGACGTTGAGGTTGCAGCCGCGGTCGAACCAGTAGCCGGCGAAGCCCGGGATCTCGGCGGCCAAGGCGTCCCAGCCGGTGGCGTGCCGGTCCACGCTGGCCGCGTCCACGGTCTGGCTGGCCGCGACGGCGGCGGCCAGATCGTCGTCCTGATCGGCCGGCGATGTGATGTCGCCCGCCTCGCTGCAGGCGGCCAGTGCAAGGCCCAGCCCGAGCACGAGCCAGCGCTTCGATCCACTTCTGCCCATTGCCCTCATGATCCCCTCCCCTAACCCCATGTTCGGTGTGCCCCGCACCACCGTCGGCGCGGGCTTCGTTGATCGAATCGGCGAGGGGTGACGATTCTGACAGGAGGGGTCCCGGGCCGCCCCGCGCTGGCCCGCCCGCGGGGCCGGCGTGTCAGACAATGCGCCGCTCGGGGATTCCATGGACGGAGACAGAGTCCGATGAACACGCGAACGAAGGTCCGGAGATACGGGTGGCTGCTGGCGCTGGCCGCGGCCTGCGCCGAGCCGGTGGCGCCGCCCGAGGAGGCGCAGCCGGAGCCGGTGGTGGCCAGGGCCGGGGTGCGCTACGTGGCGACGGCCATGATCGCCTCGCGCAGCCCGCTCGTCGTGCATACCGAGGTCCGCCTGACGAACACGACCGCAGCAGACGTCGAGATTCGCGTCGCATCTCATTGCGCGGTCCTGCTGCGCGTGTACGACAACGCCCGTTTCAGCGGCAGGGCGGCGTGGGACGGCACGACCGGTGCCCGGACGTGCACGACGCTGGTGCGCCCCATCCGGATCGGACCGGGCGAGACGCGCGTATTCGCCGCCGATGCTCGCCCCGATCTGGCGCGCGGCCGATACTGGTTCGTAGCGGTCCTGCGTCAGGCCGATCGCGATGTGCACCTCGCCGCCGGACAGGCCGATGTCGACGCCAGGTAATCGGGAAAGGACCGCCGCACGCGGACCGGTAGTCGGTTTCGAGGGCGGAGGGGACGGCGCTGGGCGTCGTGCGTGCGGCGGGTCCTTCCTGGTTCGATCCCTGACACTCCTGCTCCCGCTCATCAGCCTGGCCGCAGGCTCGCTCCCGCTGTCGGCGCAGGCCGCGCGCGCGCCCGAGGCCGGCGCCGTGGCCGGGCTGGTCGTCGACGCACGCTCCGGCGCGGGCCTCGACAACGTGCTGGTCACGCTCGAGCCTTCGCCCGGTGGACTGGTCCTGGCCGCGACGCGCGGCGGACTCACGGCCGCGCGCAGCACCGTGACCGGCCGGGAGGGCGAGTACCGCTTCGTGGACATCGCGCCCGGCGCCTACCAGTTGCGCGTCGAGCGACTCGGCTACCGCTCCACGACCCTCGAAATCGACGTGCGCCGGCCGATGGACGCACGCGTTTCCGTGGGCCTGGAGCTGGCCCCGGTCATCCTGCAGCCGGTGCTGGTCGAGGAGTCGGCGGCGCCCGCGTTCGCGCGGGTACGCGGCCATGCCGGCGAGCCGGCGAGGGTGCGGGCCAACCTGGAACGGGAACGGCAGGCCCTCTTCCTGACGCCCGACGCGCGGGCGCTGACCTACGCGGACGTCGTCGAGGGCATCACGCTGGGCGAGACCGACGTGTTCCGGGCTTTGCAGCGCTTTCCCGGTGTAGCCACGCGCGACGATTACACGGCGGAACTGTGGACGCGCGGCGCGCCGTGGGCGCAGACGCGCGTTACGTTCGACGATCTCCCGCTGTTCAACCCGGTGCACGCCGTCGGCGTGTTCTCCGGCGTCACGCCGGAGATCCTGGGCGCGGTGTTCTTCCATCCGGGCGTGCGTCCCGCATCGATGGGCGAGGGCGCGGCGGGCGGTGTGGATCTGCGCTCGCGCGCAGGCGGCGGCGATGGCGGCGTGCGTGGCGATGTCGACGTCTCGATGGCCAGCGCCCGGCTTTCGCTCGACCAGCGGCCGAGCGACCGGTTTGCGTGGATCGTGAGCGGCCGCCGCTCCTACCTCGATGTGTTCAGCGACGGTCTCGATCTCTTCAACCTGGGCAACGTGGACCTGCCGTACGCGTTCCACGACCTGGCCGGCCGCGTCGATGTGCGGCTCACGCCTCGCCACGCGCTCGAGGCGAGTGCGCTGTGGGAGGACGACCGGTTGTTCGGCGATGTGGTGGGTGTGCTCGAGGAGACGGCCGCGAGCTGGGGCAACGCCGCCGCTCGCATCACGCTGCAGACGCCGTTCGCGGGCGCGACGGCCCGGCACACGTTCGGCGTGTCGCGCTACCGCGCGCACATCCGCGAGGGCGAGAACACGCAGCCGGACCGGGACAACCCGTGGGTCGAGCCGGCCAGCGACAACCGCATCCTGCACGTCCGCTTCGCCACGGAGATCCAGCCGGCCGCACGCGCCGGGCAGGTGCCGGTCTGGGGCACGGGCTACGAGGTCGTCGTGCAGAACGCGCGCTACGACGGCCCGGAGCCGCGCTTCCATCCCGTCCGTCCGGACACGTCCGTCCGGCTGTTCGGCGAGGGTCGGATCTGGACAGCGGCCGCGTGGGCCGAGGGTCGCTTCCACGCGGGGGATCGCGTCAGCATCGCGCCGGGTCTGCGCGTCGAAGCGGGCACGAGCGTCCTGAACGGCAGCAGCGTACGGCTCGCGCCTCGCTTCGCGCTGCGCGTCGCGCTGTCCAGCTCGGCGTCGCTGTCCGCCGCCGCGGGCCGCAGCTGGCAGACGCTGCAGGCGCTGGCGCTGGCCGGGCCCAGCGCGCACCCGGCCTTCCATGCCAGCCAGTTCTGGCTGTGGGCCGGCGACGACGCGCCGGCGATCCGCTCGGACATCGCCACGCTCGGCATCGAGCAGTGGATCGGTGACGGCTGGATCGCCTCCGTGACCGGGTACGCGCGCCACGCGACCGGCGTCGCGCTGCCCGATCCGCGGCCCGGCCCGCTGGCGCACCGGCCGTTGTTCGTCCCGGGCGAAAACGATGCGCAGGGCCTCGAGCTGGGGCTGCGCCGACTGGGCGGCCGCTGGACGGCCAGCGCGGGCTACACCCTGGGCGTCTCCGACATGCGCGCGGCCGGTCTGACGTTCCCGGCCACGACGGACCGGCGGCACCGGATCGATGCGACGGCCGCACTGCGCATCGCCGACGGCGTGCGGCTGGGCGCCGCGTACGTCGCCATGACCGGCGCTCCGTACACACGCGTCCAGTCGCGCATCCAGCCGGGCGATTGCAGCCTGTTCGGCTTCGGCTGCAGCCCGCAGGCAGCGCGCGTCGAGCAGCCCAACGCGCTGCGCACGCCGTCGTACCGCAGCCTGGACGCGAGCCTGACGCTGACACGCGCGTTCGGCGGCGTCGAGCTGAGCGCGTACGTGCAGATGCGTAACGTCCTCGACCGTGACAACGCGAGCACGTACTCGGGCAGTGTGCTGGCCGGCGCGACCCGCGATGTCGCCACGACCCGCATCCTCTGGCGCGACCGGTTCGAGTCGGGCCTGCCGCGCATGCCGCTGCTCGGCGCGCGCCTGTCGTTCTGAGCCGGAGCCGCGATGGCCGTGGACATCGCCGGGCTGTACGCGGAGCACCACGCCGCGCTGTTCCGCTACGTCGTCCGGCTGACCGGCGATGGGGATCTGGCCGCGGACGCCGTGCAGGAGACGTTCACGCGGCTGCTCGAGAAGCCGCCGCGCGATGAGAACACGAAGGCCTGGCTGTTCACGGTCGCGACGAACCTGGTGCGCGGCTGGGCCAACAGCCGGAAACGCAGACGTGCACTGCTCGACGGCGCCGCCGACCGGATCCCTGCCGGCGACGCGCCCGAGACGCCGGAAACGCTGGCACGAGCCGCCCAGCTGCGCACGACCGTGCGCCGGGCGCTCGAGGAACTGAGCGAGAAGGAACGGATGATCCTGCTCATGCGCGAGGAAGGATTCTCACACCGGGAGATCGCGGAGGCCGCCGGCACGACGACCGGGTCGGTCGGCACGATGATCGCCCGCGCGCTCGACAAGCTGGCCGCGCGCCTGCCGCTGGACGCGGGAGATGTGTGACATGACACCCGATCGCGTGACACCCGACGACGCGGCGCTGATCCGCCACCTCGACGGCGAGTCCACGGCCGACGAACAGCGCGCGATCGATGCGGCCGCTGCCGCCGATCCCGATTTCGCCGCGCGGCTGGACCGACTGCGCGCGCGCAGCGAACGACTGCATGCCCTCCTGGCCGACGCCGATCCGACGGTGCCGCCGGCGCTGCGCACGTTCACGCCCGGCACACCGCAGAGCACGGCCGATGTCGTGCCCCTGCGCCCGGCATCGGCCCGGCCGGCCGCATCCGTCTGGCTGCGCGCCGCAATGATCACGCTGCTCGCCGCGGCCGCGGCGCTGATGGTGCCGCCGCTGCGCGCGTGGGTCGTCGATGGACTCGAACGCGTCGGGCTGCTGTCCGGCGGCGAGGCCATGCCGGCGCCAGTGACTGCACCGGTCGACACGCTCGGGATCAGCGGTTTCGAGATGGCCGCCGAGTTCACGATCGACGTGGATCATGCGCAGCGCGAAGGCCGGCTCACCGTCCGCATCGCCGCGAATGCCGAGCCGCAGGCCGAGCTGCACACACGCGGCGGCGGCGAGAGCTTCTTCGTGCTGCCCGACGGTCTGCGCATCGTGAACCGCGAGGCATCGACCGCGGACTACATCGTCATCCTGCCCGTCGGGGCCCGCAGCATCCGCGTCAACGTACCGGGGGTCGTGGACAGCACGTGGACGACGGCCGTGGCGGGCGAGTGGACGGTCAGACTACGGAAAGATGACGGCGGGTAGGGGGATGGGATTTGGGGATGGGGATGGGGGAACGGAAAACGGCGGGTGGCGGGGATGGGTTATGGGGATGGGGGGCGGCCGCGGCGCATCACCCGCCGTGGCCGTCCCCCATCCTCATCACCACATCCCATCCTCCTGCCCGCTGTC
>JBFFZF010000274.1:0-5320 GCA_041568755.1 Longimicrobiales bacterium | reverse complement strand
GTTCAGCCTGCGCGCTCACCTCGCGCGGGCCCGCGGTCGCGACGCGGAAGCGCTCGCGCTGCTCGAGGGAGCCGGCTGGGAGCACGCCGGCCGCGGGTACATCGGCGAGGTGATGGACCGGTGGCTGCGCGCGGACCTGCTCGAACGACTGGGGCGCGACGAGGAGGCCCTCGGCTGGTTCGCGTCGATGGCACAACGCGCGAGTTATGAGCTGCCCTACCTCGCCCCGGCCCAACTCCGTCAGGCGTGGATCCTCGAGCGCCGGGGCGAGACCGAGCTGGCCAACGCGCACTACACGCGTTTCTTCGACCTGTGGCAGGACTGTGACCCGCCACTCGCGGTCCTCCGCGAGGCAGCCCGCTCCGGCATGGCGGACGCGCGCCGCTGACCTGCTGCGGACGCGGCTGGTTGCTTTCGCAGCGCGTGCCGGACCTCCGAGCTGCAACGGGTTCCAGCAGAAACGACGAGGCCGGCCCCGCGCTGTGCGGTGGCCGGCCTCGTGTGCCGTGCGCGGGGTGCGTCAGCGACTGCCGCGGTCGGACGCGCCGTTGCTGATCGGCTCCGTGGTGATGCGGCGTGTGCGGTTGAGTTCCTTGTCCTTGTCGAGGAACTTCACGCCGCTGGTGATCCAGTCGGGCGCGGGCTCGCCCTTGAGGTAGTGCGCGAACCATTCCTTGACCCGGCGGTGGTAGTCGATCTGGTTGGGCTTCTTGGCCAGGCCGTGGTTCTCGCCCTCGTAGACGAGCATGACCAGGTCCTTGTTCTCGCGGCGGGCCGCGTTGTACATGACGATGCCCTGGTGCCAGTCGACGGCGCCGTCCTTGTCGCCGAAGGTCACGAGCAGCGGCGTTTCCATCTTCTCGATGTTCCAGACGGCGGAGTTGGCCGTGTAGGAATCGAGGTCCTTCCACGGCGGCACTTCCATGCGGCCCTGACTGATCTCGAAGATGCGCGCGTCCGTGCCGCCCGTGTTCCAGTAGATGGACAGGTACATGCTGGCCAGCTCGGTGAGCGGCGCGCCCGCGACGCCGGCCGCGAACGTGTTCGTCACGGTCGAGACGAATGCGGTCTGGTAGCCGCCCCAGGAGTGGCCGATGAGGCCGACCTGCGCGGCATCGACCATGCCGGTCGCGACGACCTTCTCGACGGCGGGCACGATCGCGTCGACGGCGGACAGGCCGGGGTTGCGGTCGCGGTAGACGATGTCCGGCTTGAGCACGAAGTAGCCATCCTGCGTCCACACGGTCTGGTTGTACGCGCTCCTTTCGGAGGGCGAGGAGTAGCTGTGGATCGTGTTGGACATGATCTCGTAGATGTAGACGACCATCGGGTACTTCCTGCCGGGCTCATAATTGGCCGGATAGTGCAGCGCGGCCTGGAGCGGCTTGCCGTCCGCGCTGGTGAACTCGATCAGCTCGCTCTTCGCGCTCCACGCGAACTCGGTCTGGAACGGGTTGATGTTCGTGACCTGGCGCGCGCCGGTCAGGGCGGCTCCCCCGACGAAGTAGTCGGGCGCATCGTCGAACGACTGCGCGACGTACGCGTAGACATCGGCTTCCGAGGCCTTCGCCAGGCGCGAGACGTTCTTGTCGAGCCAGACGTCGCGGCTGACGGGCCGGCCGCGCTGGGCCCGGCCGTAGCCGTACTTCTTGGTCTTCTCGCCGTACATCGCCACGTAGAACGGCTTCGAGACGTCGACGAAGTCCTCATCGAAGTCGAGGCGGACGACGCGGTGCCGGACCTGATCGGCCGCGCCGTTGGTCAGGCGCTCGGCCTTCGAGCCGTCGGGCGCCAGTTCCCAGACATCGTACTTGTCGTAGAGCAGCAGGCTGCGGTCGCCGGGCGTCCAGCCGCCCACGCCGAACGGGGGCTTCTGGGAGACCGTGTGATCGTCCTCGAGGTTGATGAACGACGTGGCGACGTTGCGCGTGACGTTCGTGTGGGTCTTCCGCTGCGTGTCGAAGACCCAGAAGTGGTCGTTCTCCAGGTACAGCAGGTACCGGCCGGTCGGGCTGAGGCTCGAGCCGACGCCGAAGAGCTGCTCGGCGCGCTCCTTCGCGCGCGTGCGTTCACCGGTCTTCAGGTCGACGATGTACAGGTCGTTGTAGACGGGCCCGTACATGCGCACCTGCTCGTAGGGCGTCTGGTCGAGCGCGAGCGCGATGCTGGCCTGGCGGGCGACGCTGGCGTCCTCGGTCAGGTCGTTGCCGATCTCGACGAGGCGCTTCGCGCGCGGGTCCCATGCGGTCAGGAAGTTGCGCTCGCGGTCGCGCTGCGCGCGCACCTTCTGCTCGGGGATGATGTCGACGTCCTTCGCGTGCCAGATCTCGACGCCCGGCTTCTCCTCGTCGGCGCCGTTGGCCTTCTTCGTCGTGTCCGGCTTCTCCTTGCGCTCCCACGGCTTGAGACCCAGCAGCACGAACTGGCCGTCGTGCGTCCACGTGAGCGGACGGAAATCGACGACACGGGTGTCGGCCGGGAACCCGGCGAACGTGGCCGGATCCAGCTCGGCGCGCACGGGCGCGCGGCCGGCCAGCCCGGTCCACGCGATGACGACGTGCGTGTCGCCCTCGTAATCCGGATTGCTGCGCACGCGGAGGACGGCCAGGTCCGCCGATTCCGGGCGCCAGCGCAGGCCCTTGAACGCGGCCGTGTCCGACTCGAGCGTCTTCAGCACGCCGGTCTTCGGGTCGTACAGCTTGAGGCCGTTGCCGGCGCGCGTCTCCGCATCGACGGTGAACGCGAGCAGCGATGCGTCCTCCTGCCACGCGTAGTCGGCGACGTTGCCGAGCGTCGTGTTCACGCCGGACGCGAGGTCGCGGACGATGAGGTCGACGCCCTTGTGCTTCTGGTCCTTGACCGGGTAGCCGCGCATGGCCAGGAAGCGACCGTCCCCGCTGAACGCGAAGCTGGCGATGTCGGTGATCGTGGTGGTGGTGCCTGCGGCGATGTCGAAGAGGCCCAGCTTGCTGTGCGTCGGCCGGCTCGCCTTCTCCGCCGCCTTCCGGTCGGCCTCGGACATGCCGATCGTCCAGGCGGCCCAGCGCCCGTCCTTCGTGAACGCGGCGTTCGAGCCGAACGCGACCACGACGGTCGAGTCGCTCGCCACGTGGTGCAGGCGCAGCTCGTTCTGCTCGTTGTCCCGGCTCACGGGCGCGGCCAGCCAGCGGCCGTCGGGCGACAGCGTGCCGAACGCGAGCGACTCGAAGCGGCCGTAATCGGCCGGTGTGAGCGTCGGCTTCTGCTGCGCGGCTGCAGGCGAGGCCAGCAGGAGGAGCGCGAACGCGCGGAACCATCGGGTGGCGTGCATGGGGCCTCCGGAAAGAACGGTCGTGACGCGGGTGCCTTTCGGGCAGCGAGGGCAACGCGCCAAGATCGGCGTCGGTGCGGGAGCGGTCAAGGCGCTGGCACGGCCGGCGGCGGCCAACGGCCCGCGCCGGTCCGGCGTCTCTCTTCGGACCGACCGCGAACCCGATCAGGAGTCCCCATGCATCCGGCCCGCTCCGTGTGCCGCCGGCACCCGTCCGCGATGGATCCGTCCCTCACCGTCCGGTGGGTGCGCAGCGTTTGCATCGCTGTCACGCTCGCCCTGAGCGCCTCGGCAGCGGCCGGCCCCGCGCACGCGCAGGATCTCCCTTTGAAACTGGCGCCGCGCGCGACATCGGCCGCGATCACGGATGCGGACCTGATGACGCGCATCTACATCTTCGCGGACGACTCGATGATGGGGCGTCAGGCGGGCCGTGAAGGCAGCATGAAGGGGACGGCCTACATCGCGCGCGAACTGGCGCGACTGGGCGTCGAGCCTGCGGGCGAGAACGGCACGTACTTCCAGGGCCTGCCTTACGTGCAGCGCCGGTACGGCTCGACGTCGACGTTCACGGTCGACGGGCAGCCGCTGCGCTGGCTCGAGGAGTTCGTGGCCGTGCCGGGCCGTGCACCGCCGCGGCCGGTCGAGAACGTGCCGGTCATCTACGGCGGCGTGGCAGGCGACACGGCCCGCCAGATCACGGCCGCCCAGGCCGCCGGCCGGCTCGTCGTGCTGTCGGCGCCGGTGGCGCCGGGCAGCGGCGGCCGCGGCGGGGGCGGCGGCGGCCGCGGCGGGGCGGACCCGGCCAGGTTCGCGGACGCGGCAGCGATCGCGACGGTCGACCTGCACGTGCTCTCGCCGTCCGCCCGGGCGCTGCTCAACGATCCGCCGGCCACGCTGGACACGGGCCGGGGCGGCGCGCCGCCCGCGCCCGCGCCGCCGGCCGCGCCAACGCTGCGGCTCACGCCGGAAGCGGGCGCGAAGCTGTTCGGCCGGCCGATCGATGGCCTGGCGCCGGGCGCGACCGGCGGGACCGCCACGGTGCGGCCCTCGTACATGGAACGGCCCGTCCCCGAGTACGGCCGCAACGTGATCGGCATCATCCGCGGCAGTGACCCCACCCTCGCCAACGAGTACGTCGCCATCGGCGCGCACAGCGACCACGTCGGCTTCACGGCCGCACCGGTCGACCACGACTCGCTGCGCGCGTTCGCGTCCGCCGCGCTCGCGCTGCAGATGCGATCGGGCGAGCTCACCGCGATCGCGCCGGAGCAGCGCGCGTCGATCCAGGTCGACGTCGCGGCGCTGCGCCGCGTGCGGCCGGCGCGACTCGATTCGATCCGGAACGGCGCGGACGATGACGGCTCCGGCTCGATGGCGATGCTCGAGATCGCCGAGGCGATCGCGGCGATGCCGGTCAAGCCTCGCCGTTCGATCCTGTTCGTCTGGCACACGGGCGAGGAGGGCGGGCTGAGCGGCTCGCGGTGGTTCGTCGAGAACCCGACCGTGCCGCGCGAGGCGATCGTCGCGCAGATCAACCTCGACATGATCGGCCGCGGCCGCGCCTCCGACATCATTGGCGGCGGCGATGACTACCTGGCCGTCGTCGGCTCGAAGCGGCTGTCCGCCGAGCTGGGCGAGATGGTCGCGGCTGTGAACGCGCGCCAGCCGCGCCCGTTCCGCCTGGACTACCGGTTCGACGCCGAGACGACGTGGCCCGGCTACAACAACATCTACGGGCGCAGCGATCACGCCAACTACGCGCGTTACGACATCCCCATCGCCTTCTTCTTCACCGGCCTGCACCAGGACTACCACCAGGTCACCGACGAGCCGCAGTATCTCGATTATCCGCATTATGCAGCGATCACGCGGTATCTGAACGACCTCGTGCTGGAGATCGCGGGGAAGGACAGGCGGCCAGCGGCAGGGGGACCGAACTGAAAGGCGGGCATGGGGATGGGGGGGTGGGGATAGGGATGGGGACGGCAACGGCGGGCACGGGAGGGG
>JBFFZF010000273.1:0-5347 GCA_041568755.1 Longimicrobiales bacterium | reverse complement strand
AGCTTGGGCGGCCCGGCTTCCGACGCCGGCCCCGCCCCCCTACCTGTAGTTCAGCATCCGAAAATCGAGAAACGCCTGCGCCCCCAGCACCCGCTCGACCACCGCGCGCGCCACGTTCAGCCCGTTCTGCCCGTTCGTGAACACGACCACGCCGGTGCGCCGCTCGCGCGAGCCCGCCATGATCGCCTTGAACGTCCCGTCGTCGCCCCACTGCCAGAACACGCGATCGCCGGCGCTCCCGTCGATCGCGACACCCGCCGCCCATGCCAGGCGCTCATCGATGCGCACCTGCGGCTCGAGCATCGCATCGATGTCCGCGGGAAAAGCCGTATCGCCCGTTTGCGGACTCAGCAGCGCGAGCAGGAAGCGCGCGTAGTCGGTGGCCGTTGTCTGCAGCGTGCCGGCGGCTGCGGCACTGTCCGGCCGCCGCTTGGTCTGCGGCACACCGTCGGCATCGTGCGGCGACGCGTGGTTCGCCTCGAACCGGTCGCTCCACACGAGCCCGCTGTCCCGCATGCCCAGCGGCTCGAGCACGCCCTGACGCAGGTACGTGTCGAGCGACATCCCGGTGATCGCCTCCACGACGTGCTGCAGGTACATGTAGCCTTCGCCCGAGTACTGGAAGCGCGTGCCGGGTGCGAACCCGATGCGCAGCGGACCCGGCTCCGGGCCCCAGCGGCCGGGGCGCCAGTTGGGGAACCCGGTCGTGTGCGACAGGACCACGCGCGCAGTCAGTTCGTGGACGCGCGGATCCTCGACCCAAAGCGTGTCGATGTACGCCGTCAGCGCGCGATCCGGATCGAGACGGCCCTCGGCGACGAGGCGGTGCACGCCGAGCGCGAACACCGGCTTGGTCAGGGACGCCGCCTGGAAGACCGTGCGGTCGTTCACGGGCGTCGGCTCCCCCGCCCGCCGCACGCCGAAGGTCAGCGTGAAGGCGATGCGCCCGTCGCGCACGACCGCCAGCGTGGCGCCCGGCACGCGGTGGCGCGCCAGCAGCTCGGGAACGAGCTGTTGGAGCGTGGTCCGGAGCGCAGCGTCGTCGGGGGCGGATTGCCCCGCGCTCGGCGAGGCGGGCGTGAGGGCGACGAGCAGGCCCATGGCCGCCGTCGCGGGGCGCGGGCCGGCGCGCGGCCTGAATCTGGGGGGCGGGTGCATGAGCGTTGTACGCGTATCCCGCGGCCGGGTTTCCGACCCGCACAATCGTGGTGTGCGCGAGCGGGCCACCGCCGCCTGAGACAGCGCGGCCCCTCCCCTGTACGGGATCGCCCGCCGTCGATATGCTTGGTCTGCCGTCACCCGGCGGGCCTGCCCGCCGGCCCCGTCAACGCACGAGTTGGAGCAGATGACGCGCGTCAACGACTTCGCTTTCAAGATCGCGACCGTCAACGGGACAGGTTCCGCGAGTGCCAACGGCCTGATCATGCAGGCCATCTTCCGGATGGGCGTGCCCGTTTCCGGCAAGAACGTATTCCCGTCCAACATCCAGGGCCTGCCGACGTGGTACGAGATCCGCGTGAGTCGCGACGGCTACACTGCCCGGACGCCGGAGTTCGACCTCATCGTTGCGATGAACTCCTCGACGTACGCCCAGGACCTGGCCACGCTGCAGCCGGGAGGCTGGCTGGTCTACGATTCGACGTGGCCGCGTCCGGACGTGCTGCGACGCTCCGATGTCCATCTGCTGGGCCTGCCGCTCGCGAAGATGGTGAACGAGGCCTTCGAGGGTCCGCGCGAGCGGATCCTGATGAAGAACATCGCGTATGTCGGGGCGCTGTCCGCGCTGCTCGAGATCGATCTGCCCACGATCGAGCAGCTGCTCGAGGAGCAGTTCGGCAAGAAGAAGCGCGCGCTCATGGACTCGAACTACCAGGCCGTGCGCATCGGCTACGACTACGCGAAGGAGCACTTCGACTGTCCGCTGCCGATCCGTCTCGAGAAGATGGCGCCGCCCGATGGTCTGTGCCTGATCGACGGCAACACCGCCGCAGCGCTGGGCTGCGTGTACGCAGGCGCGACGGTCGGCGCGTGGTACCCGATCACGCCCGCAACGTCGGTGATGGACGCGTTCCGCGGCTTCTGCGAGCGCTATCGCAAGGATCCGGAGACCGGGCAGAACCGGTTCATGATCGTCCAGGCCGAGGACGAGCTGGCCGCGGCCGGCGTCATCATCGGCGCGGGCTGGGCGGGCGCACGCGCGTTCACGCCGACGAGCGGGCCGGGCATCTCGCTCATGTCCGAGTTCATCGGACTGGCCTACTACGCGGAAGTCCCCGCCGTCTTCTTCAACATCCAGCGGACCGGCCCGTCGACCGGAATGCCCACACGCACGCAGCAGGGCGACCTGATGCTGTGCGCCTACGCCTCGCACGGCGACACCAAACACATCATGCTGTTGCCGGCGGACCCGCACGAGGCATTCCACTTCGCGGTCCAGGCGTTCGACCTGGCCGAGCGGTTCCAGACGCCGGTCTTCGTGGTCTCCGATCTCGACATCGGCATGAACGACTGGGTGGTCCCGCAGCTCCGCTGGGATGACAGCTACCGCCCGGACCGCGGCAAGGTGCTCACGGCCGAGCAGCTCGAGGAGATGAAGGTCTTCCACCGCTACGTCGACGCGGACGGCGATGGCATCGCCGCACGCACGTTGCCCGGCGTCCACCCGCGCGGCGCCTACTTCACGCGCGGTTCCGGCCACAACCGGCTGGGCGGCTACACGGAAGACGCCGACGATTACGTCGAGGTCGTGGACCGCATCGCGCGCAAGATCGACAGCGCGGCGAAGGCGGTGCCGGCCCCGATCATCCGCCGTCAGGCCGGGGCCGCCCTGGGCGTGATCTCGATCGGCGGGTGCAACGGCGCCGTGCTCGAGGCCGTCGACTGGTTCGCCGCGCGCGGCCTGGCCATCGACTACCTGCGCGTGCGCGGCTTCCCCTTCGACGACAGCGTGGCCGCCTTCATCGACGCATACCCGGATGTCTTCGTCGTCGAACAGAACCGCGACGCGCAGTTGCGCACGCTGCTCATGCTCGAGACCGGTGTCGCGCGCGAGCGGCTGCGCTCGGTGCGCCGTTACGGTGGCCTGCCCATGAGCCGGAAGTTCGTCGTCGACGGCATTCTCGAGCACCTGGCCGGCGACCCGCGCGTGCGCGACCTGATTTCGGATACCGCCGTTTCGCGACTGGAGATCCCCGCATGACGACCTCGATCGCCAAACCCAGGGTCCACCACCCGGACCTGCGCCTGAATACGATCGGCCTCACCCGCCGCGACTACGAAGGCTCGATGTCCACGCTGTGCGCCGGCTGCGGCCACGACTCGATCACGGCCGCCATCATCCGCGCGTTCTGGGAGCTGAACATCGAGCCGCACAAGGTCGGCAAACTGAGCGGCATCGGCTGCTCGTCCAAGACGCCGGCCTATTTCCTGCGCGAGTCGCACGGCTTCAATTCCGTGCACGGCCGCATGCCCTCGATCGGGACGGGCGCCAGCGCCGCTCGCCGCGACATGGTCTACATCGGCGTGTCCGGCGACGGCGATTCGCTCTCCATCGGACTCGGCCAGTTCTGCCACGCGATTCGCCGCAACGTGGCCATGCTCTACATCCTCGAGAACAACGGCGTGTACGGCCTCACCAAGGGCCAGTTCTCCGCGTCGGCCGACATCGGGTCCCGGCCCAAGCGCGGCGCGCCCAACCGGCAGGCGCCCATCGATCCCGTCCTGCTCGCGCTCAACCTGGGCGCCACCTTCGTCGCCCGCAGCTTCTCCGGCGACAAGGACCAGCTCGTGCCCATCATCAAGGCAGGCCTGCTGCACAAGGGCTTCGCCTTCGTCGATGTCATCTCGCCGTGCGTCACGTTCAACGATCACGAGGGCTCGACCAAGAGCTACGTCTACACGCGCGAGCACATCAAACCGGTGGTCGACGCCGGCCTCGTCGAGCCGCGCGCCGAGATCGCCGTGTCCTACGGCGAAGGCGAAACCGCGGACGTAGCGCTGCACGACGGCACGCTCGTCCGGTTGCGAAAGCTTGCGGCGGACTACGACCCGACCGATCGCGACGCCGCCTACCGTTACATCCGTGCCCGCCAGCGCGTAGGCGAGGTCGTGACCGGCCTGCTGTATCTGGGCGAGGGCCCGCCCGAGATGCACGAGAACGACAACACGGTCGCGACGCCGCTGGCCAACCTGCCCTTCGAGGATCTGTGCCCGGGGAGTGAGGCGCTGGATCAGCTCATGGAGAACTACCGGTGAATGCGGAGAACGGATAACGGCGGGAATGGGGATGGGGGGTGGGGATGGAGGATGGGGACGGATACGGCGGGGAGCGGGCGCCCACGTGTCTACCTGTGCGCGTGCCGCGTCGGATCAACGGCGGGCTCGGCAGCGGGAGGGCGTCGCGGGCGGGGATGGCGGGGCGGACAGGAAACGGAGGACGGCATCCGTGAAAGCGGCGGGCGCGGCCAGGTTCACCATGTGACCGGCATCGGGGAGCGCCCGCTGTGCGGCCCCGACGACACACGTCGCCAGCGTGTCTGCCACCCGGTGGATGTCCGGCAGATCGCGTTCGCCCACCAGGATCAGCGTCGGCACACGCAGTTCCGCGAGCCGCGCGATCGCGGGCGGATCCAGGGCCTGCGCGGGATTCGTGGCGATCAGCCATAAACCGGCGTTGTCCATCACCATCGCGCGCATCAGCGAGTCGCCCGCCGCATCGGACGGCACCGCCATCATCGGCGTCTCCGCCCACGACCTCGCCGCTTCCAGCGCGTCGCCTGCCTGTGCCGCCGTCATGACCGGCCGCATCCAGTCGAACGGATCACGCGCCACGTAGCCGCCCAGACCGGGCGAGGCCAGAACCAGTGCGGTGACGCGATCCGGCCAGGTCAGCGCGAAATCGATCGCGATCTGCGCTCCCGCCGAGAGCCCGACGAGCCTGGCGCGGTCGACGCCCGCCGCGTCCAGTACATCCCGTAGATCCTCGTGCGCCGCGTACGGCCCTGCGAACCCCGCGGACGCACCATGCCCGCGCAGATCGTAGCGCAGCACGCGGAACCGTTCGCGCAGCGCCGCCATCTGCGGATCCCACATGCGCCCGTCCACACTGAACCCGTGCAAGAGCACCACCGGGTCTCCCGCCCCCGACAACTCCCAGGCCAGTCCCGCCGGACTCGTCCCCGTCACGACCGTATCCCCACCCCCGCACGCCGCCCCCAGCACCAGCACCAGCAGTAGCCGCAAGCCTCGCCGTTGCCCTCGCCGTTGCCCTCGCCGTTGCCCCCGCCGTTGCCCCCGCCGTTGCCCCCGCCGTTGCCCCCGCCGTTGCCCTCGCCGTTGCCCCCGCCGT
>JBFFZF010000272.1:0-5391 GCA_041568755.1 Longimicrobiales bacterium | reverse complement strand
CGTCGCCGCGCACCTCGATCCGGCCACGCGCGACTTCAACTTCGATCAGCTGCGCGGGTCGTCGCTCGACGCGGAGACGTTCCTGTCCATCTGCCAGACACCGCCGATGATGGCCGAATGGCGCGTCGTCGTGGTCCGGGATGTCCAGGCGGTGGCAGGGTCGGCCCGGCTGCGCACGGTCATCGAGTCGATGCTCGAGCCGGTGCCGGGTCTGGTGCTCATCCTGTCGGCCGGTGAGGTCAGCGGGGCCAGGTTCTGGCAGACGCTGAAGAAGAAGGCACGCGCGATCGAGTGCGCGCCGCTGGACAGCGCGGATCTGCCCGGCTGGCTGGTGGCGAGGGCCTCAGCCCGCGACGCGTCGCTCGCACCGGCCGCCGCGCGTGCGCTGGCGGCGGCGATCGGGTCGGACCTGGGCGTCCTCGCCCAGGAACTCGACAAGCTGATCGCGTGGAGCGCCGGCCGGGAGCGGATCACGGTCGACGACGTGGCGGGCATGGTCGGACACGTGCCGCGCGTCAACCGCTGGGACTGGATCGATGCCGTGGGCGAGGCCCGCTTCCGGGACGCGCGCGCAAACCTTGATGTCCTGCTGGACAACGATTCCGCCGTCAGCCTGATCATCGGACTGGGCGCACAGATGCTGCGCCTCGGCGTCGCCGTCGCCGGCGGCCAGCGCGCGCTCACCGAGGTGCTGCCCGGCAACCAGAAGTGGCTGGTCCGCAGGATCATGGGCCAGGCCCGCCGCTGGGATGCGCACGCCATCGATGCCGCACTCGAGGACCTGGCCCGCGCGGACCGGCTCAAGAAGTCGACCTCGCTCGATGACCGCCAGATCATGCACGAACTGCTGCTGCGCCTCGAAGGGAGACGCAGCCTGACCGCTGCATGAACACGCACACCGCGGCGCCACTGCATGCGCGCGCCGCCCGCGGCCATGCACGCACCGTTCGTGCGCTGCTCGCTCTGGCTCTGGCGGCCCCTGCCGCGGCGACGGCGCAGACCGACCCCGAACTCGGGCGCATCGAAGCGCTCGTTGCGGCCGGCCGCACCGACGAGGCCCGGACGCGGCTCGACCAGTGGCAGACCGGTCAACCGGCAGACGCGTCGCTCGATGGCGAGACGCGTGCCCACGCCCAGTTCCTGCGCGGGCAACTGTCCATGCGCTGGAGCGATGCCGAGGCCGCGTACGTCAGCCTCGCCCTCTCCTATCCGACGTCCGCGCACGCGCCACGCGCACTGCTCCGCCTGGGACAAGGACTGCTCACCGCCGGAGCGCCCGGGTCGGACGGCGCAGCACGCGCCGTCGGTTACCTGGAACGCCTGACTCGCGACTACCCCGTGGCGCCGGACCGGGCCGCCGCGCTGCTGTGGCTGGCACGCGCCTACCGCGCAACCCGGCGGCCCGGGCCCGCGTGCTCGACGCTCGCGTCCGCCGCGCACGTCACGGCAGATGAGGCCACGACCGCACTGATCCGTGCCGAAGCGGCGAACTGCGCCAACCCGGTCGCACCGGCGGCAGCGACGCCCGCCACGCTCCATGCCGTGCAGGTCGGCGCGTTCAGCACGCGCGGCGCAGCCGCAGACCTCGCGGCCCGTCTCGAGGCGCGCGGCTTCGAGGCCCGCGTCACCACCCTGGACGGCGGCTCGCTCTTCCGCGTCCGCGTCGGCCGCTTCGCATCCGCACGTGATGCCGAGAACCTCGCACAGCGCATCCGCGCTGCAGGTTTCGACACGCTCACCGTCGACGACGTGCAGCAGGAACGCGCCGCGCGCTGAGCGACCCACTTGTGCAGAGACCGGCTCGCACGGTAAAGTTTACGTCCATGACGCCGCTTCCTTCGATCTCGCGCCCGGCATACAACGACTGGGTCGAAGATCAGATCGAGGATTACAAGTCGTCGCTCACGCGCGACGAACTCCTCGACCTCGCCGAAATCGCGGTCGAGCGGATCACCCAGAACCCCGACGGCCAGTACGCGCTCACCGAGATCCTGCTGCGCGATGCGGTCGACGCCCTGATCCTCGAAAAGCTGAACCTGCCCAGTTTCCGCCAATGGCGGCGCGCGTGTCTTTCTGACACGGCCAGCCGACCTCTCGGAGGGACGCAGCTGCCACTGCGCGCGGTCGGCTGATCGCGGTCAAGTCAGTCCACTAGAACAGTTTAGTCTGGGATGGCGGGTCCGGTACGGGTCCTGCCTCTCATCGGCACGGCCGTGCGCGCCTGAGAGGGTGGGCCGGTCGGTCGCGTGTCCAAATGACGCGCGGCAGGTGCTGAAGGGAGGAGGCGTCGATGGCAGGGAAGCAGGATACGCCGGGGAGCCGTCCGGGGCGGAAGGTCGAGCGGGGGATTGTGATCCGTCCGGCGACCGAGCCGCTGCGCCGGCCGGTGCTGGCGGCGTTCATCTGGGGAGGCAAAGTCCGGCCTGTGCCGGCGATTCCATACGGCCGGCGGAAGGCCTGATCGGCCGGAGAGAACGAAGACTCGGAGCGCCCGCGGTCGGAAACGGCCGCGGGCGCTTTTCGTTTCAGGGGCGGCGGCCGCCGCGTACGTCCCGGATGACGACCGTCTCGACGATCTTGTCGTGGAGGCCCTGGCGGTTGCGGTCCCAGAGGATCTGCGCAAAGCCGAGCAGCCCTGTGGTGAGGCATGCGAAGTATCCGCCGAATCGTTCGAAGGCGTACCACCAGCCCACGCGTTTGCCGTCGAGGCGGATGACCCGGATGCCCATGATGCGTTTGCCCGGTGTCTGTCCCCGACCGGCCGCGGTGAAGAGTGTGAAGTAGAGGGCGCCCCACCCGAACCCGATGCCGAGGTCATCGAGCCAGCCGAAGAGCGTGGCGCGGAAGCCGGGCGGTCGGCTGGCGCGTTCGAGTTCGCGCTGCAGCTCGCGGTTGGCTTCTTCAAGCGCATCGTTGCGGCGGTTGAGCCGGCTGCGCTGATCTTCGAGTCGGGCGATGCGTTCGGCCGCGACGATGTCGGCGGCGGCGGGCCGCAGTTCTGCGGCGGCCGCCGAATCGTTTCGGGCGAGCGCATCGGCGAAGGCGAGGACGATGGAGTCGCGCTGAGCGCTGGAGAGTCCGGCGGCGACGGCGCTGCTCGCGTCTTCCATGGCATCGGAAACGTCGATCGATGCCCAGCCGCCGGACACGCGCGTGATGAAGGCGTTCATGCTGTCGGGATCGGAGAACGTCGATGGCGCGAACGCGGAGTTGGCGACGCCGGAGCGGGCGTCGCGGTCGCCGAAGAGATTGCCGGCGACGCGGAAAACGGTGATGAAGACCGTGAGCGCGACGGCGAAGCGCAGCATTCCGGAGCCGCGTCGGCGGCGGCCGGGCGCGGGTTCGCGGGCGAGCGATCGCCAGGCGACGATGGCGAGGGCGAAGGCTAGGAAGATGGTGAGGCCGGCGCCGGCCAGGATGGCGACGGGCACGAGGTCGAGCAGGATCGCGACGAGCCGGCGGGACGGCGCGGCCAGGGGCAGGCCGAGCAGCTCCGGCGGGACCGCGAAGGCCTCGGACGTGATGACTCGGCGGGGGTCGTCGCGGCGCGTCGCAGGCATGGTGCAATGTAAAGCGCGGCCGGTCGCGCAGGCGACCGGCCGCGTCGGCTCCGGGATCAGTCGCGCCCGAGCTGGATCGTCTGGCGCGCGCGTTTTCGCAGGATCTCGAGCGGCACGGGTTCGCGGTTCCGGCTGGCACTGACCTGCGTGCGCAGGTCGGCGACGGTCCGGACATCGCGACCGCCGGCGCGCACGATCACATCGCCGGCCATGAGGCCGGCACGGTGCGCCGGTGTGCCTTCCGGCACGCGCACGACGAGCAATCCGCGATCGGTGCCGAAGTACTCGCCGAGCCCGGGGTTCACTTCGGTCAGCTCGGCGCCGGCGACGCCGCGCTCGCCGAACGTCGCGATGCCGAACGACCCGCGCGGGCCGAACAGGACGGTGTCGGCGAGAACGGCCCACGGTCCGTCGGGCCCGAACGCACGCGAGCGGATGCGCAGCGTGTCGCTGAAGCGCAGGATGCTGTCCATGCGGAACTGGAACGCGCGCATCTGCGGGTCGATGCGCATCCAGATGCTGTCGGTGTGCACGCGCAGGCTGTCGCCCGGCAGGACGAACGTGAAGTTGCCACCGCCGGGCGTCGACCGCCACACGCGCATGGAGTCGCGCGGCCACGGGAAGGCGGAGTCCGGGAACGCGCGGCGCAGGCGCAGCTCGGCATCGAGGTTCGCGCGCGGCATGAGCTCGATCTGCCTGCGGGCCGAATCGAGGTAGATGCGTACGCGACCACGCAGCGAGTCGGGGTCGATGACCCAGGCGGTCTCGCGGTCGATGCCGGAGGGCGCGAGGCCGGCCGGCCACTCGGCCGCGCGCACGCGGCGTTCCTGTTCCCGCCCGTCGCGGCGCACGCGCAAGCGCACCTCGTCGCCGGGCGACAGGGAGGACGAGAGCGACCGCATCAGCGCATCGGTCGCCCGGATGTCGTTGACGGCCAGGATCGTGTCCCCGGCCTCGACGCCGGCGCGCTGCGCAGGCGAATTCCCCTCGACCTGCTGGATCACGATGGTTTCACGGACCGTGCCGCCGGTGCGGATCATGGTCACGGCGTACGAAACGCCCAGCCAGCCCCGGCCGGTCGGCGCGGTACGGACGACCTGGGCCAGCGCGTCGGACGCGCCGAACGCGACCAGCGCGGCCACACCCAGGAATCGGATCGATGTGCGGAACATGCTGAACTCCATGGTTGCTGCGATCAGAACCACCGGCCGCGGCCGGTGGTCGCGATCTGGCGAAGCGTCGCCTCACGCTGGGCGACGGCGGTCAGGTGATAGCCGTTGATGATCGGATCCGCCGGCGCCTCGGCGAGCGCGGAGCGTGTGATGGCGGCGATGCTCTCCAGCGCGGCGAGGCGGGCGAACGGGTCGCCGCTGTCGCCGCCGAGATCGGAGACACGCGTGAGCGCATCGAGGTAGACGGCCTCGGCCTGGCGGTACAGCGCGCGGGCCTCCGCGGGATTGCGCGGCTCGCGTACGGCCACGAGCGAGCCCTCGACATCGGCCGCGCCGGCATCCAGTGTGACGAAGCCCGCCGGCTGCGCCGGCGTGTCCTGGCCGGCGCGTGTCCAGCCGATGCCGGCCAGCGCACCGACGGCGAAGATCGCGAGGCTCGCGGCCGCGCGCAGCGCGGGCGGCGCCCACTGCCAGGCGCTGCCGGACCTGCGCCGGATGAGGCCCTCGTCGAGCAGCCGGTCCTCGAGCGCGGCCCATTCGGTGGGCGGCGGCTCGATCATGGGCAGGCTGGCGAGCGCGGCGACGTCGGCGCGCATGGCGCGCAGCTCATCGGCGCACGCGGCGCACTGCTCGAGGTGTGCGGCTTCCTCCGCACCGGG
>JBFFZF010000271.1:0-5397 GCA_041568755.1 Longimicrobiales bacterium | reverse complement strand
ATGACCGGCGCGGCGGCCTGTCGCTCCGTCGCCGTCGTCTGGGCCGCCGCGGCGGCGGGCAGGAGCAGCACGAACGGCAGCATGCAACGCGGAGCGATCATGATGGCCTCTTCTTGCGCGGGGTTGATACGCTCCATGGTATCGTCCGGCGGGCCGGCGCGCGACCTGCCCCCACGGCGGGGCCGGTCGGGGCGGGCGCGACGACGGATGCGTGCCGGGGTCCGCCGCGCGCAAGAACGGTCTGGCTGGCCTGTTTGCCCTACCGGCGCTCTGACCGTACCGTTGCGCGTGCTGCCACGCCTGTCCGCCGACGACGTCCGCGTCGGGCTGCGCTTCCTGCGCGACCTGCCGCGCTTCCTGCGCACGCCTTTCACGCTGGAGCAGGCGGCCGTCGTCGTACGCCAGCGCTTCGAGCGGCGCGCCGCTGCGTTCGTCGAGCGCGTCCGCGAAGCTTGTGCATCACCCGGCTCGCCGTACGGGCGCCTGCTCGTCCACGCGGGCTGCACCATCCCGGACCTGGCGCGCGACGTCGAGCGCGACGGCGTCGAGGACACCCTGCTTCGGCTGCTGTGCGCCGGCGTCTACCTGACGGGCGATGAGTTCAAGGGCCGTCGCCCCGTCGTCCGCGGCAGTCTGCAGTTCACCGTCGATCCGGCCACGCTGCTCAATCCGGGCGCGGTCGTGCACGGGCTCTCCGAGTCCAGCGGCAGCCGCGGCGCGCGCACACCCGTGCCGATCGACCTGGCGTTCATCCGCGACCACGCGATCAATACGCACCTCGCGCTCGACGCCTGCGGCGGCCGCGCATGGGCGCACGCGCATTACGGCGTGCCGGGCGGCACGAGCGTCACCAACCCGCTCGAGTTCGCCAAGGGCGGCACGCCGCCCGCGCGCTGGTTCACGCCCATCGACCTGGCCACACCGGGGCTGAGCCCACGCTACCGGCTCGGCGCGAGCGCGATGCGGCTGGGCAGCGTGCTCGCCCGCGTTCCCTTGCCAGGACCAACCCACGCACCGCTCGATGATCCGATGCCGATCGTGCGCTGGATCGCGGCAGTGCTGCGGTCGGGCGACGTGCCGCACGTGTGGGGGTTCTCGAGCTCCGCGCTGCTGATCTGTCAGGCCGCGGCCGACGCGGCCATCGACATTGGCGGCGCCCGGTTCACGGCCGGTGGTGAGCCGACGACAGCCGCCCGGCGCGCCGCCGTGGAAGCGACCGGCGCCGTCGTGCTGCCGCGCATGGGCGCGACGGAGACGGACATCCTCTCGTACGCCTGCGCCGCGCCCCTCGCCGCAGACGACATGCACTTCTTCCACGATCGGCACGCCCTGATCCAGCCCGGTCCGAACGCCGCGGCCACCGGCCTGCCGGCGGAGGCGATGGTGCTGACTTCGCTCCTGGCCTCCGCGCCGATCCGGCTGCTCAACGTGTGCATGGGTGACCAGGCGCGACTCGTGCGACGGGAATGCGGCTGTCCGATGGAACGACACGGCTGGAATCTGCACATCCATGACGTGCGCAGCTTCGAGAAGCTGACCGCCGGCGGCATCACGCTGCTCGATGTCGACGTCGTGCGCGTGCTCGAAGAAGTCCTGCCCGCGCGCTTCGGCGGCAGCCCGACGGACTACCAGCTGCTGGAGCTGCTCGATGGCGCACACGCCCGCCCGCGCGTGCAGCTGCTCGTCGACCCGAGCGTCGGTCCGCTGGATCCCGTCGCGGTGGCGGATGCGTTTCTGAACGCGGTCGGTGGCGGGGACAGCGGCGAGAAGCTCATGGAACTGCAGTGGCGTGGCGGCAAGGTGCTCGAGGTCGTACGCGAGCGCCCCCACCGCACCTCGTCCGGCAAGATCCTGCACCTGTTTCTCGAGCGCGGCTGAGCAAACGGCGCAACCGTCAGCCGCTGCGCGGCGTCCCGATCATGGCCAGCGGCTCGCCGGCCGTGACGGGCGGCGTCTCGACGATGTACGTGACCACGCCCTCGAACGGCGCACGCACCTCGCGCAGAACTTCCCCGAACCAGTCCGTGAGCACGCCCAGCACGGCATTCTTCGACACGGGCTCCCCCGCCCGCACGACGGAACGGAACATGCCCGTCACCGGGCTGCGCAGCACCTCCGACGGCTGCAGCCACACGACCTCGCCGGACAGGACCGGATGGCCGTCGATCATGCCGAAATGGTGGAGCAGGTTCCACGCGCCACGCTCGGCCTGCGCGACCCAGCGCTCGTCCGAAGAACCCAGCTCACCGGTCTCCGTCGTGATGGCCGGCTTGCCGCGCGTAATGGCCGTGTTCGCCGTGTACATCGACGCCTCCGGGTCGGTCGGCCGGCTGTCATCAATGACGATCCAGTCGACACCGAACGCGACGGCCATGGCCTTCGAGGCCTCGTCCACGCGTGCATCGCCCGACACGAACCAGTAGCTGTATGGCCGCAGCGCCTCGTTGGCATCGCCGCAGTGAAGGTCGGCCACGTAGTCCGCGTCCGCGATGACCTGCGTCGTAATCACATGCGCGATCCGCTCACTCATCGTGCCGTCGGGCCGTCCGGGATAGACGCGGTTCAGGTTGCGGCCGTCCGTGGGACCGTAGTAGACGGTGCGCAGCTGGAACGACGGCAGGTTGGCGATGTGCACGAGGATCAGTGTGCCGGCCAGCGCCTGTGCATCGATCGTGCGGCGCACGCGCTGCAGCGCCAGGATGGGCGGGTACTCCGCTCCGTGCGTGCCGGCGATCAGGGCGAGCACGGGGCCGGGCCGTGCGCCGTGCACGAGCGTGACCGGGATGCGCGTGGCCTCATCTTCCGCACGGGGCGCCGGCACTTCCAGGAACCCGGAGACTTTCGTGCCGGGCATCGCCTCGAGCGGCCCCAGCGTAAACGACGGTCGGGTGTCGTCCATCTTGCACGTTCCTGTTGTGTCTTCGCGTCAGCCCGGCGGCCCGCCGGCCAGCACGTCGATCACGTGGACGGTGTCATTCGATTCACGGGCGCGAACGGCGGCGAGCACCGGTCGCAGCAGCCAGCGCGGGCTGCGGATGCGCCGGCCCAGCGCTGCGATGCCGTGGTCCGTCGCGTCGATCAGCGCAGTGCGGGCCGGTCCCTCGGCGGTCGCGAGGCCCTTCGCCAGCTGCCAAGCGAAACCCCTCGCCTTGCTCAGCGCGAACGAGAACGCCTCTTCGTCCTTGCGCGCGCCCACGCGGTCCAGCACCCACAGCCACGGCGACACGAGCCCGATCCGCTCCTGTACATCGTCGAGCATCTCGCCGAGCAGCACAGTGATCTCGTCGAAGTCGGCGCGCAGCGCCGGCAGCGCGGCGCCCGGTGCCGTCTCCGCGGCGGCGATGCCCAGGTCCAGGTTGATGTGTGCGTTGATGCCGAGCAGCAGGTGCTGGAGGATCAGCGGCGACCACGTCGGCGCCGCCTCGAACGCGACGACCCAGCTGCGCGGTGCAGGCTCTCCGCGCCAATACCGCGCGCGGGCCTCCAGGTAGCGGTTGGCGAAAACGACATCGAGGCGCTCCATGCGGGGACCGTCCTCGAACCGGCCGGCGGCGATGCCGTCCCGCACGCGACGCGTCACCTCGCGGTAGAGCACGGCGAAGTAGCCTGAGCGGTCCCGTTCCGCACGAGCCCGTTCGACGACCTCATCCAGCGCGGCCAGGACGTCGGCCAGGGTGCGCGCCGCCATGCGCCGAACGTAGCAATCCCCCGGAGACGTCACAATGTGGCACCGGTCCGGCGCGGTTGCGTGCCGGTCCGTGGCACCGTCATGTTGCGGTCAACCGCGCATGGAGGGGGCTTTGCGTTACGATGCGATCGTGGTCGGGGCAGGACCGGCGGGCTGCGCTGCCGCCTTCGACCTCGCCGCGCGCGGCCGCGCCGTTCTGCTCCTCGACAAGCGACGTTTCCCTCGCCCCAAGCCGTGCGCCGGCGGCGTCACGATCAAGGCCATGCGGGCCCTCCGCTACCCGATCGATCCGGTGATCCGGGCCGTGTGCGGCGACTTCGTGGCCGGCAACGGGCTGGGGCCGACGCGCACCCTGCGCGGCGAGCACCCGGTGTGCGCGATGACCGTCCGCGCGGAGTTCGACGACTTCTGCCTGCGCCAGACCATCGCACGCGGCGCGACGTTCGAGGTCACGCGCGGCGTGACCGGCTGCACCGCCACGGCCGAAGGCGTACGGATCGAAGCCGGTGAGGTCGTGCACGAGGCGAGTTACGTCGTGGCCGCCGACGGCGCGAACAGCCGGATGCGTCGCCTGGTCACGGGCCGGGCTCTGCACCGCACCGGTTTCGCCATTGAGGGCATCGCACCCCGCGACCCGGACGCGGATCCGCTCATGCAGTTCGATTTCGGAGCCGTCGACCGCGGCTACGGCTGGCTCTTCTCGAAGGGCGATCACGTCAATATCGGCCTGTACACGTCGGACCCGGCGCGGCGCATCGGCAGGGCCGAACTGGCCGCGTACGCGCAGGCGCGCACAGGCAGTCCGGCCCTCGACGACGTCATGGGTCACGCGATCGGGCTGGGCGGCACCAGGGAGCGGTGCGTCGCCGGTCGCGTCCTGTTCGCGGGCGACGCCGCCGGCCTGGTCGACCCGCTGCTCGGCGAAGGCATCCACAACGCGATCGTGAGCGGGCAGGCGGCGGCGCAGGTGATCGACCGCGCGCTGCACGGCGATGCGCGGCTCGAACGCCACACGCGCCGCGCCTTCGCGCCCATCCTGCGGGACCTGCGCGTCGGCGAGCGCGCCGCCCGCACATTCTACGCACGCAGCGGCGCCGGCTTCCGCACGCTGACGTCGGCACCCGTCGCGCGATTGCTGATGGGCGGTGCCGCGCGCGGACTGACCCTGGACCGGACGCTGCGCTGGAACATCGGGCTGTTCCTCCTGCCCGTGCCCCCACTGGCCGCGCTGCAGCGCAACGCCTGAGACACGACGTGCCGGCAGTTTCCCACCGGCACGCGTGCCTGACCTCTCCCGCCGGCGGGGACCCAGGGTCCCGCGCCGGCGCCCCCACCACCCAGCGCTCAGGTCATCCGCATTCGCTGTAACCGCACGCCAGACACTTCATGCAGCCTTCCATGTAGTGCAGCGCCGCCTTGCAGTCGGGGCAGGTCCCGATGAACGTCTCGCCAGGATCGTAGCTCAAGCCGAATGCCTCCTGCGTGCTGCCTGCACCGGACACGCCCGACGACTGCACCCCGGCCCCGCCGCTGCCGGTCGCGACCGGTGACGTCGCGATGGGCAGCTCCTGCTGCACGCCCTGCTTCTCCGCCTCGTGCTGGGCCAGCGCCTGCGCGATCGCGTCCGGCATGCTCAGCACCTTGTTCGGCCCGAAGCCCACAGCGCGGTCGCATGAGATGCCGCGCAGCTGGCGGACCACATCGGCGAT
>JBFFZF010000270.1:0-5402 GCA_041568755.1 Longimicrobiales bacterium | reverse complement strand
CAGCCGGATGCGCTGGCCGATCGGATCCTCGCCTGCGAACACGCGAGCGGCCAGCTTCTCGTTGACCAGGATGGTCTGCAGCCCGGCCTGCGCGTCCTCCGCACCGAACACGCGGCCACGCACGGCCGCCGCGGAGAACGTACGGAAGAATTCGTTCGAGACGATCGCGTACCGCGCGCGCGGCAGCGCTGCGTCGCCCGCGTAGGTCCGGCCCTCCACGGCGAACCGCGCGCTCGACGCGTGCGTCGCGGGCAGATCGTTGCCCAGCGCGACGGCCGCGACGCCCGGCTCGGCGGCGAGCCGCGCCTCGAGATCGCGGAAGAACTGCGCCCTCGCCGGCTCCGCGTACGACTCCGGCACGGTCACGCGCGCCGTGAAGATGCGCGCCGTCTCGAGCCCGCTCGTACCGTCGCGCAGGTTGCCGATGCCGCGCAGCATCAGCCCGGTCGCGGCCAGCAGCGCGAGCGACAGCGCGACCTGCAGCACGACCAGCCCGCGCATGATCCGGCCCATGCGGATCCCCGTCGAGCCGCGGCTCTCGTCGCGCAGCGTGGCCTGGATGTCCGGGTTCATCGCGCGCAGCGCCGGCAGGATCCCGGCGAGCAGCGCGGCCGCGAGCGTGATCGCCAGCACGAACAGCAGGACCCAGACATCGAAGCCCAGCTCGCCCCAGAACGGCAGCCGGCCGGCCAGCACGCGGTTGAGCCCGGCGTTTGCCGCCATCGCCACGAGGATCCCGCCGATCCCGCCCAGCAGCGCGAGCAGACCGGCCTCGAGCAGCAGCGTGCCGACGATGCGGCTTCGGCGGGCGCCCAGCGCTACGCGCACGGCCAGGTCACGTACCCGGTCCACGGCGCGCACGAGCAGCAGGTTCGCGACATTCGTGCACGCGACCAGCAGCACCAGCATCACGGCCGCCAGGAACACGTACATCGTGTTCGTCGCGTTCTCGCCCATGTAGCGGACCGTGATCGGCCGGATGCGGACCTGCGTGTCCCGGTTCGTCTCCGGGAACTGCCCGGCCAGACGCGTCGCGATGAGCGCGAACTCGGCGCGCGCCTCACGCAGGCTCACGCCGTCCGCCAGCCGGCCCATGACATCGAGGCGCGGGAAGTTCTCGTCCTGCGCCTGCTGCTGCCCCACGACGGTGGGCAGCCACAGGTCCTGATCCACCGGAAAGTGGAAGCCCTGCGGCATCACGCCCACGACCGCGTGCGCCTCGCCGTTCACGAACACGGTCCGGCCCAGCACGCCCGGATCCGAGCTGAACTGGTCACGCCACACGGTGTGGGACAGCAGGACCGGCGGGATCCCGGATCCATCGTCCTCCGGCCCGATCGTGCGGCCCAGTGCCGGCCGCGCGCGGAACAGCGGGAACAGGTCCGGCGTCACGAACACGGCATCGTAGCGGTCCGTCTGCGTGCCGGCGCGCAGCGCGACGTTGCCGTGGTGGAACGCGGCCAGCCCCTCGAACGAGCGCTGCTGCTCCTTCCACGCCAGGTAATCTCGCGCCGGCGCGCCGTAGCCTTCGCCGCGCGCGCCGACCGGCATGCGCTCGAGGTGCATGACCGCGCGCGGCTCGTCGACCGGCATGCCGCGCAGCAGGAACGCGTTGATCATGCCGAACATCGCGGTCGGCAGTCCGATCCCGAGCGCCAGTGCGACGACGGCGAGGACCGAGACGCCGGGCGCCCGCGCGAGCGCGCGCAGCGCGCGCCGCAACTCGGTCACGACGCGGACCTCAGCGGCGAGGCGCCGCCGCGGGCGCGCCCGTCAACTCCTGCACGAGCCGGTCCGCATTGTAGACCTTGCGCAGCGCCTCGATCATCGCGCGCGCGTCCACGGCCACGGCCCGCGCGCTCTCCTCCATGTGGATGTAGTCGCCCGGCAGGCTTTCGATGTTGCCGTCGAAGATCAGGCCCACGACGCGCAGGTCGCGGTCCAGGACCGGCGAGCCGGAGTTGCCGCCGATGATGTCGGCCGTCGACACGAAATTCATGGGCGTGGCCAGGTTGAGCGTGCCGGCCGCCCGGAGCCAGACGTCGGGCAGCGCCCAGTCCTTCGACTTGTGCGAGAAGTGGCGGTCGAACAGGCCGTACATCGTGGTGTACGGCGGCGCGACGGTCCCGTTGTACTCGTAGCCGCCCACGACGCCGTCCGCGATGCGCAGCGAGAACGTCGCGTCCGGCGGCACGGCTGTGCCCCAGATCGCGAAATGCGCCCGGCCGATGTCGCGCGCGATGTCTTCCTCCTGCCGCCCGATCGGCTGGATCGCCTGCTGGTACGGCCCGAACGCGGTCAGCACGGCGCGCGCCAGCTGCACGGCCGGGTCCGTCATGGCCAGCGTGCCGTCATCCAGCGCCTGGCGCGTCCTGGCCGAGTCGGACAGCACCGACTGCTGCACGGCTGCGGCCGCGACGACCTCGGGCGAACGGCCATTGAGCACCGAGGACGCGCGCGGGTTGTCCTTGCCGAAGGCGTTCTCGATGTCGCGCAGTCGCGCCGCGACGAGCAGCTCCTGCAGGTCGGCGGGCTGCTCATCGACGTCGAGGATCGCCTCGCGCAGCTCGGCCAGCGCTTCGGCCGGCGCCCCGCCCATGCGCGCGCCGATGTACTGCGCCGCGTAGTAGCCGCGCACCAGAACCGTGCCGTCGAAGCCGGCATTCCCGACCGCGATGAATGCGTTGAACTCCGCCGCGTGCTGCCGCTTCTGCTGCTGCAGCCTCGCCATGTCGTCGAGCAGCGTTCCGTACTGCGCGCTCAGCTCCGGCGTCGCCGCGATCGCCTCCCGGACCTGCCGCTCCATGTCCGCGCGCCGCGCCATGATCGTCGGGTTGCGCAGCCCGCGCACAATGCCGCGGTACGCCTTCTGCGAGTTGAGCAGACTGAACAGCTCGTTGCGGATCTCTTCCGGCGCGTCGGGATGCTCCTCGAGGAATTTCTCGAGCACGGCGATGCGCGAGTCGAGCAGTCGCAGCACGGCCACGTCCTGCACATCGCGCCGGAACTCCAGCTCGGCCACCGTCTGCAGCCGCGACGTCGAGCCGGGGTTACCGATGACGAAGACCAGATCACCCGCCTCGACGCCCTTCTCCGCCCAGCGGAAATGCTCCGGCGTCGACAGCGGTTGCCCATCCTCGCCGTACAGCCGGAAGAACGTCATGTCCAGCGCGTAACGCGGGTACGTGAAGTTGTCGGGATCGCCCCCGAAATAGCCCAGCTGCAGCTCCGGCGTCATGACCAGCCGCACATCGTCATATCGCCTGAAAACGTAGGCCGACGTCTTGGCGCCCTGGTACAGCGACACGATCTCGACGACCGTGCCCATCGCCTCACCACCGTGCTGCGCGGCGATGCGCTCACGGATCTCCTCGTGCTTGGCCTCGCGCGCCTCCGCCGCCGCGTCGGGGTTGCCTGCCGCCGCGGCTGCCGCGTCGACTTCCTCGCTGACATCGACGATCGCGATCAGCTGCTCCGCGTACATCTCCTCGGCGCGCCGTTCCTCGGCCTGCGTGCGCGCGTAGAACCCGTTGTCCAGGAAGTTCTCGCCCGGCTTCGTCACGGAGGTCGTGGCTTCGCGCCCGCAGTGGTGGTTCGTCATGACCAGCCCGCGCGCCGAGACCAGCGACGCCGAACAGCCCGGAATGCGCAGCGCGCCCAGCCTCGCCCGCTCGAACCATGCCGCGTCCGGCGCGAACCCGTACGTCTCGCGCAGGTAGTCGACCGGCGGCACATCGAACGTCCACATCTTGCCGTTGTCGTAGCGGCCCGCCCGCGCCGGGTCCGCCTGCGCCTCGGCCACGGACGCCGGGACCAGCAGGGCGAGCAGGATCAGGACCGCCAGCCGGACGGCCGATCCCCGGGCGGCGAGGCCGGGTCCGAAACGACGGGTCGGACGGGCAGGGTGCACTCGAGCAATCATCGGGAAGTGTCCTTTTCGAGAACCTGTGGCGAGTGGCGCACGATCGCGCGCACGGCCATCGCGGTCCGCAATCTATGCGCCCGCAGGTCTTCGTGCCGCAACCGGCGACGGCATGCAGGGGCGGACGACGTCCCGGGCGGGACGGACCGCCCGGGACGTGTCGCGGGGTCCGGCGAGGAGGCTCAGGCCCGGGAAGGGGCGGTGACGACCTCGGCCACGGGACGGGCCGGCGCGCGATCCTGCGGCCGCATCAGCAGGACAGGCACGCCGGCCGCGCGCACCACCTCGCTCGACGTGCTGCCCAGCAGCATGCGCGTCAGCCCGCCGCGGGCGTGCGTCGCCATGGCGATCAGGTCCGGCCGCCACGCCTGTACGCTCTCGAGGATGCCCACCAGCGGCGACTTCGCGACCGCGATCTCGAGCGACGCGTCCGGCAGCGTTTCCGCGTACACGGTCGCCACGTGATCCAGGTACTCCTCGGCCAGCAGATCCAGCGTCGCCTCGCCGCCGGCCTCATCACGGACGACCCTGCGGAACGTGCGCATCGGCGGCGAGGTCTGCACGTGCAGCAGCCGGACCTCGGCGCCGAACAGCGTCGCCAGCCGGGCCGCCGCATCCAGGATCCGTTCGGAGAATTCCGTGCCATCCAGCGGCACCAGGATGCGCTCGAACGTGACCGGCCGCTCCGGCGCAGCCGCTTCATCCGACGGCGGATGCACGAGCAGCACCAGCGAGTGCGCATGTCGCACGACCGCATCGCCCACGCTGCCCAAGCGGGCCCGCTCCATGCCCGCCCTGCCGTGTGTCGACATCACGATGAGGTCCGCGCCGAACGCCTCCGCCTCTCGTTCCACGCCCCGATCGACCGAGCCCACGACCACCTGGCTCGTGACCTCCAGACCCGTGCGTTCAGCGAGCTGCCGCGCCCGGCCGGCCAGCTGTTCGCGTTCCCGCTCGAGCAGCTCGTGATCGTACGCGGCATCGCTCTCGGCAATGCCTGTGTAGTGGAACAGCGGGACCGCGAACAGCTCCGACTCGAGGTGCGCGGGTATGTGCACGTGCGTCAGCTCGAGCGCCGCACCGGAGCGCAGCGCGATCGACGTCGCGTAACGGATGGCGTACTCGCCGAACGGCATGCCATCGAGGGGGACCAGGATGCGCTCGTACATGGCGACCTCCCGCCTGCTGCGGACATGGATCCACTCTGCAATGTGCGCGTGCCGCGGCCGGCGCCGTGTAGGGATGCGGCGCATTCTGTGTAGGGCAACCCGACCCGCGGGTCAGTCTGCGCGCAGCGTGCGGACCGGATCGGTGCGGGCCGCGCGCCAGGCCGGCGATGAGCGCGACGAACGCGAATGCGGCGAAGACGCGCAACGCGAAGCGGCGCCGCGCGGTCGTGCTGCGCAGGACTCGAGCAGCCGCTCCTGAGCTACCCACACGTCCTCGTCCGTCTCGCAGGCCGGCCCGGTCATCTGCACGT
>JBFFZF010000269.1:0-5560 GCA_041568755.1 Longimicrobiales bacterium | reverse complement strand
GTGGGGGGTGGGGGGGGGGGGGGGTGTTTGCGGAGGGGGAGGCGCGATGGGCGGGCGTGGCCGAGTTCCTCGCGGGACCGACCCTGAAGCCACCGAACCCTCCAGCGCCGGTCCGCCGCAGGCCCGCCGGCGATGCACGCCCGCGCCGCCGGGCGACAAGGCTGGGCAGCCGTTTCGAGGCCCGATCCTCGCGCCTGAAGGTTCTCGGGGTGCGGCTCGCCATTGACGACTTCGGGACCGGCTACTCCTCGCTGGCCTGTCTGCAGCGATTCCCCGTCGACATCATCAAGATCGACAAGGCGTTCGTACAGTCCGTCGCCGTGAGCGGCGGAGACGCGGTGCTGGCCAGCACCATCGTCATGCCGTGCGACGCAGTGGGGCTGCGAACGCTGGCCGAAGGCATTGAAACGGAGAACCAGCGGGACATGCTCACCCGGCTGGGTTGAACCCGGGCCAGGGGTACCTGCTTGCCCGACCGCAGAGCCTCGCTGCGGTGCAGGACGTCCTGCGCGTGCGTGCCGCTCAGGTGGCATGGACGGGTGTCCGGAGTCCACAGTCCGTCGAGGCGTCGCCACCCGGGCTCCCTGCCGTGCGCCTTCGGGGCGGCGCGGGGCCGCGGCCCCACGGCTGGCGTCGCACGCACACGGCCGCCATCCTGCCCGGGATCGCGCAGAAGGAACCGGCCTCGAGACGGACGGCACCGCATGCTGCGCACACGGCTCGCGCCCAACCCCTCGCCCATGACCCTGGACGGCACGCGCACCTATCTGGTGGGCCGGGCGCGGCCGGTCATCATCGATCCGGGGCCGGACGATGCCGGGCACCTGGACGGGATCGCCGCGGACGTGGGCGAGGGCGCGATCGCCTGCATCCTGCTCACGCACCTGCACCCGGACCATGCGGCCGGGGCGGACCGGCTGGCGGCGAGGCTGGGGGCCGTGGTCCGCGCGATCGGCCTGGGCACGCTGCGCGATGGCGATGTGATCGAGACGGATGCCGGGGATGTGATCGCCCTGCACACGCCGGGACACACGAGCGATCATGCGGCGTTCCACTGGCCCGCCGCGGACGCGGTTTTCTGCGGCGACCTGATGATGGGCGGAATGACCACGGCGCTGGTCGCGCCGCCGGAAGGCGATCTGACGCAGTACTTCGCCTCGCTCGAACGACTCAGCGACCTCGACCCCGAGGTCATCCATCCGACGCACGGTCCATCCTTCGAGCAGCCTGCCGACGCGCTCTTCGCCTACGTCGAACACCGTCTCGGGCGGCTGAACCAGGTCCTGTCCGCGCTCGGTGACGGAGGACGGACGGTCGACGAGATTGCGGACGCGGTATACGGCGGCACGGTCTCCGACGCGCTGCGCGGCGTGGCCCGCGACGCGACGCTCGCCTACCTGGACTACCTGGCGCGGCAGGATCACGTGCGCGCGGACGGGCACCACTGGGTTCGTTCCTGACCGCGCGGGCGCGCGACACGACGCCGCACTAAGTTGCCGCCATGAGCACGCAGCACGGACTCGACCCGTCGCTCGCACGCGAGCTGAGCGCCGTCGTGGGGGCGGACGGCCTGATCGTGGATCCGGCGGCGCTGCTGGTCTACGAGACGGACGGCCTCACGGCGCACCGGCAACAGCCGCTGGCGGTCGTGCTGCCGCGAGAGACGAAACAGGTCGCGGCGGTCGTACGGACGCTGCACGGTGCGGGCGTGCCTTTCGTGCCACGCGGCGCCGGGACCGGCCTGTCCGGCGGCGCGACCGCACTCGAGGGCACGGTCGTGCTTTCGCTGGCCCGCATGAACCGCATCCTGCACATCGATCCAGCCAACCGGCGGGCGCATGTACAGCCGGGCGTGGTGAACGCGCGGCTCACGGCGGCAACCCGGCCGCACGGGCTGTACTACGCGCCGGATCCCAGCTCGCAGACGGTGTGCACGATCGGCGGCAACGTCGCGGAGAACGCGGGCGGGCCGCACTGCCTGAAGCACGGCGTCACGCTCAACCACATCCTGGGTCTGACGGTCGTGCTGCCGGACGGCGAGCTGCTCGAACTGCGCGAGCCGGCCGGCGATGGCGCGCTCGACCTGCTGGGCGTGTTCGTGGGCAGTGAAGGCACGTTCGGCGTCGCGACGGCGATCGTGGTCCGGCTGTCGCAGCTGCCGGAACGCGTCGAGACGCTGCTTGCGCTGTTCGACGAAACGCGCGACGCGACAGAGGCCGTCAGCGCGATCATCGCGGAAGGACTGTTCCCCTCCGCTCTCGAGATGGTCGACCGGCTCGCGATCCAGGCGGTCGAGCAGAGCGTCTACGCGGCCGGCATGCCCACCGACGTCGCAGCTGCGCTCGTCATCGAGTTCGACGGCGCGAGCGCGGGTCCCGGCGAGGAGGCCGAGCGCGCGACGGCGCTGTGCCGCGCGCACCGGGCACGCGACGTCACGCGAGCCGGCAACGAGGCCGAGCGTCTGCGCCTGTGGAACGCGCGCAAGAAAGCGTTCGGCGCGATGGGCCGGCTGGCGCCGGATCTGCTGGTGCAGGACGCCGTCGTGCCGCGCAGTCAGCTGCCCGACGTGCTCGAGAAGGTCTACGAGATCGCGGACCGGCACGGGTTCCGCGTGTGCAACACGTTCCACGCGGGCGACGGGAATCTGCACCCGTGCATACCGTTCGACCGGCGCGACGCGGACGAGGTGCGGCGCGTCGAGGCGGGGCAGCTGGAAATCATGGAGGCGTGCATCGCGGCGGGCGGCACGATCACGGGCGAGCACGGTGTCGGCCTCGACAAGCAGCGCTTCATGCCGCTCGTGTTCGGCGACACGGAGATGGAGGCGATGTGTCAGGTCCGCCGCGCGTTCAACCCGCGCGGCATGGCCAATCCGTCGAAAGTCCTGCCGATCCGCATCTGCCGCGAGTGGATCGGTCCGGCCACGAGCCGCATCGATCCGGACGCCGACGTGCCGGCGCGCGCGCCGGAGCCGGCTGCATGAGCCACGCCGTGCTGCTCTCCGCCCTGCGCGAATGCGCGGGCCAGATCGCCGTGCACAGCGGAGAAAGCCCGGGTTACCGGTTCGCAGACGGCCATGCGCCACGCGCGGTCGTGGACCCCGCGACGACCGAGGAGGCGGCCGCGGTGCTGGCGCTGTGCAGCGCGGAGCGGTGGCGGACCGCGTTCGCGGGTGGCGGCACGTGGTTGCACGCGCGGCCTCGGGGGCCGGTCGATGTACTCGTGACCACGCGCAGGCTGGGTCCGGATGTGGCGCACGCGCCGGCCGACCTGACGGCGTCCGTTGCGGCCGGCACGCCGCTGGACGTGTTGCAGGCCACGTGCCGCCGGCAGCGCCAGCACTGGCCGGTCGATGCACCGGGTGCGGCGGAAGCGACGGCCGGTGCGGTCGTCGCGAACGGGAGCGCCGGGCCGACGCGCTTCGCCGCGGGCACGCCGCGCGATCACGTGCTCGGCCTGGAGCTGGTCACCGGCGATGGCCGGGTCTTGGCGCTGGGCGGTCGCGTCGTGAAGAACGTGGCGGGCTACGATCTCGTGCGGCTGGTCGTCGGCAGCGCGGGCCAGCTGGGGCTGATCACGCGACTGGAGCTGCGTCTGCGGCCGGTGCCCGCACACGAGGTCACGGCCGTGTACGTCGGGCCGGAGCCGGAGCCGCTGATCGAGCTGGCGCTGCAGGCCACGGAGGCGTGGCCGGCGGCGATCGAGCTGGTGTCGCCGACGGTTGCGCACGCGGCGCTCGACACGCTGCACTGGGCACTGCTGGTGCGCTGCGCGGGGAACCGCACGTTCGTGGAAGAGGCGCGTGCTCGCCTCGAACGCCTGCGTCCCGATCGCGTGGAGCTGCCGGGGCGGGATGCCGCGACCGCGGCGTGGTCCAGGTTGCGCGACGCGGAGACCGAGACGACCGCGCTGGTGCGGGTTGCCGGTCTGCCCGCATCGCTGCGCGCGACGCTCGCGGCCGCACACGAGATCATCGCCGACGATGCGGGAAGGTGGCGCCTGGCGTGTCATGCCGGGGACGGGATCGTGCGGGCATGGCGGAGCGATGCCGTGGACGCGGACCGCGGCCGGCGACTCGCGGAGGCGATCGACAACATGCGCGCCCGTGACGACACCCTGCACGTGAGCATGCCCGTCACACCGCCGGGCATGCCCGCCGGCTTCGCAGCGGCACCGCAGCCGCCGGTCGCGCTCCGCCTGTCCGCTGCGCTGCGCTCCGCGTTCGATCCCGCCGGCATCCTCGCCGGTGCGGGCAACGAGGGCGGCGCATGACGACCGGGCGCACGCGGACCGCAACCCGCGCCACACCGGCGCCACCGGCGCCACGCACGCCGCGCAATCTGCTGGACGCGCACGAGGACCGCCTGATGGCCTGCGTGCACTGCGGCTTCTGTCAGGACGCGTGCCCGACGTACACGCGGCTGGGCGATGAGTTGGACTCGCCACGCGGACGACTGTACCTGATGCGGGCCGTCGCCGAGGGCCGGATCGAGCCGGACGCGGACGCGTTCGCCATCCACATCGACCGCTGCCTGGGCTGCCGCGCGTGCGAGCCGGTGTGTCCGTCCGGTGTGCAGTACGGGTTCCTGCTCGAGCGGGCGCGCGCCGTCGCCACGGCCGCGCGCGGCATGCCCGTTACGTCGCGTCTGCTGCTGTTCGTCTTCGGCAACCGGTTCATGACGACGCTGGCCGGGCTGGGGGGGCGGCTGCTGCGTGCGGGTGGCCTGGCCGGGCGTCTGGCAGGCAGCCTCGGCCCGCGGGCTGCGAGGCTGCGACTCGCCCTGGCGATGCTCGCGTCGACGCGACCGATCTCCCGCACGCTGCAGCGGGCGATCCACATGCGGGCGCGGACGCAGGCGGACGCGCAACGGGCCCGGCTGCGGGCGCAACGCGCCGCAGGCGGGTCACTGGCGTCGAAGCCCGGGGGGCGCGTGGCGCTGCTCGACGGCTGCGTGCAGCGCGCGCTGCTCGGACACGTCAACGCGGCCACGCGCCGGGTTCTCGAGCGACGAGGTTGGGCGGTGACCGCCGCGCCAGGCCAGCGCTGCTGCGGCGCGCTGCACGCACATGCCGGCGATCTCGACCGGGCCCGTGCGCTCGCCCGCGCCAACATCGCGGCCTTCGAGCGCAGCGGTGCGGACTGGATTGCCGTCAACGCGGCGGGCTGTGGGGCGGCCATGAAGCACTACGGAGAGCTGCTGGAGGACACGCCGGATGCGGAACGTGCGAGGGCTTTCGCGGCGAAAGTCCGCGACGTCTCCGAGCTGCTCGAGCAGCCGGAAACCGACGGGGCAGCGCACGTGCCTGCCGCCGCCCGCACACCGCCGTCGCGTGCGCCGGCGTCGGCGGCCGCGCGCATGACGCTGCGGGTGACGTACGACGCGCCCTGCCACCTCATCCATGCGCAGGGCATCGCGGACGCGCCGCTGCAGACCCTGCTGGGTGCGGTCCCGTGGCTCGAGGCCGTGCCGCTGCCGGGTGCGGCGGATTGCTGCGGCGGTGCCGGCCTGTACGGTCTGACGCAGGCGGAGCTCGGCCGGACCATCGGCCGGGACAAAGT
>JBFFZF010000268.1:0-5722 GCA_041568755.1 Longimicrobiales bacterium | reverse complement strand
TGCTGGGCTGCTCGACCGACGATCCCGAGGCCGCGCGGCAGGCCGAGCGCGATGGCGCGGACTACATCGGCTGCGGCGCCGTGTTCGGGACGACCACCAAGCTCGAGGCGGCCAGCGAGCGGATCGGCGTGCACCGGCTCGATGAAGTTGCCGCGGCCGTGTCGATCCCCGTCGTGGGCATCGGCGGCGTCGGCATCGACAATATCGCCGCGATCGGACGCACGCGCGCCGCCGGGGCGGCGGTCGTCAGCGCCGTCATGGCGGCGCCCGATCCGGGTGCTGCGGTGCGCGCTCTGCTCGCGGAGTTCGCGGCCGGTCACGCGGAGCGCTCGCCTTGAGGACCGCGCGCGTCAGCAGGCGAGGGGCCACGCGCTGGCTTGCGCGGCTCCATCCGTGGATCTACCGCAGCGATGTCGTGCAGCCCCCCGGATCAGAGGCAGACGCGGGCGTCGTGCGCGTCGTCGACGAGCGCGATGCCGTCGTCGGCATGGCCTTGTGGAGTCCGGCCTCGACCATCTCGCTGCGCATGCTCACGACGGATGAGCAGTCCATCGATGAGGGGTTCTGGCGCGACCGCATCGCGCAGGCCATCGCGTACCGGGCCCGGCTCGCGCCCGACGCGGACGCGTTCCGTCTCGTGCACGCCGAGGCCGACGGCCTGCCCGGCCTGATCGTGGACCGCTACGGCGATGTGCTCGTCGCACAGTTCCTCTCCGCCGGCATCGAGCGCCTTCGCGATGTCATCGTCGCAGCGCTGCGGGCGCAACTCGAGCCGCGCGGCATCCTCGCGCGCGACGACGTGCCCATCCGCTCGCACGAGCGGCTGGGCGGCGGCATCGCCGTCCTGTACGGCGAGGTCCCGGACGGGGTGGAAGTGCGCGAGGCCGGGATCCGCTCGATCGCAGCCGTACGCTCGGGCCAGAAGACGGGCGCATTCCTCGACCAGCGCGAGAACCGCGTACGCGCCGGTCAGCTGGCCAGCGGCCGGGCGCTCGACTGTTTCAGCTACCACGGCTCCTTCGCGCTGCACATGGCCGGCCGCGCCACGCACGTCACTGCGGTCGAGTCCTCCGCCGATGCCCTGGCCCGCGCCCGCGACAATGCACGGCTCAACGGCATCGGGAACATCGAATTTCTGGAGGGGAACGTCTTCGACGTGTTACGGGCGTTCGCGAAAACGGGTGAGAACTTCGACATCATCGTGCTGGATCCGCCCGCGTTCGCCAAGCGGAAGGACTCCGTGTCGGCCGCCGCGCGCGGTTACAAGGAAATCAACCTGCGCGCCCTGCAGTTGCTCGCGCCCGGCGGGTACCTGTGCACCTTCTCCTGTTCCTACCACGTCAGCCACGACCGCTTCCGCACCATCCTGGCCGACGCCGCCGCCGACGCGCGCCGCCCCGTCCGCTGGATCGAGGCCCGCACCCAGTCCCCCGACCACCCCGCCGTGCTGCAGATCCCGGAGAGCGATTACCTGAAGGGCGCCATCCTGCAGGCCCCCTGACCCCCCTTCCCCTTCCCCTTTCCCCTCCCCCTCAAACGCTCCCTCTCCCTCTCCCTTTCCGTCAGATTCCACCCCGCTCCAGGAACGCGCCCACCTCATCGCGCGTCACCGCGAACGAGCCCAGCCTGCCGTTCCAGAGCCCGTGCCAGTCGGACCCGCCCGTCACCAGCATGCCTCGGCGCTGTGCGGCCGTTTCCAGCTCGAGCGATTCGGACGGCGTGGAGCGCGGACGGTAGCATTCGACGCCGTTCAGCCCGAGCGCGTGGAAGTGGCCGATGTCACGGCGGAACATGTCCATGTCGGGATGTGCCCACACGGCCACGCCGCCGGCCGCCCGGACCATGGCGATGGCGTCCGCGAGCGAGATGAGATCGACCGCGACGTACGCGGGCGCCGCATTGCCGATCCAGCGATCGAAGGCATCGGCCACGGTCATGGCGTGGCCCGCACCGACGAGCGCGCGCGCCAGGTGCGGCCGCGCGATCGACCGGGCCTCGATACCGGCGGCGGTTTCCACATCGCCCAGCGAGACGCGCACGCCCAGACCGGCCAGGCGGTCGATCATCGATTGCATGCGTTCGCGCCGCCGGTGGACGGCGCTCTCTTCGTAAGCGATGAGGGCCGGGTCGTCGAGGTCGACGTAGTAGCCGAGCAGGTGCACGTCCTCTCCGGCATGCGTCGTCGAGATCTCGAGGGCGGGAATGACGTGCACGTGTCCTTCGCCGGCCGCCGCCGCGTCACGTACGCCGGCCGTCGTATCGTGGTCCGCGAGCGCGATGACGTGCAGCCCGGCCGCCCTTGCCGCCGCAACGAGGTCGCGCGGCGACAGGCTGCCATCCGATGCCAGGGAGTGGATATGGAGATCGATGTTCATGGACTCTGCGGCGGTCGGCGCCCCTCAGCGCGCACGGCCGCTCATCGTCGAGTGGTTCCGGGCGCACTCATGCGCGCTCCGAGGAGGGGATCGCCGCCGTACGGACCGGGCGGGCCCCGCATGATAAAGCACGGCCGGACCGGGCGCCACCGTCTTGCCAATTGCGTGGGAGTCGACCGGGCACCGACCGCCGACCCCGCACCCGGGCGTTGCGGTGGGTGCAGGAGCGCCGGGAGCGCGGGGCCCGGCGCGGTCCGGATCAGGTGCCGGCCTTTTCGCTCAGCACGGTGACCACGTCATCGACCACCTGAAGGAAGCCGCCATCGACCGCGAACGATTCCTCGCCGGCCGGCGTGCGGACGCGCAGCTTGCCCGTGCCGAGCAGGACCAGCATCGGTGCGTGCCCGCACAGGATCCCCAGTTCGCCGTCCCAGGCGGGTGCGACGACCTGATCCGCTTCTCCCTCGAAGATCGTGCGCTCGGGGCTGATGACCGCGACCTTCAGCTGCGCGGCCATACTCAGACCTCCAGCCCCTGCTGCTTGGCTTCGGCGATCACGTCCTCGATGCCGCCCTCCATGTAGAACGTCTGCTCCGGCAGATGATCGAACTCGCCGGAGCATACGCGCTCGAAGGACTCGATCGTGTCGGACAGCTTGACGTACTTGCCGGGCCGGCCCGTGAACGCCTCCGCGACGTGGAACGGCTGCGACAGGAACCGCTGGATGCGGCGCGCGCGGCCCACGATGATCTTGTCTTCCTCGGACAGCTCGTCCATGCCCAGGATCGCGATGATGTCCTGCAGATCCTTGTACCTCTGCAGGATGCGCTGCACCTCCGTGGCCACGCGGTAGTGCCGCTCCCCGATGAACTGCGGATCCAGGATGCGCGACGTCGAGTCGAGCGGATCGACCGCCGGGTAGATGCCGATTTCGGTGAGCGCACGGCTGAGCACCGTCGTCGCGTCCAGATGTGCGAACGCGGTCGCGGGCGCCGGATCGGTCAGGTCGTCGGCGGGCACGTAGATCGCCTGCACCGATGTGATCGAGCCGCTCCGCGTCGAAGTGATCCGCTCCTGCAGCTCCCCCATTTCCGTGCCCAGCGTGGGCTGGTAACCCACGGCGGACGGCATGCGGCCGAGCAGTGCGGACACCTCCGAGCCGGCCTGTGTGAAGCGGAAGATGTTGTCGATGAAGAGGAGCACGTCCTGCTTCTCGATGTCGCGGAAGTACTCGGCGATCGTCAGGCCTGACAGGCCCACGCGCTGGCGGGCGCCCGGCGGCTCGTTCATCTGGCCGTACACCAGCGCCGTCGACGCGATCACGCCCGATTCCTTCATCTCGAGCCAGAGATCGTTGCCTTCGCGTGTCCGCTCGCCCACGCCGCAGAACACGGATTTGCCGCCGTGCTCCATCGCGATGTTGTTGATCAGCTCCATGATCACGACGGTCTTGCCGACGCCCGCGCCGCCGAACAGACCCGTCTTGCCGCCCTTCACGTAGGGCGCGATCAGGTCGACGACCTTGATGCCCGTCTCGAAGATCTCCGTCTTGGGCTCGAGGTCCGGGAAGCGGGGCGCCTCGCGGTGGATCGGCCAGCGCTCGACGCTCGCCGGGATCGGCTCGCCCTCGTCGACCGGTTCGCCCAGCACGTTGAGGATCCGGCCCAGCGCCGCGTCACCCACCGGCACCGAGATCGCCCGGCCCGTGTTCTCGACCGGCATTCCGCGCATCACGCCGTCCGTCGAGGACATCGCGACCGCACGCACCTGGTTGCGCCCGATGTGCTGCTGCACCTCGGCGACGAGGTCGACCTCGAGGCCGCCCCCTTCGCCCGACGTGCGCACACGCAGCGCGTTGTAGATCTCCGGCAGACTCTCGGCGTCGAACTCGACGTCGAGAACCGGTCCGATCACCTGGACTACGCGGCCGGTCGATGTCGTTTGGCTTGTCATGTCTCTTCAGCTCTCCGGTTTTTCACTGCGGGTCGAAGGATCGATGATCGGGATCGGTGATCAGGGACGACGGCCTCGCGCCGCTCCCCGATCCCGCTGCCCCAGCCCCGATTCACCCACCATCTCCCGCCGTCGCTGTTTGTCTTCCTGCCCGTAATCCGTCCCCATCCCCACCCCCACATCCCATCCCCATTCCCGCCGTTCCCCGGCCGTCCTACTCCAGCGCCACCGCTCCGCCCACGATCTCCGCGATCTCCTGCGTGATCTGCGCCTGGCGCGCGCGGTTGTACGTCCGGTTCAGGTAATCCAGCATGTCGCCGGCGTTGTCCGTCGCGCTCTTCATCGCGGTGCGGCGCGCGCCGTGCTCCGCGGCGGCGGTCTCGACCAGCGCGCGGTACATGCTGTTGCGCACGTAGAGCGGCAGCAGCCGGTCCAGGATCGCGTCCGCGGAGGGCGACAGCTTGAAGTTCGCACGCCACGCCGCACGACTTGGCGCATCGTGCCCGGAGCCGCTCGCCTTGCCGGCGTCCGTGCCCTCGCTCTCCTCGGCAGGCGGCGCGACGGGCAGCACCTTCATGACGGTTGGCGGCGTGGACAGCGCGGAGCGGAACTGCGCGTACACGATGTAGACCTGATCGAGCTCGCGCCGCTCGAACTGATCGCGCAGCGGCTCGATCACGCTGGCCGCCGCCTCGATCGTCGGGCGGTCGCCGATGTCCGTGCGCGTCGACTCGAGCGCCTGCTTCTTGAAGCGGAAGAACGCGATGCCCTTGCGCCCGACCGCGTGCAGCGCGACCTCGATGCCGCGCGTCTGCAGCTCGGCGACCAGACCCCTCGCCTCACGGATCAGGTTGGCGTTGAACGCGCCCGCCAGCCCGCGGTTCGATGTGATCACGATGACGGCGGCCCGACGGACCTGGTCGGGCTGGCGCAGCAGCGGGAACCGCTCCATCAGCTCGGGCTCGATCAGCCGACCCAGCACGCCGCCCAGATGGCGCGCGTACGGCCGGGCCGCATACACGCGATCCGTCGCGCGCTTCAGCTTGGACGTGGACACCATCTCCATCGTCCGCGTGATCTGGCGCGTCTTGCCGATCGACCGGATCCGGCGCTTCAGCTCACGGGCCTTTGCCATTCATCTCACCATTGCGTCAGAAGCCGTCCGTGCACCGCCCGGAACCACACTCGCCAAACCATCCGTTTCCCCATCAATCATCCGCACCCCCACATCCCCGTTCCCGTCTGTCTTCAACCTGCCGCCGCCAGGAAGGTCTCCCGGTACGCCTCGATCGCCTGTTTCAGCCCCTCTCCCGTCTCGTCGCTGATCTGCTTGTCCTTGCGGATCGCGGCGCCGATCTCGGACTTCTGGGCGCGCATGTAGTCGTGGAAACCGA
>JBFFZF010000267.1:0-5760 GCA_041568755.1 Longimicrobiales bacterium | reverse complement strand
CTGCAGTGCGCCGAGCCGGTCACGGGATCCTCATCGACGCCGGCCCGCGGCGCGAAGAACCGCGACACGATGTCGTATTCCGGCACGTCTGACCGCGCGGTCACGATGACACCGCGCGCCTCGACCGCTTTCAGGCGGTGCAGGTCGGGCGCCAGGTCCCGTACGCCGGCCGCACCGGCCAGTTCGACCAGGTAATCGAAGCGGCTGCGTGCGACCGCGACCGGCTCCGCGCCGAGCGCCTCGAGCAGGCCGGCGGGCGCCGGCGCCGGCGTGGCGTGGACCGCCGGAAAATCCATGGCGATCCAGTCGCCGTCCCGTCTGGCCGTGAGCAGCCCGCTGCGCGTGTGGAACCGGGCCTCCGCACCGGCCGCGAGCCGCGCGGACTCGTACAGCACGTGCGCACTGGCCAGCGTGGCATGACCACACAGGTCTACCTCGACCGCCGGCGTGAACCAGCGCAGACGGAAGCCGTCCGCCTCGGGCACCAGGAACGCGGTCTCCGACAGGTTCATCTCCCGGGCCACGGCCTGCATCCAGCCGTCCGGTCGCGGTCCATCCAGGACGCACACGCCCGCCGGATTCCCCGCGAAGGGCTGCGAGGTGAATGCGTCCACCTGGACAATGGTCTCGTGTTCCGCCATGTCCGCTCGCCGTGCGAGGGTCCCGGCCTGCGAGCGGCGAGGGGCCGACGCGGACCGCTGCCGCCGTGGCGCCGGCGTGCACGAGCCGCCGACCCTCGCCAAGATACGGGCTGCGCCGCGCGTCCGCAGGCGCATTCCAACCCCCGGGCGGCATGCGCCGATCCAATAGCGCGGACACCAGACTGGATCCGGAGTGAGCACACTGGCCATGCGGAGCAGGCCGGCCGGCCGCGAAGCAGACCTCGAGGATGCGGAGCGGGCCGCCGCCGGTGATACCAGCGCCTTCGAACGGTTGTACCGGCGCCACGCGGCGCGCGTGCACTCGTTGTGCCGCCGCATGGCTGGCGACCCCGATGTCGACGACCTGTGCCAGGAAGTCTTCATCCGGGCCTGGCGCAAGCTGGATCAGTTCCGCGGCGATGCCGCCTTCGGGACGTGGCTCTATCGCCTGGCGGTGAACGTGATCCTGGGCCGGCGCAAGACGATCGCGACGTACCGCACCCGCTTCGGCGGCGGTGACCCGGCCGAGCTGCAGCTGGCGACACGCAGGGCGCCGCACGAGCTGCGCATCGATGTCGAGGCCGCGATCGAGAAGCTGCCGGCCGGCGCCCGACAGGTCTTCGTGCTGCACGACATCGAGGGCTACACGCACGAGGAGATCGGGCAGCTGCTCGAGGTGACGGCAGGAACATCGAAATCACAGCTGCACAGGGCGCGAATGGCCCTGCGGCAGCACCTGGGCTGAAGGAGTACGACGCAACATGGACACATGGACGGATCGACTCTCCGAGTACGTGGACGGCACGCTGGCCGCAGCCGAACGGGCCGCGCTCGACACGCACCTGGCCACGTGCGCCGACTGCCGGACGACGGCTGCTGAACTGGCCGCCGTCGCCGGGGCGGCCCGTGCCCTGCCCGAGGTGCCTCCGGCGCGCGATCTGTGGCCGGAAATCCTGGCCGGTATCCGCGCCGCGGACGCCAACGTCGTGCCGTTCCCGCACCGGCCTCGCCGCAGGGTCTCCGCCACGCTGCCTCAGCTCGCCGCCGCAGCCGTGCTGCTGATGACGGTCTCCGGCGGCGCCGTCTGGCTCGCGCTGCGGGCGCCCGACACGGCCCCCACGGTCACGGCCACAGCCCCGCCGGCCGACCCGCGCACGCCCGTCGCGCTGCCCGTCAGCGCCGTCGAGGACAACTACGGCATCGCCATCCGCGAGCTGGAGATCCTGCTCTCCGCCATGCGGGACCGCCTCGATCCGGCCACCGTCGAAGTCATCGAGGCCAATCTCGCGATCATCGATGCCGCGATCGCCGACGCGCGGCGCGCCATCGCCAGCAACCCTGACGACCTGTACCTGTACGAGCACCTGGACGGGACCATGATGAAGAAGGTCGAACTCCTGCGGCGGGCCACCAGCCTGGCCCGCGCCCAGACCTGAGGGCGCGCGCATGCTTTCCCATCTGATCATCGGCGCACTCGCGGCTGCAACGCTCCAGCAGACGGACACCACCGTCGCCGTACGGCCGGGTGGCAGCCTGCACTTCGAGAACCACCAGGGCAGCGTCGTCGTGCGTACGTGGGACCGCTCCGAGCTGCGCGTCCGCGCCCGCCACGACGCGGCGGCCCGCGTGCGCATCGATACCGAGGGCCGGCCGGCCACCGAGGTCCACATCGAGGCGGCGCCCTGGCGGCGAGGCGGCGTGCACACCATCGAATACGAGCTGACGGTGCCCCGCCGCTTCGATCTCAACCTGGAAGGCGTGAACCTGCGCATCGATGTGGCCGATGTGGAAGGCGAGGTCGACGCGGAGACGATCAACGGGTCCGTCACGATGCGCGGCGTGAACGGGGCCATACGCATCGAAACCCTGCAGGGCAGGATCACCGTGTCCGGCGCGCGCGGATCGCTGCACGCCGAGGGCACCAACCAGGACATCGAGGTGGATGGCTTCGACGGCGACATCGACATCGAGAACGTCAACGGCGCCATCGTGCTCACCGGCATCACCTCCCGGCAGGTCTCCGCCGAGACCGTCAACGGTCGCGTCGAGTACCGGGGCACACTGCGCAACGACGGACGTTATTCGCTCAGCACCCACAACGGCGGTGTCGACCTGTGGGTCCCGGAGGGCACGAACGGCGAAGTCGATGTGGCCACGTTCGTAGGCTCGCTCGACGCCGAGTTCGACATCCAGTTGCGCCAGTCCAGTCGCAACCGCGCCAGCTTCACGATCGGCAGCGGGCGTGGCGCGCGTATCACCCTGACATCCTTCGGCGGGCCCATACGCATCCGGCGTGGCCGCTGACCAGTTCTCCACAACCCCGAGGGCGAACATGCTCCGCACACGCAACATCGCGATCCCCCTGCTGCTCGCAGCGGCGACCGCCGCACCCATCGCCGCGCAGGACGCATTCAACTGGCAAGGCCGCATCGCGAGCGGCAGAACGCTGGAAATCAAGGGCATCAACGGGACGATCAACGCCGTCGCCGCCAGCGGCACCGAGGCGCGCGTCACCGCCCGCAAGCACGCCCGCCGCGGCAACACCGAAAACGTGCGCATCGAAGTCGTCGAGCACGACGGCGGCATCACCCTGTGCGCCGTCTACCCGACGCCCCGCGGCCGCAGCGCCAACGAGTGCCGGCCCGGCAGCGGCGGCCGCATGAACACCGAGGACAACGACGTCCAGGTCGACTTCACCGTCGAGGTGCCCGCCGGCGTCGAATTCGCCGCCACCACCGTCAACGGCGGTATCGAGGCCAGCGGCATCACGGCCACCGTCCGCGCCACGACGGTCAACGGCGATGTCAACGTCTCGACCAGCCACACCGCGCGCGCCAAGACCGTCAACGGGTCCATTGAAGTCGCCATGGGGCGCGCCGACTGGAACGGCGATCTCGAATTCGAAACCGTCAACGGCAGCATCGTCATCGCCCTGCCCGCCAGCGCCAGCGCGTCCGTCGAAGCCTCCACGGTCAACGGATCCATCGAGACCGACTTCCCGCTGACCGTGAGCGGGCGCTTCGGACCCCGGCGCGTCCAGGGCACCATTGGAGCGGGCGGCCGCAAGCTCGGGATGTCGACGGTGAATGGGTCGATCGAGATCAGGAGGCGGTAGCGGGAAAGCGCGGGCGGGACGGCGGGAGACGAACGGCGGGAGACGAAGAGCGGGAACGGCGGGAGACGTACGGCGGGGACGGCGGGTCCGCCTCGGTTCTCGGGGGTGATCAGGAACGCACGGTGCGGATCAGCGCTTCCATGTGATCGAGGTAGTGGCGCAACGCGCGCCGCCCGTCCTCGGTGAGCGAGTACTCGGTGTGCGGGACCCGGCCCTCGAACGTCTTGCGGCAGCGCACGTACCCGGCATCCTCCAGCTTGCGGGCGTGCACGCTCAGGTTGCCGTCCGTCACGTCGAGCAACTGCTTCAGCTCGTTGAAGCTGAGTGCGCGATTCACGGCCAGCGCGCTCACGATGCCCAGACGCACGCGCTCGTGGATCAGGCGATCCAGATCGGCCGGCGGCGCCAGCGCCTGACCCTTCACACCGCGCAAGGCCGGCCCGGCCGTCTCGTCGGCCGCTTCCGCCCGCCGCTTCTTCGCCGCCGATCTAGCCACCGTGCCTCCTCGCGATCACCACGCCCGAAACGATCTGCAACCCTCCGAACCCGACTGCCATCAGGGCATCACCCCACGACGCCGGGCTGAACAGCGCGACCATGCCCAGCGCCAGCATCCCCGCGCCCATCACCGGGACCGCCGCCACCGAGAACGTGCCCCCCGTCACCACCGCCGTGCCGTACAGCATCAGCCACACCGCCGGCAGCAGCGCATGCTGGCCCGCCCGCGCCAGCGCCACCGTCAGCAGGCCGCCCACCAGCAGCGGCGGCAGGAAGCTCAGCACGAACCGGCGCCCCGAACCGCGTACCAGCGAGGCCCCCGCACGCCGCGTCTTCCACCCCAGCGTCACCAGTCCGATCAGCGCCGCCACCACGGCCTCCGCCACCCATACCGTGAGCCAGGCCCCGGCATCCGCCCGGCGAGCGGCCGCGAGCGCAGCCGCGACGAGCGCGGTCACGCCCATCGCGACGCCGCCCCAGCCGGGCACGGCCGTGAACGCACTGGCCCGCTCCATCGCGTCCCGGATGAAGCGGATGTTGTCGATCGCGCGATCGTGGATCGCGCGCGGCTCGTGCGCGCTCGCCATGGTGTGCGGGGAAAGATCGCGCGCTGGCCGTCTCGCGTCAAGCACTTTACCCCACAAAGAGGAGGACGTCCCGCGGCCGGGACCGACTGTCGCGCAGGCGAACGGCGCGGCGGGTGCACGGCCGGGCCGGGCCCTGTGGGCGTGCGCGGCGCGGTCGGCATCCATCCCGCGCGCACTCCGCTTCATCCACGCAGCGTGTCGTCCGCCCCGCGGCGCAGCGCGCTGCGGATCTGATGGCGTCGGAGTTGATGCAGGTGGTCTGCGCACCGTGCGGTGCACGGTGGCTGGAGAGACGCATGCACGACGATGGAGGAAGCCATGAGAAAGATCGGATGGATGGGGTTGGTGGTGGCTGTGGGCCTGAGCCTTCCGGTGCTGGCCCATGCACAGAGCGGTGTCGTCGTGGGCGGGTCGGCGGGCGGAGGTGACGAGAACCCGGCGGTTCTGGAGCGTCAGGCGCAGGCGCTGTTCCCGGTGCCGAAGAAGTACGGCGAGGCGGCGAAGCTGTACGTCCGGGCGGCGGAACTTCGTCTGCCGGGCGATCCGCAGCGTGTGACGGATCTGATGATGGCATCACGTCTCAAGTACTACGACGGCGACGGTCGTGCGTGGACGCTGATGGAGCGGGCCGCGGAGGAGGCGATTGCCGCGGGTGATGTGATCGGTGCGGCGCACGCGTTCGTCGATGCGTCGTTCCTGGCGCAGGAGGCGGGCGAGAATGCCGTGGTGCTGGACCTGGTGGAGCGGGCGGAACTGCTCACGCACTCACCGCTGCTGGAGACGGAACAACGGGAAGCGATCCTGGCGCGCATCGGACTGCCAGCCGACCCGGAATCGCGACGCGTGGCGCGGGCGGCGCTGCGGCGCTAGGCGGCGATCGCGGTTGCTGTGGACGGGCGCGGGCCGGCCGGTGGGCGGT
>JBFFZF010000266.1:0-5822 GCA_041568755.1 Longimicrobiales bacterium | reverse complement strand
CCTTCGTGTTTCGCTGGCTCACGCCTCGCGGTACAGCATGCCGCCGGCCAGTGCGGCCGCCAGCATCATCGGCAGCGTGTAGAGCAGGTTGTGCAGGTACAGGTGTCCCGGCGCGATGCCCATGAGCCAGTTCGCGCCGACGCCCAGCAGGTAGAACGCGGCCCACACGGCCAGCCCGGCGCGCAGCGCGGTCTTCGGTCCGGCGCCGTAGCGCGGCCGGATCGCCGCGTACGTCCAGACGATCAGGAACCCGAGCGCAAAGGCGAGCGCGACGAAGCCGCCCATCGCCGCGCCACCCATGGGCTGGAGGTTGAGCGATGTGACGAGCGCTTCCATCGCGTCGGCGATCACGAACATGTTCACGATCGTCTCGACCACGTTGATGATGAGCCCGGCGGCGAGTCCGCCGATGATCACGCGCCCCATGTTGATCCTGCCCATCCGACACCTCTCCGTTGAGGACGCCCTCGTACCGACCGTGACCGGCGGGCACCCGGCTGCCGTGGGCCGGAATATCCGGTGCCGGAATCCGTAAAGCAACAGCCGGCGCAAATGACGTCCAGGCTGCGCTGGACGGCGCAGCCGTGCGTACGCCTGCGGAACACGCGTGCAAGCGCGAGATTGGTGATGCGTGGCGCGTGCAATTCCCGGGCCGTCATAACACGAACCTTAGTACAGTCCGAGTTTCTTGACAGATCAGTGCGTCACACGTTTCTTGGAACAGCAACTGGACACTCGGCCGATCTCGCGATCGGCATCTCCATAGACAGCTGCGGCCTCGAGCGGGGATGCTCAAGCCGGCAGCCTTCCTGGAGGTACGATGCGTCCAGTCTGCCGTCTCTCTGCGCTCCTCGGGATTGCTTCGTTGATGTCTCTTCCGATCGCGTGCTCCGAAGGGGGGGCCGTCGCTCCCGGGGAAGACCCCGGGACCACACCGGCCTTCGTCATTCTCGATGGGGCGAACGGCGGCAATGAGGGATTCTTCTTCCTGCCGCCGCTCGTCGCCGATCCGGGCGCGTTCGACGCCGGCTTCAACGGCTCGCAATCGCCCGTCGTCCGGATTTGTGATCCGGCCGGCTGCGCAGCCGGTCAGCTCGCGCAGTACACCATGGCGACCGGGCCCGGCTCGGAGACGGTGCGCGTCGTGCCTGCCGACGAGCACTACATCGTGAACTGGCACACCGATCAGTTCGACGTTTCGGCGGGTCAGACCTACCGCGTCCACGTCTTCGCAGCGGGTGAGCAGCTCGGCTTCGCCGATGTGCAGCTGGCGGCGAGCGGCCAGGAGGCACGCAATGTCACGACCGGCCAGTTGATCGGACTGGTCGGCGGCCGGACCCTGCCCATCAAGTTCCGTATCGAGGAGGGCGCGGCCGCCGAGCGATTCCCGGTGACATCGAGCGACGGCGGCACGATCGCGTCCTCGGATGGAAAGGTCTCGTTGCAGGTGCCTCCGGCCGCGCTCGGCACGGACACCGAGATCACGGCCGAGCCGGTCGATCCGCCCCCGGGCATGCAGTCCGCCGTCACGTTCGGACCGGCCGGACTGCAGTTCACACAGCCCGTGACGCTGACGCTATCGTACAGCGCCGCTGCACTGCCGCCTGGCGTCGTCGAAACGGATCTGGCTCTGAACACGTTCGAGGACGGGCAATGGATCGTCGTGCCCAACAGTTCCGTGAACCCGGCGACGGGTACAGTCAGCGCGCCCATCCACCATTTCAGCAAGTTCGCCGTCGGGCCTGCCAACCGTGCGGTATTCTGCTCCGGGGATTCGAACGCCAACACATTCGAGACCATGGACGGCGCGCTCGCCGCCGTCGCGGTGAACGGGACCGTGGCGGTCTGCGATGGGACACATGCGGTCGAGGGCGTGATCGTGAGCCGCCCGGTCACGATCGAGGCCAAGGGCGGCGCCGCCCCCGTGCTGCAGACGGCTGCGCAGAGTGCCACGTTCTTCGTGGATGGCTACACGGCGGGGACGGTCGTGATCGACGGCCTGAACTTCGAGATCACGACGCCGTACCCCGGGCCCGACGGCCTCAACACCTACGCGATCTACGCGACCGGCACCTACGCGGGCCTGACGGTCCGCAACGCCACGTTCACGGTCGGGCCTGTGGCGCGGGGCGGCATTGCCGTCATCACGAGCACCGTCGCACCGACCGTGAGCGTCGACAACGTGAGCATCGACGGCGGTGTGTTCGCCATAGCCGCGATCGACGTGACGCTGGACGTCACGAACAGCCAGTTCCTGAACGGGCGCAACCGGCGCGTCCAGTACTCCCGCTCGAGCGGCCGGATCGAAGGAAACAGCTTCTCCGATTGCGGCTCGGCCTGGTGTGTCCACGTGCGCGACCCGCAATCCAGCGTCGACATCGTGAACAACACGTTCGCGGCGCATACACTGACAGGCGTGTCGGCGCCCGACCTGAACACGCCGGTCTTCATCCGGCTGGGTGCGACTGCGACGGTCACGGGCAATGACATCCAGGGTTGCGGGTACTGGAGCTGTATCAGCGTCGAATCGGGCGCGACGGCCCTGATCACCGGCAACACGTTCACGCACGTCGCCGGAACACCGGGTTTCCAGTTCATCTCGAACATCGAAGCCCGCATCAACGCCAGTGTGATCGTCGACGGCAATCAGCACACGAGCTGCGGGTACGCGTGCTACAAGATCCTCGATGCGAGCACGGCCGTGATCCGCAACGAGTCGGTGAACGTGACCCAGGGACATGGCACCGGGCCGGTCCTGGTCGGCGCCCGGGATGATCCCGCGGTCGGGAACAACGTGATCACGTTCAAGGACAACGTCGTAACCGCGACAGCCCCCACGGATCCGCTGGACGGATCGACGTATGCCGCACAGGACGGCGTCGGAATCTCCTGGACGGACGCCACGCTGAACCGGAACACGTTCACGCATGTGCGCGCCGGCGTCGTCGTGCACTCGGCCGGGACGGTGACCGGGAGCGACAACGTTTTCACCGATCCGTTCATCGGCATGAGCATCCACGACAGCGGGACCGCGCAATTCAACTACAACGATTTCGTCAATCCCGTCCACGCCATCGAGGACTTCAACGGCACGTCGAACCTGCGCTGCAACTGGTGGGGATCCGCGGCGGGCCCGCAGGGGATCCTGCAGCCGATCCCGGCCGCGGTCTGGACGCCGTTCGCGACGGCTCCGATCGCGGGCACGGGTAACGGAGGCTGTGTGCCCTAGCCGGGCGTTGAGTGCTGGGCGCGAGCCGCACCGCACGCAGGGGGCGTCGAGTCGTCATTCGGCTGCTGTCCTCTGCGTGTGTTCTAGCGGACCATCGAGATGGCCGCGGCGGTGAAGCTCCAGGAGGCGGGGTCGGCGTTGCAGGGTGAGGCGCCGGCCGCGTGATCGCGCTTCTCGATGCGCAACGCGCTGCTGCCCGTCACGGACACGAACCAGCTGGTTGGTGAGCCGAAGCTCGCGTCGGGGCCGTAGCAGTAGATCTGACCGTCGGGCGTGACCTGTTCGAACGCGCGGTTCACGCGGCCGGTCGTGCGACGGGGTGTGACGGCCAGCCGCGCACCCAGGCTGGCGGGCCCGAGACTGAGCACGAGCATGTCCTGCGGCCGGTACGGGTAGTTGGCCAGCGTGATGTAGCGCGTCTCGTTGCCGCCGACCGGTCCGCTGACGCCCATTTCTGCCCACACGCCGCGCGCGGTGCCCGGGACATCGACTTCCATGGTGCCGCAGCGTGGCTCACCGGCCGGGACCAGGTCGGGGAACGCCAGGTCGCGCAGCTTCGAGAACAGGATGGCCTGATTGGCCGCATCGAACTGCTCCCACATGCACACGGCCTGGAAGCGGTCGCGGTTGTGCCGCTGGCGGGCTATGTAGAAGTTGTCGACCCGGCTGTCGATCATGCCGAAGTCGATGGAGAGGAAGCCGCGCTCCACGGACAGTCCGCCGGTCCCGAGCGCAGCGCCCGCCCCCACCTTGATGTCCAGGCTATCTTCCGTGCACGCCTCGACGGTCTCGTCGGACGTCGAGTATCGCTCGCAGTCCGTCCACCGGATCGAGCTGGCGGAGAACGTCGGTGCCAGCGACGTCACGTGACCGAACCAGCCCGACAGCTGCTTGCACACGCGGAAAAAGATCGCGTAGTCCTCCTCGCCCTGCCTCGTGGGCGAAAGCACGTACCGGACGCGGCGCAGCTCGGTCACGGCGATGTCGCCGGGCGATCGGAACGGTACGTTCTCGCGGGCCAGGATCATGCCACCGTGCGGTGTGGGCAGCGTGTGGCCCGGCGCGCCGAGTCCGCCGAACACGGAGATGGATGCGAGGTCCGCCGCGTTGACGGGCAGGACATTGAAGTGGGGTGCGGGCCCACACGACTCGGCCTGCGGCCCCGAAACGGAATCGCCGCAGGCTCCGAAGATGACGGCGAGCGGCACCGCCACCAGGACGGAGACGGTCGAAGGCCGGGATCTGCGGGTCAGTCGCATCACCCACGTATAACCGTCGCTCGGACGATCGGTCAACCGCACAGCCGCGGGCGAACATCGGTGGCTGCGGAGCCCGGATCCGCGGGCCATCGCTGTGCCGTACAGGTGCGGCGACCCAGCGCCGGCCCGTTCGTCGCGTCCTCGCGGCTTTTCGGCCAGGCAACGGAATGGCATATTGCAGCCGTGACGGGCGCGCGCACCGTGGATCGGCCGGCACCCCGTCGGCCGAACCCGCCCGTATGGAGTCGAGGGCATGGGTTCAGCCAGGATCCTGTTGTTTCTGGCGCTCGGCGCGATTGCCGTGGTCTTCGCGCTCCGCTGGGTCCGCGCGATCCGGTCCCGGCGGTCCGTCCACGCGTCGGGTCGGCCCGGTGTGTGGGAGTTGGGCGTCGGCGCCGTCACCAACTTCTTCGATACGCTCGGCATCGGGTCTTTCGCGCCGACGACATCCGCGTTCAAGCTGCGCGGCACGGTTCCGGACGAACTCATTCCCGGCACGTTGAACGTCGGGCACACGGCGCCCGTGATCGTGCAGGCCTTCGTCTTCATTGCCGTCGTGGACGTGGGCTCGGGAACGCTGATCTCGATGATCGCCGCAGCCGTGGCCGGTGCGTGGCTCGGCGCCGGCATCGTGGCGGGCCTGCCGCGGCGGGCCATCCAGATCGGCATGGGCGTCGCGCTCCTGGTCGCGGCCGTGTTCTTCGCCATGACCAACCTGAACCTCTTTCCGGGCGGCGGCGAGGCGCTTTCGCTGCACGGCGGGAGACTGGGCGTTGCGCTCGGGGCGAGCCTCACGCTGGGCGCACTGATGACGCTCGGCATCGGCATGTACGCGCCGTGCATGATCCTCGTGGCGCTGCTGGGTATGAACCCGCGCGCGGCGTTCCCGATCATGATGGGCTCGTGCGCCTTCCTCATGCCGGTCGCGGGCGTCCGTTTCATCCAGCGCGACAGTTACAGCCCGCGCGCGTCCTTCGGACTCACGATCGGCGGCATACCGGCCGTGCTGGCTGCGGCGTTCATCGTGAAATCCCTGCCTCTGACGACACTGCGCTGGCTGGTGGTCGCGGTCGTGCTCTACGCATCGTTCACCATGCTGCGCTCGGCCTGGCGCGATCGGGCAGCGGCCGCGGTGACGATTCCTGTCGGAGGTTGAGCATGGCCTCGCGCGAGGCAGGAGCGCTGATGGCGGCACGCCGCACGACCGGTCTTCTGACGATGCAGCTCCTGCTCGCGGCGGTGCTGCCCGCGGCAGTCGCGGCGCAGGTCGTGCGCGGCCGCGTCGTGGATGCAGGCGCGCGCGTGCCGGTGGCCGGCGCGCACGTCCTCCTCCT
>JBFFZF010000265.1:0-5823 GCA_041568755.1 Longimicrobiales bacterium | reverse complement strand
GTGGTGACGACCTGACAACGGATCACGGATTGGGCATGGGGATGGATGGTGGGGGTGGCGGATGGGGAACGGCGACGGCGGTCAGCCACTGCGCTGAGCCGACCCCCCTCCCCAAGTCCTCTGCCCGCCCCATTCCCGGCCGTAATTCGTGATCCGTGATCCGTAATCCGTAATCCGTTTCCCCATCATCGATCCCCACAACCCATCCCCACACCCGATCCGTAATCCGTCGTCAGCTGGTCGTCCCCGGTATCCCCGGTTCCGTCATCCCCCTCGCATCGAGCACCGAGTCCAGTTCTGCATCCGGCATCAGACCCTGCTCGCGGGCCACGGCCCGCGCGGTCTTGCCTTCGGCGAACGCGGTCTTGGCGATGGACGCGGCCTTGTCGTAGCCGATGAGCGGCGCCAGCGCGGTCGCCAGCGACAGGTTGCCCTCGAGCAACTCGTGGCAGCGCGCCTCGTTCACCGTGATCCCGGTCACGCACTTTTCCGCGAACACGCGCGCCGTGCTGGCCAGCAGCGCAATCGACTGCAGCAGGCCGTACGCCATGATCGGCATCATCACGTTCAGCTCGAAGATGCTGCCCTGGCCGCAGGCAGTGATCATCGTGTGATTGCCCATGACCTGTGCGGCCACCATGGTCACGGCCTCGGGGATGACGGGGTTGACTTTGCCCGGCATGATGCTGGACCCGGGCTGGATCGCGGGCAGCGTGATCTCGGCCAGCCCTGCGCGCGGGCCGCTCGCCATGAGCCGCAGATCCGACGCGATACGGTGCATGGACACGGCGATCGTGTTGAGTGCGCCGTGCGCGTAGACGACGGTGTCGCGCGTGCCCTGCCGTTCGAAGTGGTTGCCCGCCTCGCGGAATGCGATGCCGGTCGCCTCACTCAGGCCGGCGATGGTGCGCGCGGCGAACTCGGGGTGTGTATTGATGCCCGTGCCGACGGCGGTCCCGCCCAGCGGCAGCTCGGCCAGGTCATGGACGGCATCTTCCAGCCGGCGCATGCCGTGGGCGATCTGGGCCGCGTAGCCGCCGAACTCCTGACCGAGGCGCACCGGCGTCGCGTCCATCAGGTGGGTGCGTCCGGACTTGACGATGCCGTCGAAGGCTTCCGCCTTCTTGTCCAGAGCATCGTGCAGGATCTGCATTGCCGGGACCAGGTCGCGCCGGATCGCCACACAGGCCGCGATCTGCATTGCCGTCGGAATGACATCGTTCGACGACTGGCCTGCATTGACGTGATCGTTCGGGTGCACGCCCTTCGAGCCGATCGTGCCGCCGCGCAGCTGGATGGCGCGGTTGGCGATGACCTCGTTGGCGTTCATGTTGGACGACGTCCCGCTGCCGGTCTGGAAGATGTCGAGCACGAAGTGCGCATCCAGGCGACCGGCTATGACCTCATCGGCCGCCGCGATGATGGATCCGGCGAGGTCCGCGTCCAGCAGCTGCAGCGCGACGTTCGTTTCCGCCGCCGACTTCTTGATCATGCCCAGTGCGGCGATGAAGCCGCGCGGGAAACGCAGATCGCTGATGGGGAAGTTCTCGACCGCGCGCTGCGTCTGGGCTCCCCACAGCGCGTCCGCCGGCACCTGCATCTCGCCCAGCGAGTCCTTCTCGATCCGATGCTCCATGGTCCATCACCCGTTGGTGGTCGTGCCGACGCGCGCGGCCTGCGCGCCCGGCGCCTTCATTTGCGTGGTGGCTGCGAGGGCCGCAACTCGATGCGGCTGGGCAGCGAACGTGACGGGAAGGTGAGCACGTCGATGACGGCCCGTGCCACATCTTCCGGCTGGATCCGCCAGTCATCGTGCGGGCCGGGCGTGCGTCCCATGAACTCGGTCGCTACGCTGCCGGGCATGATGTACGCCACGCGCACGCCGTTGTAGCGCACCTCCTGCATCAGCGCTTCGCTGAAGCCGATCAGGCCGAACTTCGAGGCGTTGTACGCGGCGCCGTTGGGGAACGCATTCTTGCCGGCCAGGCTGCCGATGTTGATGACCCAGGCATCGCCGGCCGATTCGAGGTGCGGCAGCGCAGCGTGCGTGCAGTAGAACAGGCTGTTGAGGTTGGTCTGGATGATCGCGTCCCACGTTGCCGTGGACATCTCGGCGACGGGCGCGAATGCGCCGATCCCGGCGTTGTTGATCAGGATGTCGAGCCGGCCCAGCTGCGCTACTGTCGTTTCGACCAGCCGTGCACAGGAGTCCGCATCACGCACGTCACACGGCACGCCGATCGCGACTGCCGTGTCAGCCTCCGGTCTGCGCTTGTGCAGCGCGGCGGCTGCGGCCTGCACGTCGGCCTCGGTGCGTGCGGCGACGCACACGCGCGCGCCCTCGTCCACCAGCTGCTCGGCGATCGACCGGCCGATGCCCTTCGTGCCGCCCGTCACGATCGCCGTTCGTCCCTCGAGTCGCATCATGGCTCCCAGCTCCATCCGGTATCGTTGTGCCCGGGCATCTTAATTGCCGTTACCGGAGCCCGCCACTAGCTTCCGCGCATGGACATTCCGGACCGTGTGGCGCTCGTCACGGGCAGCGCCCGGCGCGTCGGTCGCGCCCTCGCCCTCGGGCTGGCGCGTGCCGGTGCACACATCGTCGTGCACCATCACGAATCGACGGCTGAGGCGGCGTCCACCGCCCGCGAGATCGAGGGGCTGGGCCGGCGCGCGCACGCCGTCGCCGCCGATCTGAGTACGCCTGACGGTGTGGCACACCTGGCCGCCCGCACGGAGGATCTCTTCGGCCGGCTGGACATCCTCGTGCACAACGCTTCGCGCTTCGAGCGCGCGTCGTTCGAGCAGATCACCGAGGCGGAGTGGGATCGTGTGCTGGGCGTCAACGTGAAGGCGCCCTTCTTCCTGACCCAGGCGCTGCTGCACCTTCTGCGTCTCGAGGGTGGCGTCATCGTCCACATCGCGGACCTGTCCGCACTGCAGGCGTGGCCGTCGTACGCGCACCATGCCGTCTCGAAGGCCGGGCTGCTCCATCTGACGCGCGTACTGGCCCGTGCGCTCGGACCGGGGATCCGCGTGAACGCCATCGTGCCGGGCACGGTCCTGCCGCCGCCGGACTGGACCGGCGAGGATGAGGCGGGCGGGCCGGCACGCAGGGTCGTCATGCGTGACGGCAGCCCGGACGATGTCGTCGACGCGCTGCTCTACCTGGTGCGTAGCGACTTCGTCACGGGCGAGACGCTCGTCGTGGACGGCGGCCGGCACATCCTGTGAGCGCCGGGCCGGCCGCTCACGTGGCGGCGGGCTCCGCGTGCGTCTCCTTGAGCGCGGTGATCGCCTTCTCGATCGCGATCGTGGCCGTCGTCGCGTCGCCGACCGCGGTCGTGATCTGGCGGACCAGCTGACTGCGCACATCGCCGACCGCGTACAGACCCGGCAGCGATGTCTCCATCCGGTCGTCCGTGAGGAAATGGCCGCCCGCATCGTGCTTCGCGTGTGCGTTGTCCAGCAGGTGCGTATTCGGCTCGAAGCCGATGAACACGAAGAGTCCGGTCACGGGCAGGGTCCGTGTCGGTCCGGTCCCTTCGAAATCGTAGTCGCCGTCGGACGTGCGCGTCCCCTGCAGGACCAGCTGTTTGAGCCCCTGCGCATCGCCTTCCGCCTCGCGCACGATCGTGTCCCAGACCATCTCGATCTTCGGGTTCCGGAACACCCGCTCCTGGATGATCTTCTGCGCCCGCAGGCTGTCGCGCCGGTGAATGAGGTACACCTTCTCCGCGTAGCGGGTGAGGAAATCGGCTTCCTCCGCCGCCGCATCGCCGCCGCCCACGACGGCAATCGTTTCGCCCTCGAAGAACGCGCCGTCGCACACCGCGCAGTAGCTCACGCCTCGCCCCGCGTACTCCAGTTCGCCGGGCACGCCCAGCTTGATCGCCGTTCCGCCCGCAGCCAGGATGACCATCGGCGCCGTGTAGCTGGTGCCCGAGTCCGTCTCGACGAGCCACCGGGTCCAGGGGTCATCGTCGCCGCCCGGTGCGATGCGGGTCACGGTCTCCGTGGCGATCTCGCAGCCGAACTTCTCCGCGTGCTTCGTCATGAGTTCGGCCAGCTCGAAGCCGCCGACGTGCGGGAAGCCGGGGTAGTCCTCGATGTCCTTCGTATTCAGCAGCTGGCCGCCCGGCAGTCCGCGTTCCAGCACGACGGCGGACAGCTTCGAGCGCGCGGCGTACATGCCCGCCGTGAGGCCGGCGGGTCCACCGCCGATGATGATCACTTCGTATCGCTTGGTCATCGCTCCATTCCGTTTCGTCCGGCAACTGGAATCCGCAACGGACGCGCGGGGTTCCGCAAGCTAGTGCCGGGCCGCGCGTGCTGGCGAGGGGGTGGCGAGCGGAATGACCGCGCGCTATCTTCGGGAAACCTTCGCGTACGGAGTCCATGACGCAGACCCAGTCGCCCTGGCACCCGGACAACGAAGTCGAGCGTCTACTGTGCTCGTTGTCCGGGGTCGTGTCGGCGCGCGTCGTGGCGAACCCGCTCGGCAAACTCGAAGAGATCCACGTCCTCGCCTCGCCGGTCCTGAATCCCAAACAGGTCGTGCGCAACATCGAGTCCGCGCTGTGTGCCGGCCTCGGCATCGTCGTGGACCGGCGCATCGTCAGCGTGGCGCAGATCCGCCACGATGCCATGGAGCCAGGCGCGACGGAACTCGACCCTCCGGAGTGGTCCGGGCTGACCGAGCCGTTCGAGGACCCGACGCCCGCGGGCGAGACCCGCTTCGTCCTCGTCCACTACGACGCGCGCAGCCGCTCCACGGCGGGCGCCGAGTGCCAGGTCACGATCCGGCGCGATCAGGCCACGTTCACCGGGACCGGCACCGGTGACCCGACCATGTCCGGCCGGGTGCGGGCCGGCGCACGCGCGCTGTTCGCGGCGATCTCCACGGCTTTCGCCGCGGACGCCGTGGGACTGGAAGGCGCATCCATCGTGGAAGCGCAGGGCCGCCACTTCGTCCTCGTCTCGGCACGCGGCATGGCGGGCCGGGACCGGTTCCGCCTGACCGGCGTCGCGGCACTCGGGCACGCGCCCGAGGAAGCGGCGATCCTGGCATCGCTGCAGGCGATGAATCGCTGGATCGGCTACGACGCGTAGCATGAGCGAAGATCAGAACGGCGCGCGCGAAGCGGCACACGACCTCGAGCTGTGGCTCGTCCACGCGCTCGAGCAGCTGCCCGGCGTGGTGGCCGCCGCCGTCTGGCTGGCGGACCTGAACACCGTGCGCGCGGTCCACGTCACGGCCGCGCCCGACGCGTCGCTCACCATCCTGGGCAATGCCGCCGCGCGCGTGCTGCGCAAGCACGGGCTGGAATTCACGCGCGACGCGATCCACACCGCATACCACGAACAGCCGCGTGTGCCCGCCGCTGCCGGCGCGCCTGGTGCGCGGCCGCGCCCGGACGAGTCAGCCACCGTCCCGGCGAGCGTGGCGCCCGCCGCGTCTGCCGATGCTGCCGCAATCCGCTTCCTGCTGCTTCACGACATGAGCATCCAGCGAGCGGGCAGCCGCGTGACCTGCATGGTCCAGGTCGAGCGCGGTGCCGATGTCTTCGAAGGCGAGGCCATGGAGCTGGACACGGAAGCGGGACGGGCGCGGGCCGCCGCGCGCGCGACGCTCACCGCCGCCGAACGCGCCGAGGAGCGGCTCGCCCTCGGACTCGAAGGCGCGCTCGTGCTCGATCTGTTCGGGCGCCGCTACGTCGCCACGTCGGTCGAGGCCGCCGTGAACCGGCGCTTCGCGCTGCTCGCCGGCCTCGTCCCGGTCGACCCGGCCCGCTCCCTCGAGGAGGCCGCCTGTCTGTCCGC
>JBFFZF010000264.1:0-5999 GCA_041568755.1 Longimicrobiales bacterium | reverse complement strand
TCCGCGGCGGCCTCGATCGTCCAGAACTGCGGCAGGAACCCGAGCGACAGGACCTGGAACGCGAACGGCGTGTTGGCCGGCACACTGCGCAGGCGGAACCGCCCGATCGGATCCGTGCGCGTCTCGCGACCGGAGGCCGGGTTGATGGCCACGCCCATCAGCGTTGTTCCGGTCGCCGCGTCCCGCACCACGCCGCGCACCGAGATATCGCGCGCCTCGACGGCGAGTGTGTCCAGCTCGATCGGCACGCTGGTGAGTTCGATGCGCAGCGTCGTGTCGCGCTGCACGATGAGCGTGAGTTCTTCGGTGGCCCAGCCCAGCCCGCGCACGGCCAGGATGTAGCGGCCGCGCTCGACCTGCGCGAAGCGGAACGCGCCGTCGCCGCCGGTGATCGCGGCCGGCCGGCCGGCCAGCTCGACGCGTACGCCGCCGACCGGCGTCCCTGTGCCCGCCTCGACCACGCGGCCGTCGACCGTGAACTGCTGCGCCGCGCCGCCCGTGGTGCACAGCGCGAGCGCGCCACTTCCGATACACACCGCCACAGCCACGTGCACGGCGCGCATTGGCGTCGCGTCAGAACGGGTTCAGCCGGTAGCCGTGCTCCTGCAGCACGGCGTGCGCGGTCATCGCGGAGAGCGCGGTCTGCACGCCCTCGATCAGCCCATCGCGCGGCAGCCCGCGCGACGCCGCTGTCTGGCCGCACAGGATGATCTGCACGCCCGCGCCCATCAGCTCGCGCAGCAGCGCGCGGTTCGGGTTGGCCACGCCCAGCCGCTCACGGTACGCGGCATCATCCAGCAGATCCTTGCCGGCCGTGCCGTGCACGACCACCGCGAGCTGAAGCCGATCGCGCGGGACGCCGGCCTGCGCGTGCATGTTGAGGAACCGCGCGACGCTGTTCAACGACGCGTTGACCTGATCCGGCTGTTCGGCCGCGACGGCGATGTCGAACGCCACCCGGTACGTCAGGTCGACCGGCGTCGCGAACTCCGGATCGCGGATTACGAAGACCTCGCCCCCGCTCCGGATCACAGGCCCGGACCGGCGCTCCGGCTGCTGCGCAACGAGCGGTGTGGCCAGGATCACGAGCGCGCTGACCGTGATGGAGAGAGACCGGATCGGCATCATTGCATTCCACAGGCAGGGGTGATGGGTCGGGGTCCGACCGAGAGGTAACACGCCTGCCGAGGTCCCGCCAGACTGATCCGCCATTGCTCCGGCCTCGTCCCTGCCGCACTCCCGTCGGGATCGCCGCCGCGCCGTCCGTGGGGGCGGTGTGCCTGTCTCGGATCGGCGCCGGCACGCGAATCCACGGGCGCCGGAGGCCCGCGTGCGCGCCCCGCACGGGCGTGGTACCTTCGCCGGGTCCGCACCTGCGCTCGAACCCGGGGGAAAGACGGCTCATGGCCCGTCGCACCGTCGCACGGCTCACCCTGCTGGTTGCTGGCGCGCTCGCGATCGCCTGCGCGCCGCGCGATACGAGTGAAGTCGGCCCGCCCAACATCATCCTGATGCTGGCCGATGACCTGGGCTACGGCGAGCTGGGCTCCTACGGCCAGACCCTGATCCGCACGCCGCACCTCGACCGCATGGCCACCGAGGGCATGCGCTTCACGCAGTTCTATTCCGGCAGCCCCGTGTGCGCGCCGTCCCGCGCGACACTGCTGACCGGCCTGCACACCGGCCACACGCAGGTGCGCGACAACTACGAGCTGGGCGGCTGGCTGGACGAGGAGGAGCGCGGCCAGATGCCCCTCGCGGCCGGCACGTTCACGCTCGCGCACATGCTGAAGAGCGCCGGCTACGCCACGGCCGCGATCGGCAAGTGGGGCCTGGGCGGGCCCGGCTCGGAGGGCGAGCCCAACCTGCACGGCTTCGATTACTTTTTCGGTTACCTCGATCAGAAGCAGGCGCATAATTTCTATCCCACGCATTTGTGGCGGAACGGCGAGTACGTCGCGCTCAGAAACCCGTACTTCTCGCCGCACCAGCGGCATGCAGGCGATCCGGCGGACCCGGCCTCCTACGCCGGCTATTCAGGGACCGACTACTCACTCGATGTCATGGCGGACGACGCGCTCGACTGGATCCGCGCGCACGCCGGCGAGCGATTCTTCCTCTACCTCCCGTTCACGATCCCGCACCTGGCGCTGCAGGTCCCGGACTCGGCGCTGGCCGAGTACGACGGCGCGTTCGACGAGCAGCCGTACCTGGGCGATCGCAGCTACCTGCCGCACCCGCGGCCGCTGTCCGCCTACGCGGCCATGATCACGCGCATGGACGCGCACATCGGCCGCGTCATTGCTTTGCTCGACTCGCTCGACATCGACAAACGGACACTAATCCTGTTCTCGAGCGACAACGGCACCACGTACACGGGCGGCGTCGACGCCGCGTTCTTCAACAGCGTGGCCGGGCTGCGTGGGCTCAAGGGCTCGCTCTACGAGGGCGGCATCCGCGTCCCGCTGATCGCGCGCTGGCCCGGCCGCATCGCGCCCGGCACTGTCAGCGCCCACATCGGCGCGTTCTGGGATTTCCTGCCCACGTTCGCCGAGCTCGTCGGTTACCCGCTCACGGAGGACATGGCCACACGCGCGGCCGGTCCCGCGGCCGCCGCCTCACCCGCCACGCCGATGGCCTTCGATGGCGTCTCGTTCCTGCCCACGCTGCTCGGCACGGGCGCGCAGTCGCAGCACGAGTTCCTGTACTGGGAGTACCACAGCCAGTGGCGAGGCGCGCAGGCCGTGCGCATGGGGCGGTGGAAGGGCGTTCGGCTGGGCGGCCACGAGAACGCGGCCGCGCCCATCCAGCTGTTCGACCTGGACGCCGACCCGCGCGAGCAGCACGACATTGCCGACGCGCACCCGGACATCGTCGCGCGCATCCGCGCGGCCATGGCCACACGCACGACTTCGGACATCGAACGATGGAACTTCCGTCAGTGAGGGAGCGGCGCGTCGACGCGCGGATGCTGACGCTCGAGGCGCTCGTCATCGTGGCCAGCATCCTGGCCGCGTTCGCGCTGGACCGCTGGTGGGACGCGCGCAGTGACCGCGTCGACGAGCGCGCCACGCTCCAGGCGCTGCAATCGGAGTTCCTCGCCGCGCGCGCCGAGCTGGATTTTCGGGCCGCGTTCCACGGCCGCATCGTCCACTCCATACGTACGACGCTGGGCTCGGTGCGAGAGGCGTACGCGCAGGGGATGTCGCTTGCGACCGTGCCGGACACCGCGCTCGGCTGGGCCTGGATCACGCCCACGACGCAGCTCGCGCTCGGGACGCTCGACGGCCTGCTCGCCACCGGCCGCCTGAGCCTGCTGCGCGACCTCGAGCTGCGCGCAGCGCTGTCCGGCTGGGGCGGCGTGCTCGGCGAGCTGACCGAAGAGGAGGAACGCGCGCTCGCGTACGTCGACAACCAGTTCGATCCCGCGCTGCGCCGGCGCATGGACATCAGCCGCTTCGTGAACAACGCGCAGTACACGGCACTGCTCGACGGCGCAACGCACGCGCCCGGTTTCGACCTGACCTCGCACGTGCCGGTCGACCTCGACGTGATCGGCGTCTTCACGATGCGGCTCGCGATTCTCGACCACCTCGTCGACGAGTTCCCGCCCGTGTTCGAGGCCGCCGACTCGATCCTGGCGCTCATCGACAGATCGCTCGGTCCGCCACGGGAGCGCTGACGCGCACGCCGCGGGCTGAGCCGGAGAGGTCGTGATGGGCCCGGTCCTGCGATTCACCCTGATCGCATTCGCGATCACCTGGACGGTGCTGCTGCCGTCCGTGCTCGACGGCCTGGGCTGGACCGCGCTCGGCGTCCCGTCCTGGTGGCACGGCTTCGGCGCGTTCGGCCCGCTCGCCGCCGCGTATCTGATGCGCCGCGCCGAGAACCCGCGCACTCGGCTGCGCGACCTCTACCGGCGTCAGGGCCAGCCCAACGTCGGCCCCGCCTGGGTCCTGCTGTTCATGGGCACGCCGCTCGTCTTCCTCGTCGCCGGGATCCTGGTCGCGCGGCTGACAGGTGATCCGCCGGCGTTCGGCGCGCTGCTCGACGCCGCCGCGAGGCCTGCCTGGCTGCTGAACCTGGCGATCGCCTCGATCGCCTACGGTCTGGGCGAAGAGCCCGGCTGGCGAGGCTGGCTGCTGCCGCGGTTGCAGGAGGGGCATGGCGCGCTCGCGGGCACGCTCGTCCTGTCCGTGATCTGGGCGATCTGGCACGTGCCGTTCTTCGCGTACCGCTACGACCTGATGGGCGCCGGCATGGTCGCCGGCTTCTTCATCGCGTTGATGGCGGGCGCGTTCTGGCTGACGTTCGTGTTCAACAGCACGGGCGGCAGCGTCTGGACCGTCGCGCTGTGGCACCTGTTCTGGAACTTCTGCAACCTGGTCGCGGCCGAGCTGTCGGTGACGGTCGTGACCGTGCTCAACGCGCTGATGATGGTGGCCGGCTTCGCCGTCGTGGTGGTCTGGGGCCGGCGCGGGCTGACCGTCGCGCCCCGGCCGGCACGCGGTTGAACTCCGGCCGCGGGTCCCGCCGTGACGCGCTGCGGTCCGCCAACGGTGGGCCCGGTCCCGGCGTCCCTTGTGGATGGCATCGCCCGCGTCCGAGATTGCGGGCCTGCCCCGGCCCGGCCCGGCCGGGGCGCCGACCCTCTGGTGCCCGACCCCACGGAGGCTGACATGATCCGTCGTACCGTATCGACCGCCCTCGCGCTCGTGCTGCTGCCCGGCCTGGCGTTCGGGCAGAACCGCAACACGGGCGCGGCTGCGGCGACCCAGTCGCGGACCGTCGACGAGACGATCCAGGCCGAGCGCTTCGTCGCACCGCCGCCCGAGCTGGCGGAGGCCGTGCTCGCGCCTCGCCACGTCAACGTCTCGCTGACCAATCCCAACGCGGACAAGACCTGGTTCCTCGACGAGATCTCGGACGGCCCCGTGAAGATGGACGTCTTCTCGAAGCCGTTCGACGAGCTGGGCGGCGAGTTCATCGATTTCGCGGCCAACCGCGACCGCGCGCTCACCGTCCGCAACAACGCGGGCATCCAGATCATCTCCGCGACGGATGGCACGCGCAGGCAGATCCAGGTCCCGCCGAACGCGCGCGTGTCGAACTCGACGTGGTCACCGGACGGGCGGAGCATCGCCTACTTCGCGCACTTCCCGGACGGCACGCACATCTACGTCGCGGACGCCGCGAGCGGCCGCTCGCGCCAGCTCACGCGCTCACCCGTGCTGGCGACGCTCGTGACGAGCTTCTCGTGGGTCAACAACGGCGCCAGCATCGCGGCCGTGCTCGTGCCCGAGAACCGCGCGGCGAGGCCGGTGAAGCCCGCGGTGCCGCCCGGCCCGCGCGTGAAGGTGGTCGAGGAGACGGACAGGAACATGCTGCGCGTGTACGCCAGCCTGCTGGCCACACCGCACGATCAGGCGCTGCTCGAGTGGCATGCAACCGGCCAGCTCGCGCTGATCGACGTCGGCAACCGCAACGTGCGCAGGATCGGCCAGCCGGCGATGATCCGTTCGATCGACTTCTCGCCGGACGGCCAGTTCGCGCGCGTCACGCGCATGGTCAAACCGTTCAGCTACGTCGTGCCCGTCGGCAACTTCGGCCAGGTCGAGGAGATGTGGGACCTGACCGGCAAGGTCCTCGCCGAGCTGAGCAAGCGCGAGCTGAACCTGGGCGTGCGCGCGGACAACCCGGTCACGGCGCCCGGCGCGGGCGGGCCCGCCACGGAGAGCCAGTCCGGCAAGCGCGAGATGGCGTGGCGCACGGACGGCCAGGGCCTGACGTACCTGGAGCAGGAGCCGGCCCCGCCGGGTGACTCGGCCTCGGCCGACGCGCCCGCCGCCGGCCGCGGTGGCCAGGACCAGGGTCAGGGCGGCCCGCAGACGCCTCGCCGGATGGACCGCGTCTACCAGTGGCTGCCGCCGTTCGACAGCACGTCGATGACCGTGGTCTACGAGCAGAACACGCGCATGAACGGCCACCGCTTCTCCGAG
>JBFFZF010000263.1:0-6012 GCA_041568755.1 Longimicrobiales bacterium | reverse complement strand
TTGCCCTTGCTGAGCGCCTCGACGTTGTCCTTCTTGCGGTCGAGCAGCCCGAAGCGATCGAGCCAGCGGTCGCTGCGCGCGCGGATCTCCTTGCGGTCGGTCAGCCCCTTGAGCCGCGCGAAGTACTCGAGCGTCCAGCCGACCTTCATCTTCTTGTAGAGCCCGCGCTCCTCGGGCAGGTACCCCACGCGCTGCAGCACGGACCGGTCCCGGTGCGGGTCGCCACCGAGCAGCGCGATCCGGCCGCTGTCCGGTACGATGATGTTCATGACCATGCGCAGCGTGGTGGTCTTGCCGGCGCCGTTGGGGCCCAGGATCCCGTAGATCGTGCCGGCCGGAACGGCCAGGCTGAGGTCGTCGACCGCGAGCGTCGTGCGAAACCGCTTGCTGACGTTCTCGATGCGCAGCGTGTGTTGCATGTCACCGGTCCGTACGTTGATGAAGGGATCGGCCCCAACGTCGCCCGCGGGGCGATGCCCGGCAAGCACGCCCGCAAGGGCTTGCCGGCCGGGCCGGCGCCGTCGTAGATCCCAGAACCGCGAACGCTACGAACCGGAGTCCGGGGAGCTTCATGCGCCGTGCGATCGTCGTGACCCTGTGCCTCGCGTCCGTCCTGCCGGCCTGCTACCGGTATGTCCCGGCGAGCACCAGCAACCTTACGCCGCCCGGCGAGGTCCGGCTGCGGCTGAACGAGGCGGAGGCCAGTCGCCTGGCCGGCGTGATCGCGCCCGGCACGAGGCTGGTCGAAGGGCAGCTCATCGAGGAAAGGCCCGATTCGGTCATGCTGCTGGTGTCGGTCTTCAACGAGCTGCAGGGCACGCGCTTCGTGAATCTGAGCCAGCGGATGAACGTGGCCCGGGCCGGGATCGTCGATGTCGAGCGCAAGACACTGGACCAGACGCGCACGGTGATGGCGGCGGTGGCCGGGGTCGTGCTCGTGGGTTCGGCCGTGGGCATCATCATCGCCGGCGGGTTCGACTCCACTCAGGGCCCGGACGACCTCCCGCCGCGCGACCTCGTGGTTCCCCTCTTCAAGATCCGCTGGTGAGCCGGTCCATCGGCAGCCGCCGATGGCGCGCGGCCGCCCTGGCGCTGGCCGTGGCGGCAGCCTGCTCGACGGGCTCGATCAGCGATCCGCCAGACCTCACGATCACGCTCACCGTGGACCCCCGGACGGGCGCGGTCGGGGACACGATCGCGTTCCGGTTCGCGGCCACCGGACCGGCCCTGGCCAGCATCACGATCGAGTTCGGCGACGGCAGCCTCGAGCAGTTCGCGACCAGCGGCGCGACGAGCGCCAGCGGCACCGCGCGGCACGCGTATGCCGCCGCCGGCAGCTTCCAGGGCAGGGCTACGGCCGTCACCGGGCAAGACCAGTTCGTCACGGCCACGGCGGCGGTCGTCATCACAGGGGGACAGGGCGCGGACTCGTCCGGATCCGAGCCGCGCAGCGCCGCCCTGCGCCGCGCCGGTCCGGCGGGCGGCGCGATCCATTGACGGGTGTCGCGCGGACCGCTCTTATAGTCGGGTTCCCAGCCGCGATCCCGGGCCGAGAACGTCGTGCCCGGGGTCCGATTCCGGTCGTTTCATGCGTTGTTTTCATGTCGTCGGGCGCATCGCGACCGACACGGGGGAAGGCAGGACGGCCCGCGGACGCATGCCGCCGCCGGGCCGCGCCGGCCAGGATTCATCCTCAACCAAGGAGCGTTTCCATGAGGTTGGCTTCCCATCGGAGCCGTCCTGGCAAGGGCGGGGAGGCGCCGTGGCGGTCGTTCGCCGCGGCCGCATTCCTGTCGCTGCTGGCGGCCGGCCCGGTCCTCGCCCAGAACGGGACCGTCACCGGCCGCGTCGTGGACGAAGGATCGCAACGCCCGCTCGTGGGCGTGCAGGTCAGCCTGGCGTCGACAGGGCTCGGCGCACTGACCCAGCCGGACGGGCGGTACGCGATCCTGAATGTGCCACCCGGCAGCTACAACATGCGGCTGGACCGGATCGGGTTCCGGACCGCCACGCGCGCGATCCAGGTCGGCGCCGGCCAGACGGTCGTGGCCGACTTCGAACTCGCGACCGAGGTCCTGGGCCTCGATGAGATCGTGGTGACGGGCACGGCAGGTGCGGCCCGCCGTCGCGAGGTGGGCAACAGCATCGCGCAGGTCAACCTGGCCGATATCGCGGAGCCGCCGGTCAACGTGGACGCGCTGCTGTCTGCGCGCGTGCCCGGCATGACCGTGCTGCAGAACAGCGGCCAGGTCGGCAGCGGTGCGCGCATCAGGCTGCGCGGCAACTCCAGCGTGGCGATGAGCAACCAGCCGATCCTGTACGTGGACGGCGTGCGCGTGCGCAGCGACGGCTACGCGCGCAACGTGCCCCCGTCCGGCTCGAGCCTGCGCAGCAACAACGACATCGTCAGCCCGCTGAACAACATCAATCCGGCCGACATCGAGCGGATCGAGGTCATCAAGGGCGCGGCCGCTACGACGCTGTACGGCACCGAGGCGGCGGCCGGCGTGATCCAGATCTTCACGAAGCGCGGGCACACAGGCGCGGCCACGTGGACGGCCACGATCGAGCAGGGCTTCGCGCACGAGCTGCCGTTCGGCGTCGATGCCAGCCTGGCGCCGCCGTCCGAGGCGGGCAAGAAGCCGTTCTGCGATGCGAACGGCGAGAACTGCGGCCGCCCGGAATACATGTACATCAATCCGTGGCTGCGGGACGGACACCGGCAGAAGTACTCGCTGTCCGTGGGCGGCGGTGGTGAAGCACTGCAGTACTTCATCTCCGGGACCTACGACGACAACGAGGGCGTGCTGCCGCTCGACGAGGAGCAGCGGGTCAGCGTGCGCGGCAACTTCACGTTCTCGCCGATCAACACGCTGCGCTTCCAGTGGAACACGTCACTCACGTCGTCGGATCTGCAGAACACGCCGGCGGGCAACAACGCGCACGGCATCACGCTGAACACGTTCCGGCGTGACCGCAATTACGTCAGCGCGGAGAGCCGGGCCGGTGTGGACCCGCTTCTGAACTGGGACCTGCTCACCAACGTCGATCATCTGATCACGGGGTTCACGGGCACGTGGAGCCCGATGTCGAACTTCACGAACCGCGTGAGCGTGGGGTACGACCTTTCCCAGGTGAACCAGCGCAACTTCCGGCCGTTCGGGTTCGTGCTGGCGCCGACGGGCGTGCTGTCCGACCGGCGCTACCAGTACTCGAACCTGACGTTCGATTACGTCGGCACATACGACGTGCAGATCTCCGATGATCTCCGCTCCAGCTTCTCGTGGGGCGGTCAGAGCATCACGACGGAGACGCAGGAGACGTCGGCGTACGGTGAGAACTTCCCGGGCCCCGGCCAGCCGGTCGTCGACAACGGCGGTCTGACGCTGGGCTTCGAGTCTCGCATCCGCGTCGTCAACGCGGGCTTCTTCGTCCAGAACCTGTTCGACTTCCGGAACCGGTACTTCCTGACAGCCGGCGTGCGCGTGGACGGCAACAGCGCGTTCGGTGAAGGGCTCGGCCTGCAGGCGTACCCGAAGGTCAGCCTTTCGTACATCGTGTCCGATGAGGACTTCTGGCCGGAATCCATGGGCACGGTCAAGCTGCGTGCCGCATGGGGCCAGGCCGGCCGTGCGCCGGGCGCGTTCGACGCGATCCGCGTCTACGACCCCGCCGGCTGGGGCACCTCGCCCGCGTTCCTTCCGCTGCGCGTCGGGAACAGCGATCTGGGCCCGGAGCGGTCTTCCGAGACCGAGTTCGGGTTCGACGGCTCATTCATCTCGAACCGGCTGGCAGTCGACTTCACGTACTACCACCAGAAGACGAAGGACGCGCTCTTCAACGTGCGTCAGATCCCGTCGCTCGGGTTCCTGTCCTCGCAGCTGCAGAACGTGGGTGAGCTGGAGAACAAGGGCGTCGAGCTGTCGGCGACGGCCACGCTGTACGAGAGCGAGAACTTCAGCTGGGAGCTGGGCGGCAGCGTCTACACCAACAAGAGCAAGGTGCTCGACCTGGGTGGCGTGCCGGAATTCTCGCTGGGCGACTTCGGCTGGGTCATCGAGGGCCAGCCCGTACCGGTGATCCGGGCGCGCTGCCTCGACAACCCGGATGAGCTGGCCGACCCGATCGTGCACCGCAACGCGGCCGGCCGGATCGAGGAGTGCAACATCGGCCCGAACGAGCCGACGCACACGTTCGGCGTGAACACGACGTTCAACCTCCCCAAGGGTCTGCTGCTGACGGCCCGCGGCGAGTACCAGGGCGGCAGCTACATGTACGACGGCGCCGCGTGGAACGCGGTGCGCCGCTCGGTCCGCTGGCCCGGCTGCTTCGAGGCCTACACGATCCAGGAGACGCAGGGCGTGCAGGCCATGACGGCCACGCAGCGTGCACAGTGCATCGTGCAGAACGCGCAGGCGGACTTCTTCGTGTATCCGGCGGACTTCTTCAAGGTCCGCGAACTCACGCTGTCCGTGCCGGTCCCGGCCAGTCTGCTGCCGGGCACGTCGCGCGCGACGCTCACCCTCTCCGGCCGAAACATCTGGAAGTGGGTGAACGAGGACTTCCCGGTCTTCGAGCCCGAGATGGGTGAGAACGGCGGATTCAACAACCCCGTGCGGTCGCTGCTCGAACACGTTCCGCCGCCGGCCGTGTACACGGCCGCGCTGCGCGTCACTTTCTGAGGAGGCCGTCATGCAGATGAAGGCAGCGAAGTTCCGCGCAGCAGGGCTGCGCGCCGTCGCCGCCGCGGCCGCGCTCGCGATCGTGGCGTGCGACACGGAGGTATCCAACCCGGGTCCGGTTCAGGAACCGTTTCTCGAGACGGCCGCGGCACAGTCCGCGGTCGTCCAGGGGATGGGCCGGTCCCTCGCGCAGGCGATCAACTGGCTGGCCTACACGGGCGCGGCCGTGACGCGCGAGGTCCACCCGTCCGGATCCACGGGCAGCTTCGGCATCACGGTGCAGTGGCAGCGTGGCGAGCTCGACCCGCAGGACGACGGGCTCGACACGCACTGGGAGCAGGCGCAGCGGGCGCGCTGGTTCGCCGAAGACGGCATCGCCCGGATGGAGCGCGTCGCCAAGGACAGCACCCGACTGCTGGCGCAGTCCTACCTGTACGCGGGCTATGCCAACCGCCTGCTGGGTGAGCACATGTGCCAGGCCGTCATCGATGGTGGCGGACTCGAGGCGCACACCGTGTTCTTCGATCGCGCGCTCGGCTGGTTCAACAAGGCCGAGCAGGCTGGCACGGGCGATGTGCGGACCGCAGCGATCGCGGGCCGCGCATCCGTGTACGTCAATCAGGGCAAGTGGGCCGAGGCGGACGCCGACGCCAAGAAGGTGGCGACGTCGTTCCGCTATGCGATCCCGTACTTCGACGTCGGGTCGGAAGCGCAGCGCAACCGCATCCAGTGGGCCAGCGCCAACCAGCCGTACCGCGCGCACACCCAGTGGAACACGGTCTACGAGGCGTACTTCAAGTCGACGAACGACCCGCGCGTGAAGTGGCGCACGACAACGCAGACGGGTGACGCGGCGATCGACTGCTGCGGCCGCGTGCCGTGGTGGCCGCAGGAGAAGCACGCCACGCCTGCGGCAGCCATCAACCTGTCGAGCGGCGCCGAGATGCGGCTGATCGAGGCCGAGAACCTGCTGCGCGGCGGCAACTGGCAGCAGGCGATGGTTCTGATCAACGGACTGCGCACGGCCGCCGGCGTGGCGCCGTGGACGACGACCTCGCTCGAGCAGGCCTGGACGCAGTTGAAGCGCGAGCGCGGCATCGTGCTGTGGCTCGAGGGCCGGCGCATGGCCGACATGCGGCGCTGGAAAGCTGCCAACACGCCGGGCGCGCACGACCCGCTCGAGCTGCCCAGCGGCAGCGCGCAGACCGGGTCGCACCTCGTGAAGCAGGACCTGTGCTTCCCCGTATCGAAGTCCGAGCGGGATACGAACTCGAAGATCAGTTAGTCCGCACTACGGACATGTCCTTGGGGCCGTGCCGGTTGTTCCGGC
>JBFFZF010000262.1:0-6018 GCA_041568755.1 Longimicrobiales bacterium | reverse complement strand
GGCGACGATCTTCGCTTCCCAGCCGTCGATCGGACCGGTCGCCGCACCGTCGAGCGCCGGTTCGCGGATCAGGCCCGCCGTGTGCGAGGCCAGCTGACGCAGCGTGATGGCGCGGACCGCGGCCGGATCGCCATCCAGCGCAGCGAACCCGGGCAGCCACGCCACGACCGGGTCCTCGAGCGCGATCACACCGCTCTGCGCCAGCAGGGCCATGGCCACGGCCGTGACGGACTTCGAGATCGAGCCGATCCGGTAGATCGTCTGTGCGTTGGCCTCGACGCGCCGGTCCCGGTCCGCCCAGCCGAAGGCGTGCGCCCACTCCACCCGGTCCCCGACCACCACGCCGACCGCGATCGAGCCGATGCCATCGGCCTCGACATCGGCGCCGATCCGTTCCGCAAACGCCTCGAGCGCCTGCCGGAACGGCGTCTGCCTCGCCGCCGCGGGTGCGGCCGCGGCCACGAGCAGCACGGCCGTGAGGAGCGTGACAGGACGGAGGCGGAACCGCATGGCGTCTCCCGTTCGCGGGTGCCTGCAACATAGCCACGCGCGGGCCGGGACGGGAACCGGCCGGGGATCAGCCGTCGTGCAGACCGGCCGCCCGTTCCGGCCGGCGCCGCGCCCGCCACGCCTCGAAGGCGGCCGGCTCCAGCGCGTTGACCACGGCGTCCCGTTCGACCCAGCCGCGCCGGGCCTGGCCCACGCCGTAAGCCATGCGTTCCAGGTCGCGCACCGAGTGCGCGTCGGTATCGATCGCGACCCGCACGCCCAGTTCACACGCCCGCCGGACGTGCACGTCGTTCAGGTCCAGCCGCTGCGGCAGCGAATTCACCTCGACGGCCACGTCCAGCGCGGCGGCCGCGCGCAGGACCGCTTCCATGTCGAGGTCGAAGCCGGGCCGCTGCAGCAGCCGCCGGCCCGTGGGGTGCCCCAGCACATCGACGCACGGGTGCTCCAGCGCGCGGATGATCCGCGCCGTCATCTGCGCTGCCGGCATCCGCATCTGCGAGTGCACCGACACGATGACCAGGTCGAGCCGCTCGAGGTACGCGTCCGGCAGGTCGAGCGAGCCGTCCGCCAGGATGTCGACCTCCATGCCGCGCAGGATGCGGATGCCCGGCAGTGCACTACGCACCGCATCGATCTCCAGCCACTGCTGCTCGAGACGGCGCGTGTCGAGACCGTTGGCGATGGTCGTGTTCCGGCTGTGGTCCGCGATGCACAGGTACGCGTAGCCGCGGGCCAGGCACGCGCGCGCCATCGCCTCGATCGAATCCCGGCCGTCGCTCCACGTGCTGTGCATGTGCAGATCGCCGCGCATCTCGTCGATCTCGATCAGGTCGGGCAGCGTGCCGGCTCGCGCGGCCTCGACCTCACCCCGATCCTCGCGCAGTTCGGGCGGGACCCACGCCATGCCGACCGCGTCGAAGACGTCGCGCTCGTCGGCACCGCCGATCTTCTCCTCGGTACCGTCCCCGACGCGGAACACGCCGTACTCGCTGATGCGCAGGCCGCGGCGCACGCCCAGCTGACGGACGGCCACGTTGTGTGCCTTCGAGCCCGTGAAGTAATGCAGTGCCGCGCCGTAGGCATCCTCCGGTACGACGCGCAGGTCGACCTGCAGACCGGAGCGCAGAAAGGCCGTGCCGCGCGTGCCACCGGCAGCCTGGACGCGCCCGAACTCGGGGTACGCCGCGAAGTGGGCCATCACCGGCGCGCTGTCCGCCGCGATGGCCAGCAGATCGATGTCGCCGATCGTGTCGACGCGCCGGCGCCAGCTGCCCGCCGCCTCGACACGCTGGATGCCCGGCGCGTCTTCCATCCAGCGCATGAGCGCCACGACGTGCCGGTCCGCGTCGTACAGACGGATGCGATCGCGGCCGGACCGGCGTTCCGTGATGGAGCGGCGCAGCCGCTCGATCGACTTCGGGCCGAAGCCCGGCACGTCGAGCAGCTCGCCGCTCTCCATGACCCGTTCGAGATCGGCCAGCGTGCTCACGTTCAACGTGTCGAACAGCGCGCGCGCCCGCTTCGGGCCGATGCCGTCCAGGTCCATCAGCTCGAGGACCGTGGCAGGCATCTCGCGCTCGAGCGCCTCGAGCCGTTCCGTGCGCCCCGTGTTGACCAGCTCGATGATGCGACCCGCGATGTCCTTGCCGATGCCGGGCAGCTGCGTCAGGTCCGCGCCGGCCCGGACCATCGCGTCGAGGGACCGCGTCAACTCGCGCACCCCCCGCGCAGCGTTGCGGTAGGCGCGCACCTTGAAGCGGTTCTCCTGCCGGATCTCGAGGTGGTCGGCGATGTCGGCGAGGGCGCGCGCGATGTCGTGGTTCGTCATGCGTCGGATGTTCGCCGGTTGGCGGCGCGGGCCGACAGCCCGCACGGGCGCCGGCCAGGCGTGCGAAGCCACAGGGGCACGATGCGCGCTCCGCCCGTCGGACCTATTCCAGCCGCTTCGCGATGACGCCGGGCGGGGTGCCCGCCGCCGACGGGTAGAGGCCGGGCTCGCGCGCCTTCGCGGCCGGCGGTGCGCCGCGCCGGGCGATCATCGTCTCGATCCCGCGCAGCACATCGCGACGACTCACCAGGCCGACCAGCCTTTCGCCATCCACCACGGCCAGCCGCCGAACGTTGTGCGTCAGGAAGTACTCGGCGATCGCGAAAAGATCCAGCCCGGGCGCGATCACGTGCGTGGGCGCGGTCATCAGTGCGGCCACCGTAAGCATCGCGTCGACGCCTTCACCGTTGTACTCGCCCCGCGCCAGGACGCGCAGGCAGTCGTGCTCGGACAGGACACCGACCAGTTCGCCCGCATCGTTCACGACCGGCATCCCGGCGATGTTGCGGCTGACGAGGATGCGGATGGCAGCGGCGATCGTCGTCTCCGGCCGGACCGTGATCAGCCGGCGCGTCATGACATCCCGCGCGGTGAGCATCTGTGATCTCTTCATGGGTTCTCCCGGGTACGGCCCGCTGCAGCGCGCCGATCCGCGGCACCGGCCCGGGCGCCGCGGGCCGCACACACGCGGGCACGGTCCGCATCGCACGCGCATGGTCCGTCCACGAAACCGCACCCCCGGGCGACGGGCGGACGACCCATCAGGACGCCGATACCCATGGCGAGCACGGCCAGTCCGAAGACGATCGCAGCGGCAACGAACGTGAACACGGCAGGTCAGCGCTGTGAGGTGTCCGGCGCAGCGCGATCGAAGCGCTGCCCGAAACGCGTGGAACCCGACACCACGAATCCGCTGTCGGTCCGTGTGATGAACACTACCGCGAGATTTGCGCGTTCCGCAACGTCCAGACCCTGCAACGGTCCCAGTACGGTGAGCGCCGTGGCCCACGCATCCGCCACGGCCGCGCGGTCGTGCAGCACGGTGACGGAGGCGCCGGCGTACGGGACGGGTCGGCCCGTGCGCGGGTCGATGATGTGCGCCCAGCGCCGGCCGTCCCGCTCGAAGAAGTTGCGGTAGTCGCCCGAGGTCGCGACCGCCGCATCGACCAGGTCGATCGTGCGGTGCACCCGGCGCGCGCCGGGATCCGGCTGTTCCACGCCGATCCGCCAGGGTGTTCCGTCGAGCTTCGGCCCGCCCACGCGCAGCTCGCCACCGACCTCGACCAGGTAGCTGCGCAGTCCGGAAGCGGCCAGTGCGTCCGCGACCCGGTCCGCACCGTACCCTTTCGCGACGGCCGAGAGATCGAGCACGGTGCGTGCATCGATCTTGACGAGCGCCTGGTGCGCGCTGTCGATGCGCACGAGGTCCTGGCCCGTGCGGGCGCGCAGGTCGGCCAGCATCCGTTCGTCCGGCAGGTTCTGCGGCTCGCCGGCGGGTCCGAAGCCCCAGGCATCGACGAGCGGCGCGACCGTCACGTCGAACGCGCCGCCGGACTGGCGGCCCACGTCCAGCGCGATGCGCATCACCTCGATCATGAGCGGGCTCACCGGGAAGGGCTCGCTGCTGCCGTGGCGGTTGAAGCGCGACAGCTCCGAGGCGGTGTCCCACGTCGACATCAGCGCGTCGACCTCCGCCAGGCGTGCCTGGATCGTGTCTGCGAGCGTCGCACGTTCGCCCGCCGTCAGCGGGGCATCGATCCTCACCGTGTACGTCGTCCCCATCGTCGCGCCGGTGAAGTCGTGCGGGCCACCGTCGCGGGCCGGCAGGACGACACGCCACAGCGTGAGCACCGCCAGCACGATGATGCCGAGTGCGATCGCGCCGCGCCCGCGCGCGGTCGTGCGCGGCGTGCGCTCCGCGCCCGGGTCAGCCGCCGAAGTCATCGAACATCACCTGTTGGGGGTCTACGCCCAGATCGTCCAGCATCTTCTGACAGGCCCGGATCATCAGGGGCGGTCCACACAGATAATACTCCACTTCCTCCGGTGCCGGATGGTCACGCAGCAGGGTGTCGTGCACGACCTGGTGGATGAACCCCGTCGGGCCGGTCCACTCATCGGCGGGCAGCGGCTCGGACAGCGCCAGATGCCAGGTGAAGTTCTGGTGCTGCGCCGCGAGCCGGTCGAACTCGTCGACGTAGAAGGCTTCGCGCAGGCTGCGCGCGCCGTACCAGAAGCTGATCCGGCGGGCCGTCCCGATGCGCTCGAGCTGGTCCACGATGTGCGACCGCATCGGTGCCATGCCCGCGCCGCCACCGATGAAGACCATCTCGCGGCCGGTGTCCCGGGCGAAGAACGTGCCGAACGGACCCGTGACATCGACCGGCGCGCCGGGCGTCAGGCTGAAGAGCCAGGACGAGACCGCGCCGGGCGGCGCATCGGGCGCGTCGCGGGGCGGCGTCGCGATGCGCACGTTCAGCACGAGACCCGGCTCGGCCGGTCCGTTCGCCATCGAGTAGGCGCGTGTCACGGTCTCCTCATTCGAAGCGACCAGTTGCATGAGGCCGTACCGCTCCCAGTCGGCCCGGTACTCCGCGGCGATATCGAAGTCGCGAAAGGCACACGAGAAAGGCGGACACTCGACCTGGATGTACCCGCCGGCGCGGAATTCGAGGCGCTCCCCCGCGGGCAGGTCCAGCACGATCTCACGGATGAACGTCGCGACGTTGCGGCTGGCGCGCACCGTGCAGCGCAGCTGGCGGACCGCGAAGATCTCCGCAGGCACGACCACGCGCAGATCACCCCTGACCTTCAGCTGGCAGGCCAGCCGCCAGCCAGCGCGGGCGTCGGCCCGGCCGATGTGGACCGCCTCGGTGGGCAGCATCGGGCCGCCGCCCTCCGGCACGCGCACCCGGCACACGCCGCACGTGCCACGCCCGCCGCACGCCGAGGGCAGCAGGATGTCCGCGCCCGAGAGCGTCGTGAGCAGCGTGTCGCCGGCGGCCGCACGGAAGTCGCGCGCGCCGTCATTGACGATGATCGCGACGGGGCCGGACGGCACGAGCACGGACCGCGCCGCCATGAGCACGCTCACGAGCACGAGCATCACGAGCGTGAACCCGACCACGCCGAGCAGGACGGTCAGCACGGGCCGGACCTCGCGTCGCGCATCACAGCAGGATCCCCGAGAACGCCATGAAGCCCATCGACATGAGCCCGGCAATCATGAAGGTCAGGCCCAGCCCGCGCAGCGCGGGAGGCGGGTTGGCGTAGCGCAGGCGCTCGCGGATCGCGGCCAGCGCCACGATGGCGAGGGCCCAGCCGAAGCCCGCGGCCAGGCCGTAGACCGCGCTCTCCGCGGTGGTGTATTCGCGTTCGACCATGAACAGCGATCCGCCCAGGATCGCGCAGTTCACCGCGATGAGCGGCAGGAACACACCGAGTGTGTGATAAAGCTGTGGCACGTAGCGGTCCATCACCATCTCGGTGATCTGGACGCTCGCGGCGATCGCGCCGATCATGAACAGGTAGGTGAGGAATGACAGATCGACGTCCGCCGCGAACGGCAGCCATGCCAGCGCGCCCGGCTTCAGCAGCGTCTGGTACAGCACCTGGTTGAGCGGGACCGTAATGCCGAGGATCAGGATGACGGCGGCACCGAGACCCAGCGCCGTCTCGAT
>JBFFZF010000261.1:0-6024 GCA_041568755.1 Longimicrobiales bacterium | reverse complement strand
GACGAGCTGGTCCGCGAAGTAGTCGTACGGCACGCCGTACGTGTCGAGCGCGGCACGCACCCACCCTTCATCCTGCGTGCGCTGCCAGCTGTGGATGTAGCCGATGCGCGGGACGTCCAGCTCGTGCGTCGGCACGTTCGGCGCGGCGGCCATCGCCACGCCGGACAGGCCCAGCTCGGTCAGCACCGGCTCCAGCTGCGCGCGGTTTGCGTTCGGGATGATGAACGTGCCCGCCCGGAACGACCGGCCGCCGGCCTCGAAGTCGCGCTGCGCGGCCTGCATGCGCACGTTCGGGAAGCGGAACCGGAACGTGACCAGGTTGTTGTCCGTCGTGTGATCGAGGACCACGACGTTGCCCGTGCCCGTGATCCCGCCGCTCGCCTTCGCCGGTCCTGTCAGCAGCGTCATACGCTGTTCGAGGATGCCCCGCTCCGTGACCGGCGTCACGATGACGTTGCGCATGAGCGGGAACGTCCAGCCCGTGTCGTCGTACGGCCGCGGATTGGCCTGCGGGAAGGCCTGCACGCTGAAGTACATGTCGGCCAGCGTGCGGTACGGCTGGTCGCCGCGCGCGATCCAGTCGCCAGCGTTGATCTGCACATCGCCCGCACGGTACGCCGCCTGCGCGACATGGATCTCGAGGCCCTGGCGCTGCAGCTCGTTGACCGCGTCGGCCGCGTCCGCCTTCCTGCGCTGGTTCGCCGGGATGACCCACGCGTGGATCGGGCCGTTCCGGCCGCGGTTCACGGCGTTCCGGTTCTTGATCCAGTAGTTCTCGAGATACGTTTCCTTGTTCTTCGCGATGTGATTCAATGCGATGAGCAGGCCGGACTGCTGGATGTTCGTGTTGTTGCGCGGACCCCAGTTGATCTGGTCGAGCGGCGGGTTGGGCCGGAACCACTCCCGGCTCGTCGTCGTGCCGCCGGCGCGCGCGACGTAGTTGTCCGGGCCGTAGCTCTGCACCTCGTAGAACCGGCCGATCGAGTTGTGGGTGTGCGCGATGAAGAACAGGTAGTTCGGCGTCCAGCCGTCGTAGAACCCGTAGGTCCACACGCCGGGCACGCCGCGCTTGGTCATTTCCATGACCTCGGTCTTGGCGATGAGCCACCACTCGTCGATCGTGATCGGGTCGATCGCCTCGTTGTACGGCCCCGTCCCCGTCGAGGCGTACAGGTACGTCGCGGCCTCGTGCAGATCGTGCAGCACCTGCGGCTTCCAGTCGAGGAACGTCCGCGTCGTATGCCGCGTCAACGCCAGGAACTGGCCCATGCCGTCACGGTTGTTGTCGTGCGCGACGTACTTGCCCCAGTACATCAGCGGCAGCCTGGCTTCGCCCGGTGCACGCTTCTTGTTGTAGTAGTACGTGTCGACCTGCTTCTCGCGGCCATCCACCTCGATGACCGGCGTGATCAGCGTGATCACGTTGTTCCGGATCGTCTGCACGAACGGCATCTCGCTGACTGCCAGCCGGTACGTCAGCTCCATCAGCATCTCGGGCCCGCCGTTCTCCGGCGAATGCATCCCGCTCGTGATCCAGTAGATCGGCTTGGCCGTCGACATCAGCTCGCGCGCGCGCTGCTCGCTCGTGCGCCGCGGGTCCGTCAGCTCCGCGATCATGCCCTTGTACCGGTCGATGTCGCGGATCGTGGCCTCGTCCGCGATCGCGACCAGCACCATGTCGCGCCCCTCCTCGGACTGGCCGATCGTCCAGTAGGCCACGCGCGGCGAGGCGTCGGCCACGGCCTTGAGGTAGGCGTGGATGTCCTTCGCGTACGTCAGCTCGCCCGGCGTGCCGACGATGCGGCCCAGCTGCTTGAGCGGTGTCGGCACCGTCTCCGACGCGGGCAGGTGATCGACCAGCTCGGTCGAGATGCGCGGGTCCTGCAGGTACTCGCGGATCTTGGCCGTGTACTCCTGGTCGATGCGCTGCGCGGACTGTGCGGACGCGGCGACCGGCAGGATCAGCGCGGCGAACGTGACGATCAGAACACGACGCGCGGTCGTGGGCGTGGCGAACGACATGGCGGGCCCCCTGGGTTGGCACTCGGGACTTCGGACAGACGGCGGACAAACCCCATGCAGCGTACGGCCCCGACAGCCGCCAGGCAACCCGATTCCGGCGCGCCCGCAATGCCGCGTCCTTGTTGCACGGAGCCGGGCCGCGTACACTGGGTCGATCGCCGTCACCCCCGGGCCTCCGGAGCACCCGCCATGCGGACGCACGCCAGGGCACCCCAGCCGGCCAGCGATGCCCGCCCCCGTTTCGCGACCGCGGTGCGCCCACCTTCCCCCGTGAACGGCGCGGCCGGCGACCATGACGCCCGCGCCCCGGTCCAGCCCAGGCTGCTGCTGGGCCCGGTCACCGATGCTTTCGAGGCGGAGGCCGAGGCGGTTGCGGCGCGCGTCGTCCGGAGTCCGGCCCCGCGCCAGGGTGCACCCCTGCATCCCGGGTGCACGTGCGGCGGGACGTGCGCGCGCTGTCGCAAGGCTGCGGCCGATCGCGTGCGGACGCTGAGGCTGCCGTCGGGCTCACACGTCGAGGGGGCCGTGCCGGACATCGTGGAACAGGCGGCTTCGACCGATGGCCGTCCGCTCGATCCGGCCACACGCACGTTCATGGAGACGCGCTTCGATCACGACTTCGCGGACGTCCGCATCCACAGCGGCGCGCGCGCCGAAGCCGCCGCGCTTTCCATCGGCGCGTACGCCTACACGACGGGCAACGACATCGTGTTCGGTCGCGACGCCTATGCGCCGTGGCGGGAAAGCGGCATGCGCCTGCTCGCGCACGAACTCACGCATGTCGTACAGCAGGGGGCGGCCGCGCCGCGTTTGATCCAGCGCGCCACGTTCAACGTCGGTTCGCTGACCATCAACGTCGACTACGGCGGTCTGGCCAGCATCCCGGCAGCGGACCTGGTGAGCGCGGTGGAGAGCCGCTTCATCGCCTTCACCGGCGCCGCGGACGCCTCAGCGATCCACGCGACGCTCGTCGCGCTGACGCCCGCGCAGCAGCGCTGGGTCCTGTATGCGCTGGATCTTCACCAGGACAACGTGCAGTCTCCACGCGATGCCCGGCTCGACCGTACGGTCGCTGTCCAGCGTCTGATCGCGCACGCGCCATCGGCCGCGCACACGTTCCCGGGCGCGCTCGGCCCGCCGGAGGAAGAGGCCCTGCGCGCCTCCGGCTTCTTCGAGGTGGCGCTCACCGGCGGGCTGACGCCCCCGGACGCACCCTTCGCACGTGCTGTGGACCTGGTGCTGAATCCGCCGGCGTCCAGCGGCGGGCCCGCGCCAGCCCTCGACGTGGCCAGATTCCACGCGCGCCTGGAACCGGCCGTGCGGCATCTGCTCAACTTCATCGACCCCGCCGCGTGGACGTCGACCGGGACGCAGAGCATCGGCACGCTGCAGAGCATCGGCGACGACATCATGGGTGAGGCGAAGGACTTCTTCTCGCCCTTCGCGCACACGGCCCGCGAATCCGTGCTCGGTGTGCCCGGGTTCGCCATCTCGGCGAATATCTTCAGCGTAACGCCACTCGTGCCTGACCAGGACACGCGCCTGAGTTACCTGGAGAACCGCTCGACGATCGTCGGCCGCAACACGTCGTCCCACGCGCGCTTCTCGGACAAGAACATCTTCAGCGAAGTCCATTTCGACGGCAGTCGAGCGGCGGATCAGCTCGAGATGGAGAAGCTGGTGGCGAAGCTCGAAGGCGAGGCGGCCGTTGCGGCGCAGGTCGACCGGCTGATCCAGCACACCGGGCGTCAGGAAGGCTCCGGCGCGTCGACGAAGATCGGTCTGTCGACCGAGTTCGACGCGGGCAGGTTCACCGAATGCCAGGCGCGCTGGAACACGGTCGAGACGATCTGCCACGAGATCATGCACGCGCTCGCTCACCCCGCGGTGGAGACCGAGGCAGCGGCCGTCGGCTTCGGCCAGGTCATCGTCGAAGGGATGGCGGAGGTCCTGTCGACCCAGCTCTTCAACGATCGCGTCCGGCCGAAGGCGAAATCGACGCCCGCTTTCAAGGCGAAGCTGGAGGCGGGCATTGCCGGCGCGCCCTGCAAGGAGCCGCCGGAAGCCGACATCGGCTACGCCGCCGCGGGCTCGGGCGCAGAGACCATCCGCAAACTCGTCGGCGATCAGCGGTACAGGTCCGCGTTCTTCCTCGGCCAGATGCACCTGCTCGGGCGGTGATCGCCGACGCCGTCCGTCCGTTCACCGAGGGCCGGCTGCACGACTGGACCGGCCTGCCGGTCATGACCCCTGCCGACCTCCAGGCCGCCATCGGCCCGGCCGTCCAGCGTGAGGAGGTCACGCTCGGCACGGAGCCCGCCGTGCGGTTCGCCTTTCGGATCCATGACACAGAGACGCTGTTCGGCTTCGAGCGGCACGGTCACATCGTCATGCTCGAGGTCAGCCCCCCGCCCGACATCGGCGCGCTGGCCATGCTGCCCGCGCCGACGGCGACGCTGCCGCAGGAGATCCGTATCGAGGGCGCGTACGCGCACGAGATGCTGTGGGCCACGCGTGGCCTCTGGCTGACCGTCGCACGGCCACTCGAGGGCAACGCGCCCGACCGGCTCGTGCGCTGCCGGGGCATCCGGCCGCTCGCGCCGAACGACCGGTTGCCGCCCGACCTCTACCGGCCGCTCGCGACACGCGTGAAGTGGTGAGCCGCGCGGGCCCGCGCCTCAGTGTCGGCCGATCTCCTCCGCATACGCCCGACCGAGCCCGGCCAGGTACTCGTCGAACAGGCCGGCCATGGCGCTGTGCTCCCGCTGCACCGTCTCGCGGAAGCCCGCGTCCGTCAGGAAGTCGAAGAGCACACTGGCCATGATCTTCGCATCGAGCAGGAAGCCGGCGTGCCCGACCGGTGCCAGTGAATCGCGGTACCGCTCGTAGCTGTGCCCGGGGGCGGGTGAGCTGAACACGCCCACGCTCACACCCGGGATGTCGCGCGTGACGAAGCCCGTCTCTTCGTAACCCGATGGGCGCTGCGGCTCCTCGTTGATCGCGGGCGCGCCCATCTTCTTCGCGTAACCGAAGACCAGCTCCTCGAGCGAGCCGAGTGTGATGCCGTCGCGGTACTCGCCGTAGCGGTCGATCGTCACCTTCGTGCCGGTCGCGAGTGCGGCCGCGCGCGCCGCGTTCGCCATCATCGAGTCGATGTGTGCCAGGTAGACCTCGTCCGGATAACGGATGTAGTAGTCGACGACGGCGCGGTCGGGCACGACGTTGGGCGCTGCGCCGCCCTCCGGGATCACGCCCTGGATCACGGCCTCGGGGCGGAAGCTGGGCCGCAGGTGGTCGACGGCCGTGTACAGCTGCACGGCCGCGCTGAGCGCGTTGCGCCCGTTCCATGACGCACGCTGGTGCGCGGGCCTGCCCTCGAACACGTAGCGCACCATGTTGATGTTCAGGCAGCACACGCCGAAGCCGGCGCGGCTGCGCGATGTCTCGCCGGCGCCGTGGCTGCGGATCAGGATGTCGGCGCCCGCGAACACGCCCGCGCGCCACATCGTGACCTTGGCGGGCGGGCCCATCTCCTCGGCGGGCGTGCCGTAGACGCGGATGGTGCCTGCCACGCGCGCGGCGGTCATGTACTCGGCCAGCGCGATCGCGGCCGCGAAACCCACCGGGCTCTGCGCGTTGTGCTGGCAGCCGTGGAAGTCCTCGGTCGTGCCGCGCAGCGCATCGTACTCGACGATGATGCCGAGCGTCGGCCCGGCCGCCCCGGCCGGCGAAGTCCACGACCCGACGAACGCGGTCTCCAGACCGGCCTGCCCCGTCTCGACCTGGAAGCCGTGCGCGCGCAGCACGCGCGTCAACGTGTCGACCGTAGTGTGCTCCTGGAACCCGACCTCGGGGTTGCGGCCGATGTGATCCGACAGTCCGCTCATCTCGAGCGTCCACAGCTGTTCGACCCGCGCGGTGATCCTCGCCTTGTCCGGCGCCCGCTGGCCGATCAACCGGCCGGCCAGCGCGGCCGGCCGGATCGAGGCCTGCAGTGCATCG
>JBFFZF010000260.1:0-6042 GCA_041568755.1 Longimicrobiales bacterium | reverse complement strand
CGCGATGCAGGAGGTGTTCCATGCGCATCTGCACGTGTTTCCGCGCTACGAGGGCGACGGCTTCGGTCTGCGCTTCGGGCCGCATTACGCGGTGCAACCGCGCGAGGAGCTGGAGCGGGTGGCCGGCATGATTCGGGAAGCCGTATCCCGGCCCGCCCCATGATCACCCAGGCGCCTCGCAAGTGACTGTACGAGCACCATCCGTCGTTCCGACGCCGTTCCGCGCGTCACGCTTGTCCGGCCGATTAACGCACAGCATAATGCAGTGACCCGCAGTCCATCCCGGAAGGAGGCCCCATGAAGTCATCCGGCTGGCCGGTCAGCACGTCGTTCATGGCCGGTCTCGTCGTGCTGCTGGCCTCGTGCGCTGCACCGACGCCGCGATCGACGGCGGAGGATGAGCAGGCGATCCGCGACGTCGCCAGCGCCTGGGCCGCGGCGCTCAGCCGTTCGGACCTGGATGGCATCTTCGCGCAGTGGGCGGATGATGGGATCGAGTTACCGCCCGGTCCTGCCCGCGTCGGGAAGGCCGCCATCCGGGAGCGGTTCGCGCAGGTCCTGACCGGCGGGACCGTGGCCGCATCGATCTCGTTCGACGAGGTGCACGTGGCCGGCGACTGGGCCTGGGCGCGCGGCACGTTCGAGGGGACATGGACGCCCGACGACGGGAGCGCGCAGGGCCGCGAGTCGAACCACAACCTCTGGATCCTGCAGCGCTCCATCGATGGGTCGTGGCGGATCGCGCGTATGATGTGGCACACGAATCAGCCGCCGGCTGAGGCAGGGAACTGACCACGCAACGCGCGGGTGCGCCCCCGCGGGAACTCGAGGGCCAGCCCGCTGGAGGCTGACCGTTCCGAAGCGTTCGTGATGAGCGATTCCTGGGCCGAGGCCGACCTCTACGAGCCCTACGTCGGCCGCTGGAGCCGATCGGTCGCGCGCGAGTTTCTGGCGTGGCTCGACGTGCCCGAGCAGAGCGAGTGGCTCGAGGTCGGCTGCGGTACCGGTGCCCTGACCGAGACTGTGCTGATCCACTGCGCACCCCGCAGTCTGTGCGCAGTGGACCAGTCCGCGGGCTACGTGCGCTCCGCTCGGTCCCGTGCACGCAGCACAGTCGTGGATTTCGTCCTCGCGGACGCGTGCGCGACACCCTTCGCCGGCGGTCGGTTCGACGTCGCCGTGAGTGGTCTCGTGCTCAACTTCGTTGCCGATCCGGCGCAGATGATCGCTGAAATGGCTCGTGTGCTGAGGCCGCAGGGGCGAATGGCCCTCTACGTGTGGGACTATGCAGAGCGCATGGAACTCATGCGCTACTTCTGGGATGCGGCCTGTGATCTCGATCCGATGGCTGCGGAACTCGACGAAGGCCGACGGTTTCCCGTCTGCAAACCCGACGCACTGCGCAGCCTTTTCGAGACTTGCCATTTGCTGGACGTCGAGACACGCGGAATCGAAGTGCCCACGGTATTCCGCACGTTCGACGACTACTGGTCGCCGTTCCTGGGCGGGCAGGGCCCGGCGCCCGGCTATGCGGTGTCCCTCCCCGAGGATCGGCGCGAGCGGCTGCGCGATCTCCTCCGCCGGCGGCTGCCGTCCTCGCCGGACGGATCGATCCGACTCACGGCACGCGCGTGGGCGGTCCACGGTCGCAAGTCCGGCGGTTGACCGGCGTGCTTTCGGCCTGCGTCAGCGCGGGCACGGCCCGACGTCCGTGCATTGACACGTCGTGGTCGCTGCCGTACGGTCCGCGCAACACGTGCAGGGGAGCATGGCTCTGGCAGGGATTCGAGGGATGAGGGTCTGCGTGATCGGCGCATCGGGGAAGCTCGGGAGGTACATGGTCCAGCACGCGCTGGACCGGGGTTACGACGTGGTCGGTGTGTGCCGGGAACAGAGCGTCGCCAAGCTCGATGCATTCAAGGACCGCATCGAGATCGTTCCCGGGGCAACGAACGATCGCGAAGTCATCAGGAAGGCGGTTGCAGGGTGCGACGGCGTGCTGACCGTCCTGGTTCCGTGGGGTGTGCAGCAGTACTCCACGGGGACGGCCCAGGCCGTGCTCGACCACGCGCCTCGCGGTGCCCGCCTCGTTTTCTCGTGCGGCTGGCACATATCGCGCGACGGCCTGGATCGCTACTCACGGAAGTTCAGGTGGACGCTCGCGGTTTTCGGTCGGCTGGCCCGGCTGGCGCGCTTCGCGGATCTCGAGGATCAGGAAGAGGCGTGTCGCCGTGTCTTCGCCAGTGACACGCGCTGGACGGTCGTCCGGGGCAGCGACCTGGAAGAGGGCGAGAGCGAGGGGCTTCCGGTGTGGAGTCGGCATGTCGGGGATCCCGTGCTGGCGAGCAACAGGACGCGCCGCGTGGACTTCGCGCTCTTCATGGTTCATGCGCTGGAGAACGACGAACTCATCCACGAGGCGCCGGCGATCGTCGGGTGCCGGACGCCATCGGCGCTCGCTCACGCCGGCCAGCCCGACCGGGATCTGACGGGCGACGGCTACGCTCCGACTCCGCGGTGAGCGGGCTACCTGTCCTATTGAAGCCGCGCGCCTGAGGCGCGGCAGAACTCCGCGTCACCGTCGTCGCTGCGGTCCGAGTAACCCCGACGGACACAGGAGAAGACAGCAGATGGAAGACTCTGGCTACGACGATCAGGTCGCAGGGGCACGAGCGTACGAGGCGCTGCACGTACCGGCACTGTTCCGTCAGTGGTGTTCGCCCGTGCTCGACGCCGCCGGGGTTCAACCGGGCGATCGAGTGCTGGACGTCGCGTGCGGCACCGGAATCCTGGCGAGGGAGGCCGCACTGCGGGTCGGAGCGTCGGGCAGCGTCGCCGGTGTGGATCCGGGGCGCGGCATGCTGGCGGTTGCCCGGGAGCTGGGGCCGGGCATCGAATGGAAAGAAGGGGTCGCGGAGTCGCTGCCGTACCCCGATGCCGGCTTCGATGCCGTCGTGAGCCAGTTCGGCATGATGTTCTTCTCCGATCGCAGGCAGGCGATCCGCGAGATGGTGCGCGTGTTGCAACCGGGCGGACGTGTGGCGGTGGCAGTCTGGGACAGCCTGCAGAACTCCGAGGCGTATCCGATCGAGGTGGGCCTGCTCGAGCGTCTCGCCGGCAAGGCGGCAGCCGACGCGTTGCGGGCTCCGTTCGTGCTGGGGGACAGACAGGAACTGACTGAGCTGTTCAGGGAAGCCGGAGTCCAGTCCGTGCACGTCGAGACGCGCGCTGGAAAAGCCCGCTTTCCGAGCATCAGGACCATGGTCGAAGCCGATCTCAGGGGCTGGCTGCCGATCATGGGTGTGATGCTGACGGAAGACACGATCGAGACCATCCTGAAGGAGGCCGAGCGCGCGCTTGCCGGGTACGTCGAGGCAGAGGGGCGGGTCGTATTCCGCTCACCGGCGCACATCGTCACCGGTCGCGCCGCCGCCGTGTAGGACGCGAAGAGAGTGCATCGTGCACAGACTGCTGGAGCGCAACAGGCAGAATGTCACAGCCGTCTACGATCTGATGTTCTGAATCGTCCGCCCCTGGTCGAACCCGCAGGACATCGCCCCACCGTGCGCCCGCGCCCTGACAGACGTTGCTCGACTCTTCCTCGACTCGCACCTGTTATCTGTGGCCGAGCCCGTGAATGGTGGTCGTTGATACCGCGGCTCTTGCTCACGCGGCGCGGGCCGTGCAGCATCATGGGGTGACAGCGGCTCGAAGGGGCCCGCACCGTGCCGTTACGCGCGCCATCGGCAGCGGCGCGTCGGAAGACGATTCAAGGAGCCCGGCGGGCCGAAGGCCGCGCTCTCTCGCGAGGGACTCGATGGCCGACTACCAGACTGTCGTCGAATGGAATCGTAACGGGGCCGTGTTCACGGATCATCGATACAGCCGCGCTCACCGCTGGCTGTTCGACGGTGGCATCGAGGTCCCGGCATCGGCCTCCCCGCACATCGTCCCCGGGCCTCTGTCCATGGTCGAGGCGGTGGATCCGGAGGAGGCCTTCGTCGTCAGTCTGTCCAGCTGCCACATGCTCTGGTTCCTGTCGATCGCTGCCCGTCGCGGCTTCGTCGTGGAGCGCTACCGGGACGCGGCGGTCGGCAGGATGACCGGAGATGCGTCCGGCAGAATGGCGATGACACGCGTCACGCTTCGGCCCGAAGTGAGTTTCACGGGCGTCGAGCGGCCGACGCACGCTGAGGAGGACGCCATGCACCGCGACGCTCACGAGGAGTGTTTCATCGCGCGGTCCGTGAAAACGGAAGTCGTGTGCGAGCCATCCCGCACCGAGCGTGACGGGGATCCGCAATGACCGATCTCGCGATCGTCCTGGAAGATCGACCCGGTGCTCTCGCCGAGATGGGCGAGGCGCTGGGCCGGGCTGGCGTCAGCATCGAGGGCGGCGGAGCCTGGGTCGTCGCCGGAACGGGTGTGGCGCATTTCCTGTTCGCGGACGGCGGAGCAGCACGCAAGGCATTGGAGGATGCGGGCATCCGCGTGATCGGGGAGCGCGAGGTGCTGGTGCAGCGGCTGAAGCAGGCCGTACCGGGTCAGCTCGGCCAGCTGACTCGGCGGATGGCCGATGCCGGCGTCAACATCGAAGTCCTGTACAGTGACCACGACCACCAGCTGATTCTGGTCGTCGACGACATGATGAGAGGACGGGCCATCTCCGACGCGTGGAATCGCGAGACCGGATCGTGACTCGATGAACGGGACACGTCTGCGCACGACCGCAAAGCGGCCGGCGTCCTCGACGATTGCGGTGGCGCTGCTGCTCGGTTCAGCCGCGTCGCTCGCGGCGCAGGACGTGATCTGGACTGTGGGCGCGGATCCGCTCGTCGAGATTGGTGCGTCCGCGGTCGATCCGGCGGACCAGCTCGGGTTCGTGGTCAGCGCCGATCGCCTGTCCACGGGCGAGATCGTGATCCTGGACGCGCTGCTGCCGGCGGTCCGGGTCTACTCTGCGGCCGGGCACCACCTTCGCGACATCGGCCGCGCCGGCGACGGGCCGGGCGAGTTCCGGGAGCCCATGGCGCTTCAGATCGTCGCGGACACCATGATCGTCCTCGATCGGATCGGACGGAGGACGTGGTTCAGCGCTGCCGGCGAAGTCCATCGTGCCGACCGGATCGTGCTCGGTCCGTTCTGCGACGGGGACTACAACGCGCGGCCGGGCGGCCTGCTGCCCGATGGCTCACTCCTGGTGCGCTGCGAGCAGCGATTGTTCGGTCGCGTTCGAGGCGAGTACCGTCAGATCGTCGGTCTGCTGCGCGAGCGACGGTCCGGCGCCGTGGACACGATCGGGTGGTTCCCGGCCGACTCGGGTCGCACGGATCGCCGTGGAGTCCCCGTTCCGCGGCCCTATGTACCACGGAGTCCGCTTCTCTGGACGGCAGCGGCCGACAGGATTTTCGTTGCGAGCGCGGACGATCCTCGGGTTCACCTGTTCACGCGGGAGGCGGTACAGGGCGGCGGCTTCACCGTACCGGCGAAGCCGCAGGCCGTGACGGCCCGCCACATCGAGGAGGACAGGGCTGAGGCACTCCGTCCCGTGCGAACGGACAACGATCGGCGAGTCGTTCTGGAGTGGATGGAAGGCTCGCCGCGTGCGGCGCGGACGCCTGCGCTGCGGACGCTGCTCGCGGTCTCCCGGGAGGAGTTGTGGATCGAAACGTGGGTCCGGAGCGCGGCCGGATCGCACTGGCTCGTGGTCAACGGGTCGGGAGATCCCCTCGCGCAGGTCCGGCTCCCCGTTGGCATAACGCTGCTCGCGGCCGGTGGTGACTGGGTCATGGGCCTGTGGCGCGACCCGTACGGCGTCGAGCGGGTGCGGTTGTATCGCCTGACGCGTACCTGAGACACAGCCCCGGCCGTCGGGGAATCGCAATGCCGAGCGTGACGGCCCGGGGAGATTCACTCGAAGACGCAGCACACATGATGCAAGAGGAGAATGCACGAGCCGGATCACGGGAAGGCGTCGTTCTCACGCGCTGTGCAGATGTCTGGCGCGCACACGACGCTGTTATCTCCCGCCGGTGCAATCTT
>JBFFZF010000259.1:0-6053 GCA_041568755.1 Longimicrobiales bacterium | reverse complement strand
CGTCCCGCCCCTGGTCTCCCGCCGTTCCCGCCGTCTGTCTCCCGCCGTCTGTCTCCCGCCCCTCGTCTCCCGCCGTCCCGCCCTACCTGTTGCGCCTGGCCTCCACAGCCCGCCGGTGTGCCTCCGCATTCTCGACCCACGGCTTCCGGTCGAAATAACTCTTCGTCAGCTCGATGATCTTCGGTGACAGGATCAGCAGTGCGAGCAGGTTGGGCAGGATCACGATGCCCAGGAACACGTCGCCCAGGCGCCAGATCACATCCAGCGTCGCGACGGCACCCACGAAGTGCATGACCACGTAGACCATGCGGTAGGGCAGGATCGCCCGCTTGCCGAACAGGTAGTTGGCGCAGCGGTCGCCGTAGTAGCTCCACGAGATCGCCGTCGAGATGGCGAACAGCAGCACGCCCAGGATGACGATGTAATCGCCGGCGATGGCGTTGGTGAAGCCGAAGCCGCGCTTGAAGGCGAGCGTCGTGAGCGGCGCGCCGCTCTCGGCGGCATTGCCCCACAGCGAGGTGTAGCTCTGTCCGTCGTCGGCGATGGCCGTGTTGCCGCGGATGAAGCCGGTGAACGGCCGGCGCATCTCGGCGTCCGTGTAGAAGTCGGCCACGGCGGCCTCGTGCCAGCTGAACTGCGGGCTGCCTTCGGCCGCGACCGGGGCGCCGTTCTCGATGCGGTACTCCGCCGGCGCGGGCGCGCCCTGGCGGATCCGGCCGTCCGGCATCGCCTGGACCCAGCTGGCGTCGCCGCCGACCAGCGTCATCTGCGTGGGCACGCGGTCGTTCCACACGCCGGTCATGATGATGACCAGACCGGTCATCGTGCAGATCAGGATCGTGTCGATGAACGGCTCGAGCAGCGCGACGACGCCTTCGGACACGGGCTCGTCGGTCTTGGCGGCGGCGTGCGCGATGGGTGCGGAGCCCTGGCCCGCCTCGTTCGAGAACAGACCGCGCCGCACGCCCCAGGTCATGGTCGTCACGATCGCGCCGATCCCGGTGCCCGCCACGCCGGCCGTCGGGTTGAACGCCTCGCGCACGATCAGCGCGAGGCTGGGGAACAGCTCACTGACGTTGAGCAGGATCACGACGAACGCGCCGGTCACGTAGATTGCGGCCATGACTGGCGCCAGGATGCCGGTGACTTTGCCGATCCGCGAGATCCCGCCCAGGATGACCATGGCGACGATCGACGCGCTGACCAGACCCGTGATCCAGCGGGGCACGCCGAACGAGGACAGCATCGTGTCGCTGAGCGTGTTGGCCTGGATGCCGTTGCCGGTCAGGAACGCGGTGAGGCCGAGCATCACGGCGAAGAACGCGGCCATCCACTTCCAGTTCGGGCCCAGTCCCTTCTCGATGTAGTACATCGGGCCACCGGAGACCGTCCCCTCCCACTTCGCGGGGTCGCGGTCGACGCCCTCGACGACGCGGTAGTGCTGCGCAAGCACGACCTCCGAGTACTTCGTCGCCATGCCGAGGAACGCCGTGACCCACATCCAGAAGAGCGCGCCCGGGCCGCCCCAGTGAATCGCGATGGCGACGCCGGCGATGTTGCCGATGCCGACCGTCGCGGACAGCGCGGTGGTCAGCGCCTGGAAGTGCGAGACGTCCCCGGGCTCATCCGGATCGTCGTACTTGCCCGAGGTCACACCGAAGCCGTGACCCAGCCTGCGCAGCTGGATGAAGCCGAGCCGCAGCGTCAGGAACACGCCCGTGCCGAGCAGCGCGATGATCGACCACGAGATCGCCTCGCCGCCGACCGAGAGGCCCTTGTTGAGCACCCACTCTTCGAGGATGCTGACGATCCCGCTCAACTGGTCCATTCGTTCCTCGCCATCGCTCGGTGTCCGGAGCGCACTGCGGGCGACCGGGCCGCAACGCGCGCTGCTCCGACGTTCCGCGTCCGGTCCGCACGGGCCGCGGCCGGCCGGAAGGCGGGGCAAGTTGGCCGGTCGAGGGGCGAACTGGCAAGGACGGTGCGGCCAGGTGGCGAAACCTCAGGCCGTGAGCGGCGTAGAACGCAGCCACACCCACGCTGACTGGAGGCCCGATGCGGTCCGTAGCTGCGACCCTCTTCACCGTCCTGCTGGTCGCCGCGTGCGGCGGCCGTCCGGCGGCCGGCCCGCCGGCTGCGACACTGCGCCCGGCGCCCGTCGGCCTCGAGACCGCCGCGGCGACGATCACGCCGCAGGACATGTACGACCGCATCGCTTTTCTGGCCAGCGACGAGCTGGCCGGGCGCAACACGCCCAGCCCCGGGCTCGAGAAGGCGGCCGAGTACATCGCCCGGGAGTTCGCCGCCATGGGACTCGAGCCCGCCGGCGACAGCGGCACGTTCATCCAGCGCTGGCCCTATCACCAGACGCGGCTGGATCCGGCCCGCACGACAGTCAGCGTGCGCAACGGCGCGACGACGGAGACGTGGCGAGTGGGCAGCGATTTCTTCGTGCTGCCCGGACAGCGCGAGAGCACCGCCGGCGAGCTCCTCTTTGCCGGGACCGCCGTGCCCGGACTCCGCCTGGGCGAGAACGCGCGCGGCAAGATCGTCGCGCTGTACATGCCCGGCGCCATGCCCGACGCCTCGTGGAACAACGCGATCGGCGCCGCCTTCGGCGCGGCACTGCCGGCGGGCGCGACCGCCGTCGTCCTGATCCTCGACCCGGGGCTCGATGACGGCCTGATCGGCCAGATCGCCGAGCAGGGCGGCACGCAGCAGGCACCGCTGCCCATCGTCGGCGTGCGCTACGCGACCGCGCGCACCCTCTTCGCCGCCGCCGGACACGACCTCGATGCGCTGCGCGCCCAGGACGCGGCGGCCCTGCCGCTGACCGGCGTCGTCGCGACGATCACGACGGGCCGGAACAGCGTCGACAGCCGGCCGCCCAACGTGGCCGGCATGATCCGCGGCAGCGATCCGGTGCTGCGCGACGAGTACATCGTCTTCAGTGCGCACATGGATCACGTCGGCACGGGCCCGCCCGACGCGGCCGGAGACTCGATCTTCAACGGCGCCGATGATGACGCGTCTGGTACGGCCACCATCATGGAAGTCGCGCAGGCGTTCGCCGCGCTGCCGGCCCCGCCGCGCCGCTCCGTCCTGTTCCTTGCCGTCAGCGGTGAGGAGAAGGGGCTGCTCGGGTCGCGTTACTTCGCGGATTACCCGACGGTGCCGCGCGGACAGATCGTGGCGAACATCAACCTAGACATGGTCGGCCGCAACGCGCCCGATACCGTCGTCGCAATCGGCCAGGACTACTCGTCGCTCGGGCCGACGGCCCAGCAGATCGCGCGCGCGCGGCCGGAGCTGCGCCTGGTCGTGGCGCCGGACCTGTGGCCGCAGGAACAGCTGTTCTTCCGCAGCGACCACTACAGCTTCGCGCAGAAGGGCATCCCCGCGCTCTTCTTCACGACCGGGCTGCACGACCAGTACCACAAGCAGTCCGACCACGTCGATCTCATCGACACGGACAAGATCACGCGCATCGGCCGGCTCGTGTTCTACCTCGGTCACGAGATCGCGAGCGCGGACGGCAAGCCCGAGTGGACGGAGAAGGGCAGGGCCGCCGTGGGCGGGCCGGCCGGACGCTGAGCCGGACGGCCCGCGCCCGGCGCGAGCGGACGGCTACTGCGGCAGTCCCACGCGCTGCACGAGCGCCGCGAAGCGCGGATCCTCGCGCAGCGGATCGAAGACCGGGTCGATGTTGAGGAAGGCCATCCAGTTGTCGCGTTCCTCGATCGCGCGGTCCAGCCAGTCGAACGCCTCGCCGCGCTCGTCGAGGCCGACGTAGACGACGGCAACGTCGAACGCGTACGTCCGGTCCGGCCGACTCCTGACGCGCAGGTCATCCAGGATGCGGCGTGCCTCCGCCTCGCGACCCGCTCGTGCCAGCGCGTAACCCAGCCGTGACACGTAGCGCCGCGTCGCACCGGACAGCTCGACCGCGCGCCGGTGTGCGGCGATCGCCTCCTCGAAGCGGCCCATCTGCACGTACGTATCACCCAGCTCCGAGTACGCGCGCACGAAACTCGAGTCCAGCGCCAGCGTGCGCTGGAACTGCTGCGCCGCCTCCTCGTAACGCCGCGCGTAGTAGAGCGGTGTGCCGACGGCCAGGTTGGTGATGAGCGAGAGCGGATCGAGGTCGCGGGCGCGCCGTGCGGACTGCCAGGCCGCGTCGACGTCACCCATCGCCAGCAGGTACAGGCGACGCCACTGGTGCGCCGTGACGGACTGCGGATTGCGCTCCAGCGCGGCGCGGAACGCACGGTCGGCGCCCGCCCAGTCCCACTCGTACATCGTCTTGATGATGCCCAGTGCGGCGTGCGGGTCGGCGAGCGTGGAGTCCAGCGCGATCGCGCGCTCGGCCGCCGCCACGCCTTCCCGGATCGTCGTGGCAGGCGCGACATCGCTGTAGCTGGGCAGCACGGCCCACGTCTCCGCCAGCCCGGCCCACGCCAGCGCGTAGCCCGGGTCCTCGTCGATCGCCTGACGGAAGTACCGCTCCGCCGCGTGCAGCGCCGAGTCCGTCCGCTTGTGCCAGTGGAAGCGGCCCAGCAGGTACAGCTCGTGCGCGCGCAGGCTGGCCGTGGCCTGGCGCAGCACGGGCGCTTCCCCGTCCATGAGCGTGACGCGCAGCGCTGCGACGATCGCGCGCGCGATCTCGTCCTGGATGGCGAAGATGTCGGCGTCCTCCCGGTCGAAGTTCTGCGACCAGAGATGGAACCCGGACCGGGCATCGATGAGCTGCGCCGTGATGCGCAGCCGGCTGCCGGACTTGCGCACACTGCCCTCGAGCACGTGCGCGACGTTCAGCTGCTGCGCGGCCGCCGGAATGTCGACGGCCGGCCCCTTGAACCGGAACGACGATGTGCGCGCGGCCACCTGCAGGCCTTCGACCTGCGCCAGCGCGTTGAGGATCTCCTCGGTGATGCCGTCGCTGAAGTACTCCTGGTCACCCGCCTCGCTCAGATCCAGGAACGGGAAGACGGCGATCGAGCGGTCCGCAACATCCTGCCGGGCGCTGCTCCCGAGCGGTGCCCACTGCCACACGCCGATGAGGATGACGACGGCCGTCGCGATCGCGAACACCAGCAACGCCGAGCGTGCGCCCGGCGCGAGTCCGGCGGCGCCGCCCGCGGCGTCGGTCCGCTGCACGCCGCCCGGGCCGACATCGAAGATCCACGCGAGGACGACCGTGACGGGAAACCCGAGCAGCGCGAGCGCGACGACGAGGCGGACCGACCATTCCGGCAGCAGCAGGACGGGAAACACGGTTTCGGCGATCTGGATCACGACCCACAACACGATGCCGTAGATCAGCGCGGCCCGGATGACACGACGGCGCCTGAGCTCGATCAGGAGGGCCTTCAGTCCCGATGGCCTCTCGACCACGGCAACTCCCGCGCAGCAGGGGGACGATCATCGATATGCGAGGTGACCGGAATATGGCCCGGGCGCAACGGAGCAACAAGCGAGGCCTTCAGCACGCGAGCCGCGTCGAGCCGTTCAATGGCTGCATCATCCATGTGCTCACCGCCGCGCCAACGCCTTCAGCTCCTCGAACCAGTTCTCCACGATGATGACGGTGAGACCCGAGAATCTGGATTCGTCCCGGGCGCCCCGCACGATCGCGAAGCGCTGGCCGTCCGGCGTCACGCCCCAGTAGTCGATGCCGCGACGCTCCGAAAACACAACCTGTTCCTCGCCCACGCTCAACCGTGGTCCCGTGTCGATGCGGACGGAGATCAGGCGGTCCGTGACTCCAGGACCCCCTCGGAGACGTGTCTCCGTCTGCACCCTTCGAACGAAGCGCAGCTCCCGTCCCGTGCCGGACCAGGCCGGCCTGTACCCTCCCTGCGAGCTGATCTGCGTCAGCGAGGCGTAGAGATCGGGGAACGGCCGCACGTACACCTCATCCCTGCCCGTGTCATTGCCCACGAACGCAAGCCAGCGGCCGTCGGGCGAAAAGGCGGGCTCGGCTTCATCGAACCGGCTGTTCAGCAGGACTACCGGCGCGCTGTCGACGCCGGGTACGATCATGTAGAGGTCGG
>JBFFZF010000258.1:0-6088 GCA_041568755.1 Longimicrobiales bacterium | reverse complement strand
GGCGCCGGGCCTCTCAGCCCCACATCAGAATCGGACGTTCACCACCACCTGCATGCCGGCCCATCGGGTATTGAAGTTCGCGATCGCGTTGGCGATGGAACTCGTCGGCCCCGAGAAACTCGACAGGAGGTACTGGAACTGGTTTCCGGTCTTGCCGGTCAGCCCGGTTCCGGCGGTGCTGCACGCGCGGGCCGTCGCCAGCGGTTCGGTGAAGGTTCGCCGGATCTCGGTGGTCCCGGTGGCGGTGTCGTTGAACCCGAACGCATGCATGTCGTAGGCCCTGGCACCCGAGACCAGCGGAAACACGATGTAGGCCTCGACGCACTGGCGTCCCGGGTCCAGCGCGACCGGCGTGGTGATGAACAGCGCGCCCGCGACCGTCGTCGTGCGCGCGGCCACCGACACGCTCGCCCTTGCCGTACCGACCTTGCCGACGGTCCCGGCAAAGACGTCGACATCCACGAAGTCGGTGCCGCCGGTGGGATTCGCGGCGGCGGTGTACGTCACGGTACCCTGCGGAAGGGAGACGCCCTGCACGACGGACAGCGTGCCCTGACTGCCCGTGGTATTCCACCGGAAGAACAGCTGCTCCTGCTCCTGCCAGGCCGGTTGCAGCTGGGCCTGAAGCGTGACCGCCTGCCCGGCCTGGAGTTGACTGCCCGACGGTGAGAGCGCGACCTGGTATTGCGGGATGACCTGCACGTACGCCGAATCCACGCCCAGCTCGACCAGCGTCGAATCCGTCTGGAATCCGCCTCCCAGCAGCTCTGTGGTCGTGTACTGCATCACGTAGAACTTCGTAGTGATCTTGTCGCCCTTCGGGCGGACATTGGATTGCTGCGAAGCCGGGTACGCGGTGTAGGTCGCGACACCGACAGTCGTCGCCTGGGTCCCCAGGTTGATCTTGCCGGCGTTGCTCGTGGCGTTCCACTCGAAGCGCAGGAGTCCGCTGTCGTCGTACGACAGGTTGCCGTTGCGGTCGATGACGGAGGCCGTGATGGACGCGGAGCTGGCGTACTGCACCACGGAACTCGCGGGCTGCATGCGGATGATGAGATCGAGGTCGGAGCGTACCGTCGTGGACGCTCGCCCGAGATCCTCGAACGGTCCGCCGGCGTCGAACTGGCCGCGCACGATGACCTGAATGCCATCGAGGTCGCCGGCCGGCAGGACGGCACTCAGGGCGGTGTACTGCACGGTGTTGCCGCGCTGATCGGTGAACTGCCCGTTCGATCCGGTCGTCGTCCACTCGAACTGGAGTGCATCCGGCAGCCGACCTTCGCCGGAGACCTGCGCCGTGAGCACGACGGAGCGCTGGTTGCCATTCACGCGGGCAGGACTGGGCGTCAGGGTGACCTGCGGATTCAGGAAGTAGACGCCGACGGTGCTGAAGCCGGGTGTCCGTCCCGTCACGGTCCGCGCGACCGGATCGACGACGACGTCGGTGAGGTTCGACCAGCGCGTCCCATCCCACCGCATCAGCACGACGTCACCAGGTACGACCCAGCGAGGCAGCGCTCCCGCGTCATACCGGATGACCACGGTGACGGGGGCGCCGAAGGTCGTGCCCGCGGGACCGAGGACCCAGGTCGTTCCGCGCACGGCCGTGGCGCCGGCCGGTGGCGTCGGGGGTGTGGTCGCCGGGGTCATCGTGAATGCCACGCCGGCTGGCACCGCTCCGGCCGGTACCGTCAGGCTGATTGCGTTGTTCGACGAGCGGACCGTGCCGCCGCCGGGTCCCACGAAGCCGCCATCGGCAACGGTGATCGCGGCCGATCCGCTCACCCCTTCGACCGTCGCGGTGATGACGGCCGAGCCCGGCGCGAGCGCGGTCAGGAGACCGGCCGGACTCACGGTCGCGACGGCTGACGCGCTGCTGGTCCACGTGATCGATCGACCGGACAGCGCCTTCCCCGTGCCGTCCGACGGCGTCGCCGTGAACTGGAGACCCTGCTGCGGAACGACAGTAGCGGTGGCCGGCGAAACGGAGACGACCGCGACGGGATTGGACGCACCCGGTCCCGCCGGGTCTCCACAGCCGGTACTCAGCCAGGCTGCAAACAGCATCATCACGCGATACACACCGCACGGGCGGGACATGGTCACCTCGGGGTTCGAGCCGGGCGCGGTCCCGGGCTCCTTCGCCCGCCACGCCATTCACTCCTGTTCGCGCGATCGGCGCGCAAACCGGCTCACGGACCTCTTCCATCCGTTCCCGGCACCGGGCAGATTGACCGGATCGGGCCACCTTCATCGGGAGGGCGATTGTCGTCACCGCCGCCCCCGCCGTCTCGGGACGCCGCCACGGTCACCCGCCTGCTGGCCGAAGTGGAAGCAGGCGATCACCGTGCGTTCGATGAGGTGCTCGAGCTGGTCTACGAAGAGCTGCGCGGACTCGCCGCGGCGCAGCTCCGCCGCGAACGCGATGGACACACGCTCCAGGCCACGGCCCTGGTGCACGAGGCCTACTTCCGCCTCGTGGATCAGCGGGTGGCCCGGTATCAGAGCCGGGCCCACTTCTTCAGCGTCGCGGCGGCGGCGATGCGCCGGATTCTCACCGACTACGCGCGACGCAGGAGCGCGCAGAAGCGCCAGGCCCCGGACGTGCCCGATGACGACCTCACGGCCACGGACGTCGACGCGCTCGAGACGCTCGCGGTCGACGACGCGCTGAAGCGGCTCGCCGAATTGAGTCCGCGCCAGGCGCAGGTCGTGGAGATGCGGTACTTCGCTGGACTCTCGCTCCCCGAGACCGCGGAGGCGGTCGGCGCCTCCCTCGCCACGGTGAAGCGGGACTGGCTCGCCGCGCGCGCATGGCTGCAGCGCGAACTGGGTCCTCGGCTGCGCGCGCCTCGCGCCCCGTGAGCCGCGACGCGGCCCGATTACGCGAACCAGGCATGAACGTCGACCCGCAGCCCTCTTCGACGACCCCCCCCGCGTCCGACACCGCGGCCGAGCGGTGGACGCGCGTGAGCGCGCTCCTGGCGGAAGCCATGGAAGTACCGTCCGCCGAGCGCGACGCCTTTCTCGCCACGGCATGCGCCGACGACGACGGACTCCGCGACGAGGTGTCGAGTCTCGCGCGTGCGCTCGAGGACGAGCCCGATCGGTTCGAATCGGGGGCGCTGGGCGTCCGTCGTGTCACACCGCCAGCGCACGGCGAGGATCGTTCGGGCAGCCGCGTCGGCAGCTATCTGCTCACCCGGCGCGTGGGCGCGGGCGGGATGGGCGATGTGTACGAGGCGGTCCGCGAGGAGAGCGGCTTCCGCAAGCGGGTGGCGCTCAAGCTGATGGATGTGGCCGGTGCCAGCGCGCTCGTGGTCCGTCGCTTCGAGCAGGAGCGCCGCATCCTGGCCAGACTCGAGCACCGCAACATCGCCGCACTCATCGATGGCGGGCTCACCGAGGCCGGTCGCCCGTACTACGCCATGGAGTTCGTGGACGGGGAGCCCATCACGGAGTGGTGCGAGAACCGCCGGCTCGGCATCGAAGAACGTGTGGCCCTCTTCCGCCAGGTGTGCGGCGCCGTGGAGTACGCGCACCGGCATCTCGTGATCCACCGCGACCTCAAGCCGGGCAACGTGTTCGTGACGGAGGATGGGACCGTCAAGCTGCTCGACTTCGGGATCGCGAAGATCATGGAGGCGGGCGAGGACAACGAGCCGGATCTCACGCAGGCCGGACCCGCGCCGCTCACGCCTGCGTACGCCAGTCCCGAGCAGCTCCGTGGCGACCGCATCACGACGGCATCGGACATCTTTTCGCTCGGCGTTCTGCTGTACGAGGTCCTCGCCGGGGCCCACCCCTTCCGTGCAGTGGGCGCTACCTCCGGCGAGGTCCGGGACCAGGTCCTGGCCGGACCACCGGCGCCCCCTTCGACGGTCGCGGGCCGCGGCGGTCGCGTCCTGCGCGGCGATCTCGACACCGTCGTCCTGACCGCGCTCCAGCTCGAGCCCGAGCGACGCTACTCCGGAGCGGCCGCGCTGGGCGAGGACCTGCGCCGCTGGGCGGCCGGGTTCCCGATCCGGGCACGCCCCGACTCGCTGGGCTATCGACTGGGCAAGTTCGTGCGGCGGAACCGTGTCGCGAGCCTGGCCGTACTCCTGGGAGTCGGCGCCCTCCTGACCGGCCTCGCGGCCGCGATCCGGCAGACCGCGCTGGCCGAAGCCGAACGCGACCGTGCTCGACGCGAGGCCGCCAAGGCGACGCAGGTCACCCGGTTCATGGAGGAGATGTTCGAGGCGGCCGACCCGCGACTCGAGGGGCGCGATGTGACGGTGCTCGAGGTGCTCGACAGCGCCGTCGTCCGCGCCGGAAGGGATCTGGCCGGTGAGCCGGCACTTCAGGCGGCGGTGTTCACGAGCATCGGGGCGACCCTGCGCGGACTGGGCCGTTTCGACGAAGCGGAACGGCTGCTCCGGACATCGCTCGACGTGCTCGAGCAGCTGGGCGATGAAGGAGCGCCGGACGTGCCCGCCACCATGCGCCACCTGGGTCGGGTGCTCGCCGATCGCGGCGAAGCGGCGCAGGCCGAGTCGCTGTTCCGCGACGCCCTCGCGCGCTATCGCGCAAGCCGGTCCCCGGACAGCGCCGGCATGGCACGAGCGCTGGATGACCTCGGCGATGTGCTGCAGTACCGGGGTGAACTGGTGGAGGCGGAGGCGGTCCATCGCGAGGGGCTCGCGATCAAGCGGCACACCGGAGACACGCTGAGTCCGATGTTCGCCGCGAGCCTGAACAATCTCGCGGTGGTCGTGGGCCAGCAGGGGCGCTGGGAAGAAGCGGAACGGCTTCACCGCGAAGGACTGCGCGTGGCCGAGGCGACACTGGGATCGGCACATCCCGACGTGGCCACCGGCATGAACGCGCTGGCGTTCGTGCTCGAGCAACGCCACGCGTACCCGCAGGCGGAGTCACTCTACCAGCGCGCGCTCGCCATCCGGCGCGAAACCCTCGGATGGGATCACCCCGAGATCACGTGGACGCTGAACCGATACGGCTGGCTGCTGTTCGAGACCGGTCAGGTCGACAGCGCCGCTTCACTCGCGCGCGAGGTCCTGCGCCGCCGGGGCCCGACCCTGCCCGACGCCCACCCGATGGTGGCCAGCACGCTCGTGCTCGAGGGCCGCGTAGCACTCAGCCAGCAACGCCCGCGCGACGCCGAACGGGCGCTTCGCGAGGCGCTCACGCTGCGCCAGCGCACCCTGCCGGACGACCACTGGCTCCTCGCGCTGAACCGGAACATCCTGGTGGACGCACTCGTGGGTCAGGGCCGCTATGCCGAAGCAGAGCCGCTGGCGATCGAGAGCTACGCAACGCTCATGGCCGCCCAGGGGCCCAGCGACCTCGTGCGCCGCGAGGCGGCCGACCGGCTGCACCGGATGTATCTTGCCATGGGCCGGCCGGCGGAAGCTGCGCGTTACCCGCCCATGCAGCCCTGACGAGGACCCGTGAGCCGCTTACTCGCCGCCACCGATCGAGCCGTCCTCCGATTCACGGACACCCATGCGACCGGCCATCCCGCCGACGGCCTGGGCGAACGCCGCCCCACGTGCATCGCCTGGGACCCGTGGACACCCGGGCGCGCGTGGTGCGGGACGCGCACGGACGGCGTGTTCCGCAGTGATGATGCCGGCGTGACATGGCAGCCAGCCGGCCTCGAGGGCACGCGCATCATGGCGCTCACCCCGAGCCCTGCGGCGCCGCACACCGTCTGGGTGGGCACCGAACCGAGCGCCATCTGGCGCGGCGGCGTGGACCAGGCGTGGGAACGCATGGACGCGCTCGAGCAGCTGCCGTCGGCCAACGATTGGTCGTTCCCGCCGCGCCCGGATACACATCACGTGCGCTGGATCGCGTGCCACCCGCAACTGCCCGGACGACTGTGGGTCGCGATCGAGGCTGGCGCGCTCGTCCGCACCGACAACGGCGGACGGAGCTGGACCGACCGCGTGAGCGGCGGCCCGTACGACACGCACGAGCTGGCGGTCCACCCGGAGAGGCCGGACACGCTGCGCGTTTCCGCCGGCGACGGCTACTTCGAGAGCCACGACGGCGGATCGAGCTGGCGCACGCCGCACGCGGGACT
>JBFFZF010000257.1:0-6117 GCA_041568755.1 Longimicrobiales bacterium | reverse complement strand
TCCGGCCATCGGAGGAAGACCATGAAGGCCCGAACCACCCGCATCTGGACCTGCCTCATCGCCGTCGCGCTGCTGCTGCCCGCGCTTCCCGCATCCGGCCAGATCACGAGTCGTCTGAAGCGAGCCGTCGTGGGCGCCGCCGACCGGGAACTGCAGGCCCGCATCGACCGCCTGGCCGCCGAGGCCGTCCGCTGTGCGATCACCGATTTCTCCTGCTTCGAGGACGCGGAGGCCGAGGGCAAGGAGGTCATCTACACGGACGAGGATGGCGAGCTCATCAAGGACGACGATGGCGTCCCCATCACGGACCGCGGCGATGCGGCCAGGACGGCCGGCGTCGAGGCGACGACCCGCGAGGCGCGACCCGGCGAGGGCGCCTGGGCCAACTACGACTTCGTGCCCGGCGAGACCGTCCTGTTCTACGAGGACTACGAGGCGGACAAGGTCGGCGACTTCCCGCGCCGCCTGGAATTCGTGCGCGGCAACTGGGAGATCGTCGAATGGCAGGGCCGCCGCCTCCTGCGCAACACGGGGCCTCGCAACTCGGCGTTCAAGGTCATGCTGCCACGCGACCTGCCCGAGCGGTTCACGATCGAGTTCGAGACCTACATGGCCGACGGCAACCATCAGATGATCGTCGCCACCGAAACGCCCTCCGGCAGCAACTGGGGCAGCCTCGACGCGAACTTTTTCCGCACCGGCGTAGCCCACGGAACGGGTTTGGACACGCGCTCCGGCGATGGCGTGAAGTCGGTCAACCGGACCCCCGAGATCGGCAAGCGGCTCATGCCGGTCCGCATCCTCGTCGACGGCCGTTACACGAAGATCTACGTCGCGGAACGGCGCGTCGCCAACGTGCCCAACGCCGATCTGCCACGGTCCCCCGAGATCTGGTTCGAGAACATCTACGCGGCCAGCGAAGAGGAGCCGCTGCTGATCGGCGCCATCCGCATCGCCGAGGGCGGGACCGATCTGTACGACAGACTGGCCGAGGAGGGTCGCGTCCGGACCCACGGCATCCTGTTCGCCGTGAACCGTGCCACGATCCGGCCCGAGTCCACGCCCACGCTCGAGGAGATCGGCACGATGCTGACGAAGCACCCCGACCTCCGGCTGCGCATCGAGGGACACACGGATTCGACAGGCGAGGACGACGCCAACCTGGCGCTCTCCGAGCGGCGCGCCGCTGCCGTGCGCGACTACCTGGTCGAGACGTACGGGATCGATCGCTCCCGGCTCGAGATGCAGGGGTTCGGCGAGGCACAGCCCATCGACGACAATGAAACGCCGGAAGGCCGGCAGAACAACCGCCGCGTCGAGCTGGTCCGACTGGACGCGACCGGCGCCTGAGCCGTACGCTGCGCCGGGAGCGACATCCACCCCGGCGCAGCGAGGACACGGTGTCCACCGAACGCATCCGTTTCCAGGGCACGAACAACGCTGAACTCTCGGCACGCCTCGACCTGCCCCCGTCGGGGCGGGCCGAGGCGTTCGCCCTGTTCGCGCACTGCTTCACCTGCTCCAAGGACCTGAAGGCCGCCGTGCACCTGTCGCGCGCACTCACGCAGGCCGGCGTGGGCGTGCTGCGCTTCGATTTCACCGGGCTCGGCGAGTCCGAAGGCGATTTCGCCGACACGACCTTCTCCTCGAATGTCGGCGATCTCGTCGCAGCGGCCCGCCATATGGAGGCCCAGGCCATGCCTCCGGCCATTCTCGTCGGCCATTCGCTGGGCGGCGCCGCCGTGTTGTGCGCCGCGGCGGAAATGCCCGCCGTGCGCGCGGTCGTCACGATCGGGGCGCCAGGCGAGGTCGCCCACGTCCGCCACCTGCTGCAGGACGCGGAGGAGGAGATCCGCGCTCGCGGCGAGGCGCGGGTCGTGCTGGCAGGCCGCGCATTCACCATCAGGAAGGAGTTCCTCGACGATCTGGACGCCGCCAACCTCGAACGTCACATCGCGAACCTGCGTCGCGCACTGCTCGTGCTGCACGCGCCCACGGACAACATCGTCGGCATCGACAACGCGGCCCGCATCTACACGGCCGCGAAACACCCGAAGAGCTTCGTGTCCCTGCACGAAGCCGATCACCTGTTGACCGAAGAGCGGCATGCCCGCTACGCGGGCGATGTCATCGCGGCCTGGGTCCGGCCCTACCTCGACCCGCCGGAAACGCCGACGCTCGAGCAGCTGGTCGAACAGGGCCAGGTGCTGGCGCGCATCGGGCAGGGCCTGCTGACCGAGCTGCAGGTCCGCCACCACGCCTCACTCGCGGACGAGCCCGCGGCCGTCGGCGGCAACGACCTGGGCCCCACGCCCTACGACCTGCTGGTGCAGGCGCTCGGCGCGTGCACGGCCATGACGCTCCGCCTGTACGCGGACCGCAAGGGCTGGCCGCTCGAGGAGGTCCTGATCCGTCTCGAGCACCGCAAGATCCACGGCATGGATGCGCCCGCCGACGCCGGCGGCCGCATCGATGCCGTGGATCGCGTCATCCACCTGTCGGGCCCGCTCGACGCTGCGCAGCGCACGCGCCTCCTCGACATCGCGAACCGCTGCCCCGTGCACCGTACGCTCGAGTCGGGCGTGCACATCGAGACCCGGTCCGCCGGACCGGATCCGAACGGATGAGACGAGGGGCGTGGCGGACACCCGCCACGCCCCTCGCGTGCTTCAACCGAACGGGTTGGTCAGGCGCCCCGCCGGATGTTCGGGTTGCCCTCGTACTCCGTGTTCGGCAGCGGGTAGCACGTGGCATCGCCGTACGGGCCCCACTGCGCGTTGGGATGGTTGCCCGTCGGGAACACGTGCCGCGGATCGTTCACGCCGCTGGCAGCGTAACGCCGCAGGTCGCCCAGACGGAAGCCGCCCATGTACAGGTCACGCGCCCGCTGCTCGCGCAGCTCGGCCATCAGCGCCTCACCCGACAGGTTCACCGTCGTCTGTTTGCCGAACGTGCGGCGAGCGTTCACGAAATCGAGCGTCGAGCCCATCGGGCCCGTGCCCGTCGGGCCGGCGGCCTCGTAGTAGTGGTGCATCGCCTCGAGCCCGGACGCCAGCTTGATGTCCGTGCCCAGCTCGTACAGCAGCGGCGTGCCGCCGGACGCCTGGATCGCGCCGTTGTAGCCGCTGTACGGCAGCGACTGGAACGGCTTGTACAGCTGCGTCAGACGGTTGTGGCCCAGCGTCCAGCGCGTCGTGTGCTGGATGCGCGGGTCCGTCTGCGTCGCCACGATGTTCTGCGTCCCGAACGTGCCGTTCAGGAAGCGCGGGTGCACGCCCAGCGAGTGGTTCGAACCCGTAACACGCGCGTTCAGGATGTTCTCGACGACCGTCTCCTTGTACTCGACCCACCAGTTGAACGTGGCCGGCACCGCAGCCGCGGCCGACATGACCTTGGCCTTGTCCCCGGCCAGCAGCGCCGCGCGGGCCAGGCCCGTGCGGGCCAGGTTCGCCACGTCGGCTGCGTTGGCTGCGAGGGCGACTGTGATCGCCTCCTCGAACTTCGGGATGGCCAGCTGCGCCAGCTCCTTCGGCGAGTAGATCTTGTTGCCCACGTTGATCGTGGCCTCGCACATCACCTCGGCCATCAGCACGTGGCCGTAGCCCGAATGCGCGAGAACGAGCGCCATGTCCCGATCGGCCGCAGGATTGCGCGCCGGACTCATCTTGGGCAGCAGCGTGCGCAGCCGGCCCGCGATGCTGTCGCCCATGAAACGGTACCGGCTGGTCACGCCGAACATGGTGCGCGCGTCGCCCTCGTTGAACGGCGCGATGCGCTGGTTCAGCCGGGCCGTCTGCTCCCAGTTGATCCCCGTGACCTGCTCATCGGTCAACATGCTGCCGCGCCAGATGAACGGGTCATCGTAGAAGGCGGACAGTGCGCCGACGACGCTGTTGACGAGCACCTTCACGAGCGCGGCATTGTCGAGCTGTTCCTCGCCGACCTGTGCCGGGTTCTCCGCTTCGAGCAGCCGGTCGACCGTGTCGCAGGCCGGCAGCGCGAGGACCGCCAGCACCGCCACACTCGCGGCGCCGCGGCGGAACGCCTGGATTCGATTCATCATGTTCATCATCTCCTGTGCGCCGCTTAGAAGTTGAGGTTCATCGAGACCAGCCAGCGCCGGAGCTGCGGCATGGCCGCGTAATCCGACGTGGTGAACTCGGCGGTGCTCGTGAATGCGACTTCCGGATCCGCGGTGCCCGTGTACTTCGTCCACAGCCACAGGTTGCGGCCGGACAATGTGACACTGGCCCGGTTCACGCCGAACCGTGACGACACCGTGCGGGGCAGCGTGTAGGTCAGCGAAGCCTCACGCAGCTTGATGAAGTCGGCCGGCAAGATGAACTCCATCGTCTGCAGGCTGAGCAGGCGGGCCTTCTCCTCGGCCGAGATGTTCGGGTCGTTGATTTCCTTGCTGTTCTGGTCGATCCGCGAGCGGATCGAGCAGATCGCGCACCACTGATAGTGCCCGGCCTGGTAGTCGAAGAACGTGTACAGGCGCAGGTTGTTGAGCAGCGTGACGGTGTTGGTCAGGCCGATCTGGCGCGTCGGGTCCTTGGGCCCTTCGAACACCTCGTCGCACGGCGCGTTGTTGGCCGGGTCCCACGTGCAGCTCAGCACGATGGCCCGGCCGTTCGAGTCGAGCACCGGCTTGCCGGTCGCGTCGCGCTGCACATCGATCGACCAGTAGCCGCCCAGCGGGTAGCCCTCACGGTGCCGCTGAACGGACGCGAACTCACCGAACGTCTGCTCGAGCAGGATCGGGTTGCCCTGTGCGTCCTTGCCGAAGCTGACCAGCTCGTTCGTGTTGGACGCGAACGTGGCGATCACATCCCACTGCACGGTGGGCGTGCGCACGACCGACGCGTCGACTGCCAGCTCGACGCCCACGTTCTTGATCTCGCCGACGTTCGTGAGGAACGTGCCGGTCCAGCCGCTGGACGGCGGCGCCGGCACGTTGAGCAGTGCGTCCTTCGTGGCCTTGTGGTAGAACGTGAAGTCGGCGCCCAGCCGGCCATTCAGCATGGACGCGTCGAAGCCCAGCTCGATCTCCTGGCCGGTCTCGGCCTTGAGGTCGGGGTTCCCGTAGCTGGCCGTGGTCAGGCGGCTGGCGGCAAGGTCGCCGACGACGACGCGGCCGGTCGAGTACGTCCGGTCCGCCGAGAACGGGCCCGGCGCGTTGCCGGCCTGGCCCCACGCGGCGCGCAGCTTGAGGTCGTCGATGAAGCCGACGTCGAAGAAGTCCTCATCCGAGATCACGTAGGACACCGACGCCTTGGGATAGACGACCAGCGAGAAGTCCTTGCCGAACGCCGAGTTGTCGTCGACGCGGACGGCCGCCGTCACGAACAGCCGGTCGCGGTAGCCAACCTGCTCGTTCACGAAGAAGCCGAGCGAGGTCTGCTCGGAGAAGCTCTGGCTGCCGAAGTTCTGGGCCGCCGCGCTGACGATGTTCAGCGAGTTGGACACCAGGCCCTCACCGCGGATCCCGGTCGTCTCGGCGCGCCGCTTGACCAGCTGCATGCCGCCCGAGAACGCCGACGACCAGTTGTCCGACAGGTCCATGCTGACCGTACCCGCGTAGTCCACGGTCCACGTGTGGTTCAGCGGGTAGCTGTAATCGATCGTGCCCGTCGCGACCGTCGCCCCGAACGGGGCGAGACCGGTCTGGTCGATCTGGTCGAAGTCGCGGTTCTGGCGGTCGTTCCGGTCCAGCCCGAACGTCAGCTTGTTCTGGAACCACGAGTACGGATTGTAGTTCGCGGTCACGCCCATGGTCAGGCGCTCGACCCGCTGCACGCGGTCGTGCTTGTTGCTCCACTCGGGCGAGAAGCCGCGATAGCCCGGGTAGAACTGGTCGTTCGACGCGCCGGCCCGGCCGCGATACGCGGTGCGCAGGATGCTGTTCGACGAGTTGTCGGAAAGCGGCAGCTGCGTGCGCAGCTGCGAGTACGCGACGTTGACGGCGAAGTTGAGCTGCTCGGACGGCACGAAGCCGAAGTTGGCGCGCGCCGCGTTGCGGCGGTTCACGTTGTTGATGAACACGCCCTGCTCGTCGGCCCGCTCACCGGACAGGTAGAAGTTGTAGCTCTCACCGCCACCGCGGACCGACAGGTT